>DATKLX010000234.1:0-8829 GCA_035542155.1 Anaerolineaceae bacterium
GCCACCCGGATCGGTGAAGGGACCGATTCCCACCACCTCGCTGCGGAGGATGAACTGATCCAGGAACGCTTTGTGGCGAGGATAAATAGCCATAATCTCGTCGCGAGACTTTCCTGCGCTGCTGCCAATCACTACATACAACATTTTCCTTTTCCTTTCCAAAACCTTTTCCGCTTTGATGCGGTCTCTAAGGCGTCCATTTCCATTGACGAACAGTGCCGTCATAAGAGCCGCTAAACAGAGAGAATCCATCGGCGGAGAAGGAGAGGCTGGAGACCCCTCCGGTGTGACCGCTCAGGCTGGCGAGCAGGCTGCCTTCTGGGAAGGAGAGCAGCTGGATGACGCCGTTATCCAGGGCAACGGCGAGGATGTCCCCGGAAGGGGCGAAAGCCAGGCCCTGCGCCACCGTTCCGTCAAGATCCATGCGCTGCGGGGCCTGGGGATTCACCACTGGCCAGGTGTAGACCGCGGAATCGACCGCGAGGGCCAGGGTGCGGCCGTCGGGGGTAAAGGCCAGCTGGCCCGTATGCCCATTCGTCTCCACAGGTAGTTTGGCGACCACACCGCCATCACTGGTGTTCCACAGCCAGAGGATTCCATCGGCCGAGGAGGCGGCCAGGTAGCGGCCGTCAGGGGAATAGGCCACGGAATCGATCCAGCTCTCAGTCGAGGCATTCAGGCTGCGCTTCAGGGAGCCACCAGCCAGGTCCCAGACGCGCACGATGCCCATCGACCCGGAGGCCAGCTCAGCGCCGCCGGGAGCATAGGCCAGGCAGCGGATCTGCGCCGAGGGGTCGGGCTGGAGGCGCAGGTCCAGCGCCTTCTGGCCGTCCGCGGCGCTGACCAGGCTAATCGAGCCGTCCCACAGGCCCAGGGCCAGCTGGCTGCCGTCTGGTGACCAGGCCAGGCTGAGGGCGGAGTAGCCGGCGCTGCTCCACAGCGGCGAGTCCTGAGCGGTTCCCCAGACAGTGAGAGGCGTGCGGTCCCCGCCCTGAGACAGGGATGCGACGCGCTCGCCAATGGGGGAGACGGCGATCGCCTGGACCGGAAGGGTGTAGCCCGGCAGCTCGCCGAACAGCGTCCCATTCGCGAGGTTCCAGAAGTGAACTGTCTCGAGGGTGTTGAGGGCCAGCGCGGACCTATCCGGAGAGAGAGCCATGGTATAGGCCAGCGGATCGGCCTGGAAGGAGTAGAGCAAATGGCCGTCGCTGACCTGCCAGGCGAATACCTTACCATCCCCATTGCGACCGACCAGGAGGGTGTCATCCTGGCTGAAGGTGAGGAAATAGACCGGGGACTGGGCGCTCAGCTCGATCTGCAAAGAATGAAGCCCAGCGCGAGTTTCCAGGGAAAGCAGATCGATGCGCCCATCCTGGTTGAGGATGGCGATGGTCTTTTCGTCGGTGGAAACGGCCGCGGCGAGCGGGGTGTTTGCCTGGGATAGAGCCCAATTCAGGTCACCGTTCCTGAGGTTGACGATCTGTATCCCGGAGGGGTCGGGGTATTTCCAAAAGACGGCGAGATCACCGCTGGTCGAGAAAGACGGCTGCATTTCGCCCGGTTGAGTCGCCCAGGGGATCGTCCCCCATTGAGAGGAGACCAAGGTGCCATCGCTGACCCGCCAGACCACCACGGTCCAGGAATAGTCCTCCGATCCAGGGTGATTCGCCAATCCGACCAGCCGGCTGCCGTCGCGGGTAAAGAAGAGCTCGTTGATGATGCCGTAATTCTGAGTCAGAGAGCGCAGGAGCTGGTGATCCTCACGGCGGAGAAGGTCGACTCCCGCGCCTGTCCCAACCGCGACCAGGCTCCAATCTGAAGAGACAGCGGCGGTACTGCCGTGCCCGGTCGTCCCCAGGGTGTGGAAGAAATCCGTCTGATGGTAGGATTCGGAATCGAGCAGGGCCAATCCCAGGGTGGAGAGGACCGCGATTTGCCGGCCATCCTGAGAGTAGCTCACGCCGTGAACCGCGCCCTTGCCCCAGGCCTGGGCTTGCCTGATCCCGGGGGCGCTCGCAACGGAAATTCCGCTTCCACCGGGGAGCGGCGATGCCTGAGCGGTAGAGGTGGGGGCCGGTGTGACGGCTGGCGGGGCCGGCTCAGATTTCCCAACCGCCCAGATAAGGATCTGCCCATCCATGCCGCCCGAGGCGAGGCGCGCGCTGTCGGGGGACCAGGCCACGGTGATCACCTGGTCGCGGTGGCCCAGGAAGATGTACACCTCTTTCCAGATCGAGGTGTCCCAGACACGAACCTCGCCTGAGCTCTTGCCGGCCGCCAGCCAGCGACCATCCGGCGACCAGGCCATGCCCTGGGTGTGCCCGCCGGGAGCCTCCCAATGCTGGACCACGGCGCCGGTTTGAGCGTCGTAAATCCAGGCCAGGGTCGGCGGGTCGCCGGTGTTGTTATTGGCGTTGCCCATCACCGCCAGCAGCTTCCCGTCAGGCGACCAGGCCACCTCGGGCACCCACAGGATTCCTGGCTCCAGGGTGAGCTTCACCTCTCCGGTCTGTGGATCCCAGACCGCGACCGTGCCATCCACGGTGCCCGAGGCAAGACGCTGGCCGTCCGGGGACCAGGCGGGAAGGTTGGCGAAATGGCGGTTCCCCTGGAACTCGCTGAGTACGTGGCCGCTCTCCACATCCCAGACCGTCTCCCCCGAGGCGAGGAGTTTTCCATCGGGCGACCAGGCGAACTCAGTCATGTCGCGCACGTTAGCAATCTGCCATTCCTTGTCGCCCCGGCGGATCCAGGCGGTCTGGTCGGACTTATAGACCAGGTAGTCGCGGCCGCCGTCCGCGCGCAGGCCGGACCAGGCGGCAAAGGTGCGCGGGTCTTTGAGATCTTCCGTAAAGAGCGGTCGGGCAGTGCCATCCTTCGGGTTCCAGAGGGTCAGGCCTGCCTGACTGGTGACGATCCCCTGGCTGTCCCAGGTCATGCGGTAGACCGCGCCGGTATAGTTGGTCGGGTAGAGATCGGAGAGGCCGCGTAGCTGCGCGCCGGTGGTTGAATCCAGAGCGTTTACCCCCAGAGGTCCGGCGGTATAGAGGACGCTGTTATCCGGAGAGTAGGTCGCTTCGGTGGCGTAGAGCGAGTAGGGCTGGAGCATTTCGCCGCTGTCGGCGTCCCAGGCGAGGATCTGGGGCGGGTAGGAGACTTTGCCCAGGACCCGCTTTCCATCCGAGGACCAGCCCAGGGCGCTCAGTCCACCCTGGTCGGAGCGGATTCTAAGCGAGCGCTCGATCTGGCCGGTCTGCCAGTTCCACAGGTCGATCTGGGAATCGCCAAGGGAGTTGACGATCAGCCAGGGGCGGGCAGGTGAGAGGAGCAGGTCGAAGGTTTGAGCCTTATTAAGGTTGAACTCACTGAGCTTCTGGCCGGTGACCGGATCCCAGACGCGGATCTGGCCCAGGGTATGGGTGATAACCCGCGAGCCATCCGGCGTCCAGGCAGTCTCGGTAAAGGGGGTAGCCGGCGACTCAAAAGGGGACTGGAGCAAAAGATCCTGCTTTCCGGTCTGCGCGTCCCATAGGGCGATGGCGCCATCCGGCGAGCCGCTGGCGAGGCGCTTGCCATCCGGCGACCAGGAAACCTGGCCGACCAGCATTCCTGGCGGCTGGTTCAGGTCGAGCAGAGCGGCGCCATCGACGGTGTTCATGAGAGTCACCGCACCACCCTCCTGGACAACAGCCAGGGCCTGGCCATCAGGGCGGAAGGCGATCTGGCGGACCTGGCGATCGGCGGGCTTGAACCAGAGCTGCTGGAAGGTATGCGCGTCGAAGAGATAAACGCCCAGGTAGCTGCCCACGGCAAGATGGGAACCATCGGGAGAGAGGACCATGGTGGTGAGCGTGCCGCGCCCCAGGCGGCGGACGGCTCCCTCGGGCAGAGGTTCCGCGGAAGCGGGTCGAGCGGGGGCCGGGCCGGCGTGGCGGGCGGCCTGCTGGCGGATCATATAGATCGAGAGGACTGCCAGCGCAAGGATGCCCAGGGCCGCCGCGGCGCGCAGCCCCCAGGTTGAGAAGGAAGCCAGGATCTTACGCCTTCTCTGGCTCTGCTGGCGCTGAGCGGCAGCCCGCGCCCAGGCGTCGCGCTGCGCGATGGGAGCGTTGGCTCGCGATTCTCGCCCGAGCTGGACCAGGCCAGCGACAGTCCGCAGGGTGGGATCGGATTCATCCGAAGCCGGGCCTGTAAGGCCGGCCATGCGGTCGACGGCGCGGTTGAAGGCTTCGATGCGGTCTGGTTCAGCCATACTGGATCTCCTTGCCTGCCAGGCGTTCCCGGAGGCGGTCGACGGCGCGGTAGAGGATCACCCCGACCTGGTTGGGGTTGAGGCCCAGCACCTCAGCGATCTCGATGTTGCTCAGGCCGCCCCCAAATTTGAGGGCCAGCAAGCCGCGCTCGCGAGGGCTGAGATTGGAAAGGGCTTCAAGCAGCTCGCGGCGGGTTTCGTTTTGCAGGGCGCATTCCTCGGGGACCGGGTCCGGGTGAGGGTGGCGCTCAACGGCCTCCCAGGGCAGCCAGCGGCGGATCGCCTGGGCGCGGTAATGGTTGTTGACGGCGTTGTGGGCGATGGAGAACAGCCAGGTGGCAAAGGAAGCTTTTTCAGAATGGTAGCTGTCCAGAGCAGCCAGGGCGCGCGCGAAGACCTGGCTGGTCAGGTCTTCCGCGGCGGCGGTGTCCCCGCAGCGCAGGCGCACGTAGGCGAAAATGCGCGGGTAGAGCTGGTCGTAGAGGGCAGCGAAGTCGGTCATTGAGAATGATTAACTATATATACACTCGAGAAGGAAAAAGATTACAGATCAATCAATTCAACTGGACCCAGGTTCGTCCACCATCGGCGGTGGAATAAATGTGGTTTGCTCCAAATGTGATTCCACCTATGTAATTGGCTTTGTTGCCCCCGCGTATCCACCCATGATTGGCATCCGCAAATTGTATGTCGGTGATCGTTAATGTGGGGAGAATTACAGATTTCCAACTCTGTCCACCGTCCATACTGGACAACAGAAGTGTAATGCAGTGAGAATAATCTGAGCATTTGTAACCCAGGACCCATAGAGAACCATCTCGTCCCAGGCTTAGAAATCGGTTCCGATTCGCACAAACGGGCAAGAGAGGTTGCCAGGTTTTAGCCCCATTACTTGTTTTAAATAACTGATCGTGGGTTAATTCATAACCAACTTGTAAATTAAGGAATTGGAAATTGGACTGCTCGCTTAGGACCGGTTCGGCCCCTTTTTTAGCTTCAATTCCATTCAGTGATATCTGCAGTAAGGATCCATTCCCAAAAGGAATCCAGTAACCCTCCTGGGAATTTACCATCGCCAGGGCACGGCTTTCAAACCCATTGAGTTGATCAAAGCGATGCCAGGTATAACCCCCATCAATGGTATAGTACACTCCAAAATTGGAACAACTCAAAGAATCACATTCCTGGGAAAGCTCAAATCCTCGCATTGAATCTAAAAATTGGATTTGTCTTGCAGCCTCTACACCGTCTGGCAATTCACCAATCTTTTGCCATGTTCGCCCCCCGTTTGAAGTACGATAAACCTGGCGGACACCAGCATAACCGTCTACGCCAAACCCATTCATCGAGTCCAGGTAGCTGGTTTGTCTCGGATAAAGGAATGGCAAAATCTGCGTCCAGGTTTTACCACCGTCTTGAGTCCTGAAAAGGGCCGGGCCATCGATACTGCCAAAATGATCTGCCAGGATAAACCCAGTTTTTCCATCGATAAATTGGGGATTTTGAAACAATGCTTGGATCCCTTTTGGCTCAACTTTACGCCAGGTTTCTCCACTGTCAGAGGTCATGTATAAGCGGCCAATATCTTTTGGATTTTCGGAGCTTGAATTCCCTGTAATCCATCCATGCTTTTGATCGATAAAAGAAAGCACATATGGGTAAGATATGACAGGCATCCATCCAGAAGTTCCAGGTTTTACAGAAGAGGTGGAAGACTCGGCCAGTTTTTCCCAGTTTAATCCCCCATCAGCAGTACGAAAAAGGGTGTTTCTCTGATGATCACTAATGCATACCATCCAACCTTGAGATGCGTTTAGAAAGAAAAAATTCAAATCAGATGAGTAGTTCACTTTCGGGCATGGATTGTTGATGGCTTCCCAACTTTTTCCACCATCTGTCGTACGAGAAAAATATCGGATGCCATTATGATCTACCGTAATCCAACCGTGCTTTCGATCAACAAAGTCCGCTCGATGAATGAACCATTCAAGAGGGAGATCAATTAGGCTTTCCCAAGTCTTACCACCATCGTGCGTAGAGTGAATACTTGTATTGTGATTTCCAAACCAATCTAATGGCGAAATAAAGTCAAGCAATCCAACTAAGTGGTTCTCTCGTCAAATAACTAATGTATAATCCTCTTGGGAAACCAGGAGGAAGACATGCGAAAAGCCGTCAAGTTACGCACTTTAACAGCCGAAGAAGAGACTGAAATCCGGCGTTTAGCCGCATCGCGGAAAGAGCCGTACCAGCTGGTGCAGCGGGCAAAATTGATCGCAGCGATGCTGGATGATCCCAAACTGTACGCGACCCATGCCGCCCTCCAGGTAGGCTTTCGCGGGGAACAACCTGGGATTACCTGGGTCCGGCGCTTCAACAGTGAAGGGGTAGCTGGCTTGCAGGACAAGCCCAAAGCGGGCCGTCCGCCCACCCATGCCCAAACGGTCCACAGTGCCTTGATTGGCCTGGCGCGGACCAAACCGGACAGCCTGGGGTATCCCTTCAAGCTGTGGACGCTGGAACGCTTACAAACTGCCTTCCAGGAGCGCAATGGGGTGCATTTATCGGACTCGACCATCTGGGAGTGGGTCGAAGCGGAGGGGTTCCGCTGGAAACGCCAGGAGAGCTGGTTCCACGACGCCGAGAAACACGATCCGGAGTTCGTGGAAAAAAGGGGAGCATTATCACAGCCTACCTGAACCGGCTGCCGGGGACGCGGGTGATCTGTGTGGATGAAATGGGCGCCATTGCGGTCAAGACCTATCCAGGAGAAGAATGGAAGGCAGGTCCCAACCGGGCCACCTTTGAACCCGATTATGGACGGCGCGGGAAGCTGTGGGTACATGGCGGCTTTGAGCCTGCCACGGGACAAGCGGTTACCCTGCTCAGCCCGGGACGGGATAGCGCCAGCCACATTCAACTGCTGGAAAAGATCCTGGTTGCCTTTCCGGCCGAGCGCTGGTTGATCATTGAGGATAACCTGTCGATCCATCTCAGCAAGCAGACCAAACTGGCCCTGGCGGCCTGGCCAGAGATCCAGGTGCAATTCATCCCCAAATATGCCTGCTGGCTGAACCTGATTGAGCCGTGGTGGAAGCAGCTGCGCTCGTTGGCGCTGAAGGGGAGGCGCTTTGAAAACCTGGATGAACTGACCCAGGCCTTGAATGGAGCGGTGGAGTACTAGAATAAGCATGCCCATCCTTATGTCTGGAAGAAACGGCCGCAAGAGCAGGTGACCCTCCTGGGCGGTTTCGGTGTTCAACTTCGGCCCGATAACCTCACTATTTAGCGAGAGAACCACTAAGCTATTCGTGCCTGTCGCAAATTGATTCAGGTCAAATATTTTTAACCAAGTCTCGCCTCCGTCCTTTGTTGAAAGCAGCGCTGTTTCTGTTGTCACCCAGCCGTGGAGAGCATCCACAAATGAATAGTTAAGAATATGCTGATCTACTGCGTTCTGAAGAAATTGAAAAGATGCAACTACCGGTTCAGCGCATGTTGATTTAGCATCTGGCGTTGGCGAGCTCGGTTCCGAAATTGGCGATTGAACAAAAACTGGTTTCAATTGCTCTTGTGAACCTGCAGTCGGAGTCCAAGCGACTAACGTCGAAAATCCAGCTTCAGGTTGACTTGTTGGCGTAGAAATTTGGGCTGAAGGGTCAGTTTCACCTGAACAAGAGATTAGAATAATAAATACAAAAAACAAGCCAATGATTTGGAAATATATTTTTCGTCTCAAGAAGAAATGATTTTTTGATTCGGATGGATCATTGGATTCCATAAAGAAATTTTCTCCCTGAAGGCACACCACCTCTATATAATAGACGCCAAGTCATCCCCACAGTTCCAATGATCTCAGGAGATTATCATGTATACAGGCTGGATCATTACGATACTCGTCATAGTGCCCAATTTGATCGCAATCATTTACCCGCCGAAGAATATACCTCAGGATGGGCAAAAGTCACAGATGATAGGGAACATGGAGATCCTGGAGCGGATTGGACAGGTGGCGTGTTTCGCGATTCCGTGCCTGTACCGTCTGGATGGGAGTAATTTCAAGGGTATAGGGATGATCAGCCTGGCGGTGATGGTGGTTTGCCTGGGGCTGTATTATTATGGGTGGGGGAGATATGCGCTGAGCGGGCGGGACTTCCAGTTGCTGTTCAGTCCCTACCTGGGGCTGCCGCTGCCCATGGCGGTGCTGCCGGTAGCGTATTTTTTCGCCGCGGCAGTCCTGCTGCGCTCGCCGTACCTGTTCGCCGCGGCGGCAGTGCTGGCAGTGGGGCATATTTACGTCAGCCAGAAGAGTCATCAAGAAGACCAATAGACTGATATTCGGGATGGTGGGGTGCGAGGATTGCAGGGGAGACGGTCGACAACAGAGTCCACACCCCACTCTTCGCCAACGCCAGGTCAGCCTGGTCATAAAACACCTGGGGCGGCTCGAAAAAGTGGACACGATTAATGTCCAGAAGGTTGCTCAAACTCAGCGGGGCTGCAATAGCCCAACGAGGAATGCAGCCGTTGGCGATTGTACCAAACCTCGATGAACTCAAAGATAGTTGTCTTCGCCT
>DATKLX010000235.1:0-21712 GCA_035542155.1 Anaerolineaceae bacterium
TGGTCTGGCCGCTGCGGAGCTGTTTCCAAAAAACCGAGCCGAGGAAATCTGCGGCTATCAAAGGCGCTGTCACCGAGCCGTAAGAGATACAGGTCGAGCCGATCACGGCCAGTGTGCCGGAAGCCAGGAATTTCAAGGCCAGAGACTGGTCTTCGGTCTTGCCGATGATATTTGCGCCATAGCAGGCTTCGGTGAAAACCAGCCTGGGAGCCTGCTTGAAAGCATCCAGGTCAGCGGGGGTCAAGGCAATGGGATAATCGGGGCCATCCTGAGGGTCGGAGGTATCTTTCTGCCCGTACCATTCTGGCGCATCCACCAACCCGTGGAGATTGAAATAGGTGAGCTGGGCGGGCAAAAGGCCATATTCCAGGACCCTTCCGGTCCGTGAAGGCGGGCAGACCAGCATCGCCTGTGTGTCGCCAATGGGTTTAAACACCACCTGGGAGGCCTGTTTCCAAACCGAAGCGGTATAGCCAAAGCTGGGCCGGCCTTTTTGGATAGCCTTGGATCCCGCGAGGATCCGCCTGGCGATTTTGACCGAATGGCGTAAGAACTGGTTGCGACGCCACCAGGGAACGGGCCGGGTGTGTTTGGTGTGGTAGGCGATCATTTTGCGCAGTGAGCCGAGGATCAGACCGGCATCCTCGCCATTATCCCCGGGAAGCCGGCCAACCAGCCACTCTGTTATAAAATAATTCTCGTCGATGGTGCCGTAGGGGTTATCGGATGGGACGTCCGCATCCGAATCATCGGTAGGATTGGGGAGGTGGTGGAATGGAACAATCGAAGGCCCACCGACAATCAGCAGCGCGCCGATCATTTCGCCTTTTTTCGCCAGGGCTGTGTCGAGATCGGCGAGAGCCAGCTTCAACTTCCAGGGGTCATTGGCGGAGGCAGGTTTAACACCAAAGGATGCCATGCAGGCCGGGTCGTCCGGGTAAAAAACGGCGGCGCCCCAATTCGGCCTGCGGCGGATTACCTCGGCCAGCTTTTGCATCTCTTCGTCGATGCAGCCAGCGGTCTGGGGGCCGTACTGTTTTTCCAGGCCGGTGCGGGTGGAAAGAATCACATAAATCGGGAAACGCCCGTCCGAGCGGGCTACATCGGGCTGGTGGAGGCGGCGGGCGATGCGCTCGAATTCATCCTGGATCGCGCGCAGGGTCTCCGGGGGGAAGATCGCCGCGGCGATAGCTGCCGGGTCGAAAGCTTTTTCCTCAGATGTGGCTGCCTGAACTATCTCAGGCGTCCCAGGTTCCGCTGCGTCCGGCGCAGCGGAAGAACGGCCGTTTGCTCCAGATTCCGGGTAGTCCTGAATTTCTCCTTCGGGCAACTGGTTCCAACCCATCTCGCGGGCTACCGTTGCAGGAACCGCCTGGTTGAGGAAGGATTCCATTTTTTCAGGCCACAACGGCTTATAAGGATTTTCACCGCCCCAGATGCGAAAGGCGACCTGAGCGGCGGCATCGAAGGCCACACACTGGTGAAGCAAGGCGACCGAGCCAGCCTCATCTCCCAGGCGGAGCCTAGCATCAGCGAGGTAGAGAGAAAACTGGAGGCAATTCGGCCAGCGAGTATGGTAGAGGTTGGCCAGATTCTGGATAGCCAGCACGTCATTACCGGCGCTGGTGATTTGCAAGTGAAGTATCGCGGGCAGTGGGGAGGCCGGATTCAGAGATAGGGCCTGGTGGAGCAGCTTTTCCGCCTCAGCGACCTCTTTATGCTGGAAGAGGCTGCGCGCCTGACGGGTCAGTCGTGACCATTCAGGTAAAGCCGTCTCATCGGAAACAGCTCCACCCAGGGCTGCCAGGCTGGCCTTTGCCAGGAGAATTTTTTCGGCGCCGAAGGCTTTCTGGCTGGAGAGAACTTCCTGGACCGCATAGAATTCGGGATCCCTGTCGACCAGACCTTCCAGAACGGAAAGGGCCTGGTCCACCCGGCTTTCCTGTACCATGACCTGGGCGAGATAAAATCCGACCATTAAATCCCCAGGGAAGGACGCCAACCAGGTGATGGCAGCCTGGCGGACAAACCGGTATTCTTTCCACTTGAAGCCACTGCGCAGCAGCAACAAAAGGATGGGACGGGTGATGGGACGATTGAAATCGATCTGGGGTTTGGCGCTGGGCTCCATGTTATAGCGATGCCTCCTGAGTGTGATGCACCAGATTGATTGCAATTATCGCGCCAAGCTGCCTGCGGATATTGACATCTTCCGGTGACAGGTCTGCTGCGTGGCGAAGCATAAGCTCGGATCCTGGATAATCTTTGCTTTCTTTGAGCGCCAGGCCAGCCTGGTAATAGGAGCGAGGATCCTTGGGCCTGACCTGGATGGCCTGCCTGTAAATGTTTAATGCCTGCGCATGGTCGCGGCGATCTTGATAGGCTTTTCCGAGCTCCAGATAGGCCTCAATTTCATCCGGGTTCTGATGGACGGCCTCGCTGAGATGATAAATAGCCTGGTCGAGCTGGCCGGCATTACGCTGCAACCTTCCTACCAGCAGGTGAAGGTAGGGTTGGTTGGGTTCCGCCTGCAGGGCAGCCTGGGCGGCTTTTTCGGCGCTTTCCCGTTGGCCCGCATTGGCCAGCTCTTCGGCGAGTAGCGCAAGTACGGCTGGGTCTGTGGGATATTCTTCGGCGAGGCTTTTCAAGGATTCCAGCGTAGCCTGCGGGCCGCGCAACTGGCGCACCAGCGAAACACGTTCCATCTGGAGCGGCAGGGGATCCCCGACCGAGGGAAGGGCGAGATCCAATGCCGTGAGCGCATCGGAGGCATGGCCTTGCAGGACCAGACAGCGAATGAGCAGGAGCAAGGCGTGGCCTTCGCTGGAGTCGATACGCAGCGCGGTCTGGGCGTGCTGGTACGCAAGGTCGACCTGACCGTCCTGGAGGGCGATTTCGCCGCTGATCACCAGGGGTCGAACCTGATCGGGCCTGATTGAGATGGCTTTTTCGGCGCTTGCGATGGCTTTGGCCAGATCACCTGCCTGGCGCTGGGCTTCTGCCAGGGCCAGCCAGCCGTCAACGTCATTCGGGCTGAGCCGGGTGACGCATTCCAGGTATTCGTCTGCTTTAGAAAAATTCTTGCATGCGAGGTGGGCTTTTCCCAGGCGGAGGGCATAGGTGGGATTGTCAGGCTCGAGGGCGTAGGCTTTCTCCAGGTGCGAAGCCGCTTGCTTGAAATCTCCACAGTCTTCGCTCAGATCAGCCGCGAGTAAGTGCCATCCGGCTTCGTTGGGCCAGATCTGGAGGGCATTTTGAAGAGCCTCAAAAGCGATTGATTCCTCGTGAGCTTCGCTGGCGAGAACGGCCATGCAGGCCTGGTGGAGTGGATGATTGGGCTGGAAACCTACCAGAGTCCGCGCGCAGAAAAAGCCTTCCGCGGGATTGGTCTCTTTAAGGGCCAAAGCCTGCTGGAGGAGAACCTCGACGCTCTCCGGGTAGAGGCGGGCGACCTCACCCGCAGCTTGAAGATCCCCGACCTGGCGACAGACAGTGATCAGTGCCGCAGAATCTTCCGGATTAGCAGGCAGCTCGCTGAGCAGCCTGGCGCACTGCTGGTTGGGATGAAACGCAGCCTGGCCGCGTTTGTGCCAGCGGGCAACTTCCAGCGAATTACTCAATCGATTGGCTGCCATAATCTCATGCTCGAAGGTCTGGTAAGCGGAATCGCTCAGCTTATCCTCACCTGGAGCGTGGAGCAGAACGTGCAGGTCGCGGCAGGTACGCTCTGTTTCTGCACAACGCGCCATGGCCCGAGCCAGGCAGAGATGTGTCCGCGGCTCCATAGGCGCATTACGGACCGCCTGGTCGAACAAAGCAATCGATCCATCCCATTGGAAGAGGGAAAATCCGGCTTCGGCGATCGTAAGGGTTGGATAGGAGTCGAAGCACTCAGGCCTGGTTTGGTTGAGGGAGGGGCGGTCAACAAAGGTATCCGGATAGAACGGATAGGATGCGGAAATATCAGTTCCATCTTTCTTCCCGTTAAGCAGACCAATGGCAAGCTCCAGAACCTGCTCGCCGCCGCTCAAATCGCCTTTCAGCCCACAAATTCGGGCCTTGACTGCCAGAACACGGGGATCTTTGGGCGACCATTCACAGGCTTTTTCGATATTTGTCTCGGCTGCGCCCAGATCTCCCATCTCCAGATCCAGTTCAGCCTCCATTACCAGGAGCCGGGTGGCGAATGGTCGATCGACCTCGGGGATCGATCGTAATTCTTCCGGATGAGTCCAGGTTTGAAGCATCTTCCGCATCACATCGTACTCGAGCAGAACAAAGGCAATCTCGGCGGCGTTTACCACACCTTCGAGGAAGGCGGGTTTCAGACTCAGAGCCTGTTCGGCATGGGTCAGCGCGGCGGGAAGCTCGCCAAGCGAGCGGTACAGCCTGGAAAGCTGGAGGTGGATCGATGCTGGATCAGATCGAATGGGTTTGAAAGCGGGGGTAGAGACCCTGGGCAGAGCAAGGTCATTCTGCTGAGCTAGTTCGTCTCCAGACGGATCCAGCGAGGAATCTGCATTTTCCCCTACTTGTAAAGCCTGATCCAGGCAGGCCAGGGCAGCCCGTTCGCGTCCAAGATGGATGAGCGCTTCAGCCTGGAAACAATAATACGCGGGCTGGGCAGCATCCAGGTTTATGGCTTCCTGGATACTGTTCAAAGCTGTTTCAGTATCTCCATACTGGCCCTGAAGCCGAGCCAGGTCGAACCACAAGCTGGCCGTGGGGATGGTTGAAAGCTGAATGGACCTGATGATTGCCTGGCTGGCTTTCGACAGATCTCCCAGAGCGGCCCAGGCATAAGCTGCCTGGCGGTTGATCTGGGGGTCCTGGGGGAGGCTGGCTTCGAGTTGAGCCAGCAATTCCTGGGCTGGAACAGGGTGATTGTTCGCGATCTGGATTTGGATCAGGCCCAGGCACAGCTCGAATGCCAGAGGGTTCAATTCAATGGCCTGCTCCAACACCAGGGTAGCCTCCGAGATGGCGCCCAGGTGGAAAGCCAGACAGGCAAACCAGGCCAGATTATCCTGGTCCTGTGGAGCGGTCTGCAGTGCATTCCGAGCGGCCTGAAGGGCTTCCTGGAACAGATTCGCCGAAAAGCAGGCTTCGGCCAGGGACTGCTGGACGGATAGATCCCCCGGAAGCTCTGCGGCTGCTTCTTGAAGCGCGGCGAGAGCGATATCTTTTTGATCCAGCGCCAAAGCGGTTCTGCCCAGGCCCAGCTTCACGCGGTAGCCCATGGAGGACTCGAGGTCTTTGTGATCGGCAAGCTCCTGGAAAGCCTGCAGTGCGGCTGAATACTTTGCGCAGGATTCGTAATTTTCCGCCAGAAGGACGCGCGCCTCAAGATTTCCGGGATCGAGCTCGAGGGCTTTTTGCAGCGCCGTCTGGGCATTCATTTCATCGCCGAAATCCCTCGATTTTGTTTTTGGATGGGTCAACGACCATTTTTCGCCGGGTCGGGTTTCGGAAACCAGCCGTGCGAAGGTCAGGTAAGGTTCGACCGATGTCGGCTGGGTGTCTAATTTGACCAGCAGCGCGGGGATTGCAGCCTGTTTTTCACCCAGCGCTTCCAGAGTTTTGCTGTGTTCGTAGGCCAGATCGGGGTGAATGGGGTTGTACCCTCGCGCGCGCTCCAATATTTGCTTCGATTCGGAAAGGTGGCCGAGCTCGCGGAGGATTTCTCCCAGGCGGATCGAATACTGGGGCGACCTGGGATCCAGGCTGGCAGCCTTGCGCAGCGCGGGAAGCGCTTCGGTCGGGGAGCCATTGGCAAGGCAGGCCTCTCCTAATACATACTGGATCTCTGCTGATTGGGGAGAGGAGAGCACCGCGGTCCGCAGGGTCTCGAACGCGCGATACGTCTCGCCGCTAGCTTCCAGGGCGCGCGCCAGCGAAAGCCATGGCAGGGCTTTTTCTGGCGAGAGTAAAGTTGCCTGGGTGAAGTGTTCCATGGCAAGATCGTGTTCCCCTTTTTGCTGGAGAGCAAGACCCAGGTAGGCATGAGCCAGTCCATCTTCGGGATTTGTCTCGAGAAGGCCCTTGCAGGTCATTTCTGCCAGACCGCCAAGACCGGTCTGGATGGCACAATTCGCGTATGCGAGCAGATCTGGCTGCGTGGCGGTGGGGGTCAGCTCCAGAATGGTAGCGCGCTCTTTCAGGGCCTGATCCCAGGCGGCGCTGGATTCCAGGATACCCGCAAAAGATTTTCGCAGCCGTGGATTTTGCGGCTGGAGCAGAACTGCAAGCTGTCCGGCCTGGACCGCTCGATCCATGTCTCCACTTTGTTCGTAAGTCCGGCTGAGGATCTCCAGAGTCAGGGGATCAACCGGGCACTCCTTGAGAATTTCCTCGATCTCGGCAGCGCTTTCTTTCGTCAGGCTCAGGTCGAGCAGGGATTTGATCGCCAGCTCCGGGTGAGACCAGCCAGATTTGGGAGCTGCCTTTCTGGCCTGCACAGCCCGCCGGGCGTAATCCTGGGCAGCCAGCCGGTCACCGAGGCGGGAGGATATTGCCGCCCGGGTGATAAGAACGTCTGGATCCTGGGTAAAATCAGGGAGCGCTGCGGCTGCCTGCGGGTACTTGCCCTCTTCGAGACAGGCGACCGCCAGCATCTGGCTGATCTCTGTGGAAGCGGGGGTTAACTCCAGGGCATTTTCCAGGGCGTTAATCTCCTCAGCCGGGTTTCCGGCACGCCGGGCTGCCTCTGCCTTTTCGACCAGCATCCCAGCCTGTAATTTTTTCAGGGCTTCGATGGATTGGCTCAGCAGGGTCTGGGCCTGAGCCGGATTCCCAGAAAGCTGCTGGAACGCGGCTACCTGGCGAAAGGTGAGGATATCCTGGAACACTTTTGCCATTTCATCGCCGCTTTGCAGTGTGGAAATTGGAGGAGATGCAGGTGAATCTCCAGGGGCATCCTGAAATGATTTCGAAACGGGCCGGACTGTTTTGTGTTTGAGGAGTTTTTCGGACAGCCTGGCGGCTAGCTCGGAGCGGCCCAATTTTCGGATCACCTCAAACCAGGCCATCTGCTCAGCCGGTCCCAGATTAGCTACCAGGGGGAAAACCATGGCGGCCTGGTTTTCGACGGTCATAGGGCTGCTCAACACAGCATGTAGGAGGATTTTGATTTCCCCTTCGGAATCGACAGCGGTGGTGGGGGCGAGCGCTTTGAGGAGATCGATCGGGTCTGGCGCCATGGCAAACAGGCAGGCCAGCGGAGTACGCCAGACCTGACATGAGATACCAGGCTCTCCACCTTT
Source organism: Anaerolineaceae bacterium (assembly GCA_035542155.1). GTDB lineage: Bacteria > Chloroflexota > Anaerolineae > Anaerolineales > Anaerolineaceae > DATKLX01. The sequence goes on from DATKLX010000235.1 coordinate 7,263, forward strand.
TTTTAGCTGGAGCTCATTCGGCAATCCCTGCCAGGTATCGGTCAGGCGTCTGCGCTCACGAAGAGCCAGGGCGAGCAGACCAGCTTCAGCCAGGGTTGCCGGCGGTTTCTGGAGCTGGAGGAGATCCTCATACGCCCGGGCAGCCTGCTGGCGCAACTCCGGCTCCAGCGGGAGGAGCGGAAAGCTGCGCAGGTGTTGTAGCTCAAGGTTTTTCTCCAGCGCAAGCAGTGCAATCGAGGCGGGGTTCCAGAGCTCAAGATGAGAGCCAGCGTACCGGGAAACCACGGAGAAGAACCCGGGCGATTGGAGCGAATCCCAAACCAGAGGATCCTGGCGGAGCGCAGCAACCACATCTGCACAGGCATCCTCAGAAAAGAGTTGTTTAAAAGCGACGAAGAAGGGTTCGGACTGCATATTAGCTCCTGTGAAGAATCCCTTGGCCAGAGCCAGGCTGTATTGGTAATGAGGATTATTAACTTGTGGTACTCAACGGATTTGGGCAACCAATAAATATGCGGCTCCCATCATGACCAAACCAATCATGATCAGAAAAATCCCGATCCCCGCGGTGGTTTTTACTAACTGGTTCGTCGCGTTGATGAGCGCAGAAGCATTTCCCACCAGGCCCGAAATATCATCGGCAATACCTTTTTGAGCCAGCTTGGTGGTTTGTTCAGCCAGAGTGTGAACATCGTGGCCAGCGGCGCGAACCACCAGCAGGATAATGCCGGAAATCACACAGATCAGGCCGATCAGAAACAGGCCGGTTGCCATAGTCAGGAAAAAATCGTTGACGCTGAGCGGGAACATATCAATGCCTCCTGAATTGGGATTCAGGAGGCATTGGGTGCAATTTCTGTGCCAGGATAGGTTTAACCCGGTCAGACCTGGAGTCTGGCTACATCGGCAGGAAGGTGGGAGACATCAATCATGCAGTCGTCACAGAACAAAGTGGCGCGCTCGATGGCATTACTCAGCTCGCGGATATTTCCAGGCCAATCATAAGCCAGCAAGGCTTTCATGGCTGGCGGGGAGATATCGGTGATATTTGCGCCCTGGCGCGCATTGTGCAGGCGCAGCAAGAATCCGACCAGCTCGGGAATGTCGCTTTTCCGCTTGCGCAGGGGGGGCAGGTCGAGATCGACTACTTTTAAGCGGTAGTACAGGTCTTCGCGGAAGTGCCCGGCTTTGATCATTTGAACGAGATCGCGGTTTGAGGCAGCGATGATCTGTACGTCGACTTTGATCACATTGGTGCCGCCCACGCGGCGGAAAGAGCGTTCTTCAAGGACACGGAGGAGCTTGGCTTGAATCTCCATCGGCATGGAGGAGATCTCATCCAGGAAGAGGATTCCCGCATCGGCCAGCTCGATCAACCCGGTTTTTCGCCGTTCGGCACCGGTAAATGCGCCGGCTTCGTACCCGAAAAGCTCCGATTCGAGCACGGTGGGCTGGATCGCGGCGCAGTTAATCGCAATAAAAGGCTTACTGGCCCGCGGCCCGGAGCGATGGATGAATTGGGCGAGAACCTCTTTTCCAGTTCCGGTCTCCCCCGTGATCAACACCGACACCGAGGCAGCCGCGGCGCGCTGGGCCTGGTTGATCATGCTGCGCATCTCAGGGCTGGTGCCAATCACAAAATTACCCTTCTGAAGCTGGGCGCTGCGTAGATGGTCCAGCTCCTTGCGCATTGCAACGACTTCGCTGGCCCGCTGGACTGAGGCCTCTAGTTGGGATAACTGGATGGGCTTTTGGAGAAAATCATGGGCTCCGTTTTTCATCGCATCCACTGCCATATCGATATCCCCGAACGCAGTAATAAGGATAATGGGCGGACGAAGGGGCAGGTGGCGGGTTTCATACAGCAAATTCGGGCCATACCCATCCGGAAGCTGCACGTCCAGCAAGATGATGTCCGCGTTCCCTTTCTGGATGCAGGTGCGGGCTTCTTCCAATGTCGCCGCACCGACGACCTCGTACCCTTTGGATGTCAGGAAATCTCCCACAATGTGGCGTGCGTTTTCTTCGTCGTCAACAACCAGAACTGTAGATGTCATTGCTCACTGTCTCCATTGTAAGCCGGTAAAGATACGTGAAAGATTGTCCCTCCCGGGAAGCTCGTCACGTTGATGCTACCTTTATGCGCGGTTAAAATGCTCTTGGTAATCGCCAGACCCAGGCCGGTGCCCTGCGGGTTGGTGGTGACAAAAGGCTCGAAGATTCGCGCGCGGATTTCATCGGGGATGCCAGGCCCGGTATCAGACACGCTGATTTCGAGCTGAGGATTATCCGGGGACTGGTTGTCGGTAGTCACTTTGACCGAGAGGGTGCCGCCGGTCTCGCTCATTGCCTGGACGGCGTTGCTGATCAGGTTGGTGAAAACCTGCTCCAGGGCGTAGGGCTCCGCGTTGACCAGCGGGCAGTTGGGCTCGGGATGAAAATAAGGTTTGACGTTAACCCGCGCCAGGCGCGGATTCCAGCGGTCCAGCAGTCTCTTGAGCAACTCGCAAACGTCGGTTGGGAAAAATTTATATTCTTTGGGCCGCGAAAAAGAGAGGACCGATTCCATCAGGTGGGTCAGGCGAGTGCAGTCGTGCAGCATCCGGGTCAAATATTCCTGGTTGGGGTCGTCCTCCGGCAGCTTCATCGATATCAACTGGAGGCCAGTGCTGATGTTGTTGATTGGATTGCGGACTTCATGGGCGAAAATCGCGGTGATATTTCCCAACAAAGCGCGCTGTTCCAACTGCTGGGTGCGCAGCCGGATTTGCTCGTTTTCACTGACGTCTTTGAACAGCACTGCGATCCCAATCACTGTATCCCCATCCAGGATCGGAATTGTCCGGATGAGAGCAAAGAATGTTTGGCCAGTCCGGCGGTGCAGGTTGATATTGCCCAGGTCGTGGGTAGGGATGTTCTGCTGAGCATTCTGCAAGGCCGCGGAAAGGGCATCGGAGCCAATCATGATGTTCTCGATGTTATTCCCCTGCACCTCGGAGTTGGGGTAGCCCAGAAGCAGCTCGGCGGTTGGGTTCATATCCAGGATAGTCAATTGCGGATCGACCAGGATCACGCCTTCGCTGGTATTCTCAACCAATGCTTCCTGAGAGACAAGCGACAGGCGATATTTTTCCAGGCCGCTTTTCAGGTTGTTCACCAGAATAAAGTGATCCATGGCGGAGGACAATTGAGCGGCGAAGATATCCATGAGGGTCATCAACTGGTACGTCGGGGCGGACTGGGTCTCCGCGGCAACCAGGAGTCCGACCAATGCTCCGTCGCTTCCCAGGGGAACCGTGGCGAGGAAATTTAAATTCGCAACTCTGGCGGTGCGGTGCAAGTCTGAAGATACTCTTTTTCCGGGAAGCCAGAGAGTTGGGTTTTGCAGTCGATGGAGGTTCTGCGATGGGAGTATCGCGGGAAAAACCGGTTCAGGGGTTTGTTCAAGCGCAGCGATCTTTTGGAGCTGGGGAAAGGTGCTGTTCGCCCAATAAACACACAGCAGGTCAACGTCAAGCAGCTTTTGACCGATCTTCATTGCCTCAGTCAAACAGGATTGGATATCCGGCTGGTTGGTGAGGCCTGCCAGTTCGCTCATGCATCTGAGGAGCTGTTCCTGGCGCCCCTGATCAGCCAGGTTCTGGCGATATATAGCCAGGGGGGTGAGGCAAATCAAGAACCATTGATTATTGTTATCCAGTGAAACAATCCGCGCCATCACCTGCAGGGAGTCGCGGTTCCGGCGAGTCAGGTTGGCCTCGCGCTCATCTCCCGCGATCAGGGGCTGGCGAACCAGGCTGGGAAGCAGGTCGGAAAAAGGGGTATTCAGGGTTTCTGCCAGGGTAAAGGCGGTCAATTTTAATAACTGGCTATTCGCGCTCAGAAGCTGCCCGCGGGTTTGATCAACCAGAACGGCTGGTTCTTCCAATAGATTGAGGAGGATATTGAATTCCGTAAAGCCTGGTGAGCGACCTCGCCAGGCTGAAGGGAAGGAATAGCGGGAGATGAAGGTACTATTCATGCAACGACTGTGGAACGATTGTGACGCAGGTGGGCAGGTAAAATCCCTTCCATCGCACGGTACTTCGCCACGGTGCGTCTGGCAACGACATAACCCTGTTTCGCCAGCAGGCTGGCCAGCTCGGTATCACTGAGCGGGCTGCTTTCGGCTTCAATGATCGTGCGCAGAGCGGTGCGTACGTTGAGGCTGCGGTCAAAGAACATCGACATCGGGACAATCCTCCCATTGGGCAACTGGACCGCTTTATTCGAGACGGCGCGTGAGATGGTCGATTCGTGGACTTCCAGCTCCCCGGCAATCTGGGCCCGGGTGAGGGGCTTGAGATCCGCTTCACCATGCAGGATGAAATCTTGCTGCAGAATGACCAGGCGCTGCATCAGCCGCTGCATGGTGTGGTTGCGCTGCTGGATGCACTTGACAAATAAGGAGGCGCGTTCGAGGTCAGATTTCCACGCCCCGATTTTTTCCTCGGATGCCTGGCGGATCGATTGGCGGAACAGGGGGTTAATTCGCAACGTCCCTGCCAGGGGCATGATGATCTCCACGACCAGGCGGTTATCCGAGGACTCATTGAGGTGGGTGATGAGGATATCGGGATGGTGGTACACCTGGGTTGCGGCAGCCGCGGGTTGGCGCTGGTCTCCCCAATGCGAGCGGCCGGGGAAGGGATTGAGATTCTCGCTGATGAACCGGGCGATTTCCTGAGCCTGGCGAACCGAGATTTTCAAGCTTCGCGCCAGGTCAACGTACTGGTGCCGGCTGAGCAGGTCCATGCTGGTGCGGATGGCCTGCTCGGCCAGTGGAGGAACCGGCCGGGTCTCTGCCAGGATCTCAAGCTGGACCAGCAAGGCTTCCTGGGGGGAGGATGAGCCTACCCCGATCGGATCTGCGCGCTGGATCAGGCGAATGATCGCTTCCACTCCGGAGGGCAGGACGTGATGAAACCGGGCTACTTCCATCACTGTGATGGTGAGGAAGCCATCTTCGTCCAGGTGGGTCAGCAAATAGGCTGCGATGCGCCGGTCGGCGGGATCCAGCTCGGTGGCAACCTGGCGAAGGACGTAGGTGGGGAGGTCCTCGGTTGTGGTGGAATAATTATCTTCTGGAAAATCTTCTTTTGAAATCCCGCTGCCAGTGTAGAAATCTTCACGGGGCGAGACGAACACGATCGGCTCATCCACGGTGGTCCCTTGCGGCCGGCTGCAAATGGGGCAGTTGCCCCGCGGGGGGAGCAGCCGGGAACAGGTGGGGCAGCGCCGTTCTTCAACCAGCTCCAGGGCCGGGTTCGAGGCAAGCTCGGATTCGATGGTTTGATGCAGTTCCTCAGCGGTGAGGCTGAGCAGCGTCATCGTTTGGGCGAGATGGGCTGTGGTAAGCGGACGGAGGATTTGATAATGTGTCTGTAGCATGGTGAGCCCCGGTGATATGATAAGTATATTCCGATGTGGCTTTCGTTGCAAGATGTATGCCACACAATTTTGCCTACTAACAGGAAGTACAATTATCCGGTGGTAAAATGTGTGGATCGAATCCGGCGTGTGCTGGCGGGAGTCCGGTATGGCTGTGCTAACGATCATTGGCGGGGGTCTCGCGGGAAGCGAAGCGGCCTGGCAGGCTGCGATTCGCGGCCTTGACGTGTTGTTATATGAGATGCGCCCCCTGCACTCGACGGGAGCGCATACCACCGGGGATCTCGCCGAGCTGGTCTGCTCCAACTCGCTTGGCTCAAACCTTTCCGACCGGCCATCTGGGCTGCTCAAGGAAGAGCTACGCCGGATGGGTTCTTTACTCCTGGCCTGCGCCGAGGAGACGGCACTACCCGCCGGGGGAGCCCTGGCGGTCGACCGCGAAGCATTTTCTCAAAGGGTCACCGAACGGATCATCGGCCACCCCCGGATTCGATTGATTCGTGAAGCTTATCATCAAATCCCCGAAGGGCTGGCCGTGATCGCTTCCGGCCCGCTGACCTCTCATGAATTGTCCGAAAGCATCGCAGCTCTGACTCAGGAAGAACATCTTTTTTTCTATGACGCCATCTCACCGATTGTGTCGGCAGATTCGATTGACATGAGCGTTGCTTACCGCGCTTCACGGTACCGACACGAAGAACCGGATGGCGATTACATCAACTGCCCATTTGAGCAGGAGGAATACGAGCGGTTCGTTCAGGAGCTGCTCCGCGCCGAGCGGATCCGATTGCGCGAATTTGAGGATGAGATTTTAAGCGGCGTTCGTGCCGGGCCGCAGGAGTTTTTCGAGGGCTGCCTGCCGGTTGAGGTGATCGCGCAGCGCGGCGAGTGCACTCTGGCGTATGGCCCGATGCGGCCGGTCGGCCTGACAGACCCGCGATCGGGAAAACGCCCTTACGCGGTGGTGCAGTTGCGCCAGGATAACCTGGCCGGCACCCTATATAACCTGGTTGGATTTCAAACCAATCTGACCTACCCGGAGCAAAAACGGGTATTCCGGATGATCCCGGGGCTGGAAAAAGCAGAGTTCGTGCGCTATGGCCAGATGCACCGAAATACCTTTATCGCATCGCCGGCTCTGCTCCGCCCGACGCTGCAATTCAAGGGGCGGGATGATCTTTTTTTCGCGGGACAGATCACGGGTGTAGAGGGCTATATGGGGAATGTGGCGACAGGCTTGCTGGCAGGCTGGAACGCAGCCCGGCTTCTGAACTGCCTCGAGCCGGTGACGCTTCCACTAACAACCATGCTGGGTGCATTGTGCCACTATATCACCCACACTGAGAGCAAATCCTTCCAGCCGATGAAGGCGAATTTTGGGATTTTACCCGCGCTGACCGACCATGGCAAAGTAGATAAGCGCCAGAGAGCGGCCGCTTATTCACAGCGCGCGCTGAGGGATCTGGAAGTGTTTCTTTCTTCCATTGTAGATATTGAGGAAGGATATCATTCGATGTGAAACAAAAATTAAACCGGGCCTGGCTGGCGCTTATCACTGGCGTGATTCTCGTGGGGGCTGGAATTGCTGTCTGGTATGGACTGGTTCGATCAACCTCAACCCCCAGGAACATCAGCTTTAACGGCGAGCGCGCGTTTCAAAACCTTGCCTTCCAGATGTCGCTGGGCCCGCGGATTGTCGGGACTGAGGGGCATGCCAGGGTTGTGAGCTGGATCGAGCAACAGATGACTGCCGCGGACTGGCAGGTTGGGGCTCCAGAGCTTCAATGGATGGGGCACCCCGTTCAAAACATAATCGCCAGGCGCGGGACGGGAAAACCGTGGATCGTCATTGGCGCCCATTACGACACGAGAATGTGGGCGGACCAGGAAAAGAATGAAGCCAAACAAAAGGATCCTGTCCCCGGGGCCAATGACGGGGCATCTGGAGTGGCGGTTCTACTCGAACTGGGCAGAGTGCTACCCAAAGATCTTCCCAAAACCGTCTGGCTGGTTTTTTTCGACGCCGAGGACAACGGCGACATCCCTGGATATGACTGGATCATGGGCTCACGAGCTTTCGTGGCCAGCCTGACCGAGAAGCCGGACGCGGCGGTGATCGTGGATATGATCGGAGACAAAGATCTGAACATCTTTATGGAGCGCAATTCGAACGCGGACCTTAACCGGCAGGTCTGGGATCAGGCGAATTCACTGGGTTTCGCGGATAACTTTATCCCACAGTACAGGTGGTCCATGGAGGATGACCACACCCCCTTTTTGCAGGCGGGTGTTCCCGCGGTGGATATTATCGATTTTAACTATCCCGCCTGGCATACGACGAAGGACACGATCGATCAGGTCTCGGCAAGAAGCCTGCAGATCGTCGGCGAGACCTTAAGAAGCTGGCTGACCAGTTTTTGAGCAGTTGGCAAAAAAGGAATCCTATCGTAAACTAATAGGGTATCCATGCATATTCTCGACCTGCTCCACAGCATCCGCCCGATATGGATCAACCGCACCGTCCAGGTTCTGGTACGGGGTGCTGGTGTACGCGATGATTTTCGCGGCCAGCTCGAGCGGTTTTTTGATTTGCTGGAGAAGGTCGTCGAGACCGGCGACAAGAGCTGCATGGATCCAATCCTTTCAGATTGGTCTGCTTCTTTAACTCAAAGCGACCTGGAGGGAAACCGGATCCAGATCGTCCGCCTGGTCGGGCAGATTTTCAACAATACGTATAAGATTTGCATGGAGACATTGCCGCTGGATGAAGCGGCCGAGCTCATGGGAGAATTAACCCCCTGCTTTTCTTATGCTTTTGAAAAGGCTGCTCAGTTCGAAATGCAGGCGCGAATCGCCTTTATCTCCAACCGCCTGAACCAGATCCAGCAGTCTCTCGAACGGCTCGACCGGAGCAAATCCGATTTCATCGCCATCGCGGCTCACGAGCTGCGCACTCCACTGACTCTGGTCGATGGCTACGCTTCCATGATGAGGGAAATGGTGGTCCAGAACGGGTCAGGCGAAGACAGCTCGGAAATCATGCTGTTGAACGGGATCAATAACGGGACCCGGCGGTTGCGGACGATCATTGACGACATGATCGATGTTTCACTGATCGATAATAATCTGCTCAACTTAAATTTCCAACCCGTATGGACCAACCGGCTGCTCAGCATTTTGAAGCTGGAACTGGAATCCTACATATCCGAGCGGCGCCAGATGTTAGAGATCCGCGATTTCCCGGGAAGCGGAGAGATGACCTTCGGCGACCCGGAGCGGCTGCTGCAGGTCTTTCGCAACGTGCTGTTGAACGCCATCAAATATACACCCGATGAAGGGAGAATTCGGGTAGATGGCCGTAAGCTCCCCGGTTTCCTGGAGGTCATCGTTACAGATACCGGGATCGGCATCGACAACGAAGACCAGCAGATTATTTTTGAAAAATTTGGACGCCTGGGAAATTCAGCTCTTCATTCGAGCGGGAAAACCAAGTTTAAAGGCGGCGGGCCAGGGTTAGGCCTGCACATAGCCAAGGGGATCATTGAATCGCATGGCGGCGCGATCTGGGTGGAAAGCCCAGGATATGACGAGCAACGATGTCCCGGGTCCATTTTCCACATCCTGCTGCCGATGCGCCAGTCGCCGCCAGATGATAAAACCGCCAAATTGTTCGAGCCTTTAACCCATCAAAAAGCCAATGGATGACCGGGGTACGTTTTCATGACAAATATGCAAATCAAGCCTGCTGACCGGATTGCACCGTTTAAGCCCTATTTTTTTGCGACCTTAAATCAAAAAATCAGCCAGCTTAAAACCAACGGGGTAGACGTGATCCGCATCGATATGGGATCTCCGGATCTACCACCGACCGACGAGATTATCGAGGAAATGATCGCTGCAGCTCGCCGGCCGGATATGCATGGGTATTCACCGATGGGGGGCACCTTGGAGTTCCGCAAAGCAGCCACGCTGTATTATCTACGGCGATTTGGGGTTGAGCTGGATCCTCAAACAGAAGTGCTGGGGCTGCTTGGTTCTAAAGAAGGGGTCTTTCACCTGGGGCAGGTGCTGTTGAACCCTGGCGACCTGGCGTTGGTTCCCGATCCAGGCTACCCGGTATATCGCGCCAGTTGTGAGATCGCCGGCGCGGAAGTCTTTACCATGCCGCTGCTGGAGAAAAACGGCTTCCTGCTGGATCTCGCTGCGATCCCGACTGATGTCGCGGACCGGGCAAAGTTGATGTGGTTGAACTATCCCAACAATCCGACCGGCGCAGTAGCATCGATCGCGTTCTTTCAGGATGTGATCGCCTTTGCCAGGGAACACTCGATCTTCGTGGCCCACGACAATCCTTATGCGGATGTCTGTTTCGATGGGTATGTGGCGCCAAGCCTGCTCGAGGTGCCCGGAGCGCGTGAGATCTGCGTGGAATTCAACTCATTATCGAAAACCTTTAACATGGCCGGGTGGCGGGTGGGGATGGCGGTGGGTAACTCCCAGATCCTGGGATACCTGCATACCTATAAAAGCCAGTTGGATTCATCCACCTTCACGCCGTTGCTCACAGCGGGGGCCAAAGCTTTGACCGGTGACCAGGAGTGGATCCAGGAACGCAACCAGATCTACCTGGAACGGCGCGACATCGTGGTCAGTGCACTGAAAAAAGCGGGGCTGCGGGTCACGACCCCGCCTGCCGCGATTTACGTTTGGGCCAGGATCCCATCTGGGGAAGAGAGCACGGCTTTTTGTACTCGCCTACTGGAGGAAACCGGCGTCAGCGTGACTCCAGGAACCGTGTATGGGGAATACGGCGAGGGATATTTGCGGATTTCCCTGGGAACAGAAACCAGCCGGATGAAGGAAGCCATGCGCCGGTTGGTGGATTGGATGAAAGGTAGAAACGCATCATTTGAATGGCAAAAAAGTTAGCTGAACTTACGATCGCTCCCAAAGAGCGGGCTTTCCTGGTAGGCGTTGAGCTGTACAGCGAGAAGAGTTTGCTGACGTTAGAGGATTCGCTCGAAGAGCTAGCCTTACTGGCCGATACAGCGGGATTGGATGTGGTCGGCGAGGCCACCCAGCGGATGGATCATCCCAGCCCGGATACGTATATTGGGTCCGGAAAGCTGGAGGAGGTTCGGGCCCTGGTCGAGGAACTTCTGGCGCAGATAGTGGTCTTCGATAACGAGCTTTCCCCCCGCCACCTGCGCGAGCTCGAAGAAAAGTTCGGAGAAAAAGTCCGGGTGATTGACCGGACGGCGCTGATCCTGGATATTTTTGCGCAGCACGCCCACACACGAGAGGGCGCCCTGCAGGTCGAGCTGGCCCAGTATGAATACCGCTTGCCGCGCCTCACACGGGCCTGGACACACCTGGCCCGCCAGACAGGCGGTGGTGCGGGGAGAACGGGCAGCACCGGCGGGGTGGGCCTGCGTGGACCTGGCGAGACCCAGCTCGAAGTTGACCGGCGGGACATTCGCAGGAGAATCTCACATATCAAAGCAGAGTTGGAAAAAGTTCGCGCCCACCGCATGCGCTACCGGTCGCAGCGGAAACGTTCGCACATTCCCACGATAGCACTGGTAGGATACACCAATGCAGGAAAATCCACGCTGCTCAACCAGCTCGCCAAGACCAACATCTATGCGGCCAACCAGCTTTTCGCGACCCTGGACCCAACCACGCGCAGAGTGGAGCTGCCTGGCGAGCATTGGGGCTTGTTTACCGATACGGTGGGTTTCATTCAAAAACTGCCCACCCAACTGGTCGCTGCCTTTCGAGCCACCCTGGAAGAAATCGCCGAAGCGGATCTCCTGATCCACGTGGTCGACGTGACACATCCTAATGCAGTTGCTCAAGCCAAAGCGGTATACGCCACCCTGGAAGAGATCGAGGCAAACCACATCCCGATCATCACCGCGCTGAACAAGATCGACCGCCTGGCTGATCCGGCCGGAGCAAGGGAAACGCTGGATGTATATCCCAACTCAGTGGCGATTTCGGCGCTCACAGGAGAGGGCGTCGCGGATCTTCTCAACCTGGTCATGGTGGAATTGTACGAAGAATTCGTGCCAGTCTCGGTGCGCCTGCCTTACACCCAGGGCCAGTTGATCTCGCTCTTTCACGATCAAGGCCAGGTAGATCACGTTGCTCATGAACGAGGCGGTGTGGTAATGGAGGGAAACCTGCCTGGACGGCTGATCGCCCGTTTTCAACCCTTCATCCAGAAAGACCGGCGCGACTTGCTTGGGAGTTAACCTATGCAGGCAAAAATTTCAACACTCTTAGACCGAATGTCGGAGTTTATTGCGACGCGGAAAGGGCTGCTGCCTCTGGTGGGGATCGGTTTCATCCTGCTCAACCTGGTTTTTCAGATTTTTCCGGTGGGGTGGCTGACCTCGAGCAACTTCTTTCTTCACCTGGGCGTTATCCTGGCGATCCTGGGTCTTATGTTTGCCTGGGCCTTATAAAGCTTTAAACGAAAACGAGCCGGCGCCATCATCCGGCTCGTTTGAGGTTCTACCCAAATCGAGACCTTACTTCTTCTTTTCTTTTTCGATGTGGATGACTTCACGTCCCTGATAATAACCGCAGTTCGGGCAAACTGTGTGTGCAAGGCGCATTTCACCGCAATTACTGCACTGGACCAGATTGACGGCCTGGATGGCATCGTGGGCGCGGCGACGGTCCCGGCGACCTTTCGATAGTTTGCGCTTTGGAAGAGGAACCATTTTACACTCCTGTTGTCGTTCCTGAGATCGCAGAAAAATCCAGATCATTCCAGACTTTCACAAGGCGGGCAACATTATACCGGATACTCAGGACCCCGTCAACCCTTTTACAACTATTAAGGTTTCTCTTTGATAGTGATTTTGCCAATCAACTGGTCAATTTTCAGCTCGCTCCAATGGCCGGATGACCTGGCCTCAGGCGAGAACAGGTAATCGCCATCGCGGAGATACCCTTCGGGATAGCTGGCGTTATTCAAGCCAGATGAAAGCTGGAGGCGAAGCGGCGCCTTTCGAGGAACGATCAATGTGGTCTGGCCGATGACTCCGGCGAGATCTCCGCTGACATCCCGCGCAGTGGGAAGCGTCACGCTGGTACTTCCGATCACGTTGTCGACCGACAGGGATTGGACGTTGGCGCCGGTCAGGTCGACCTTGAGGTTGCCCCCCACCATATTCACGGTCAGATTGGTGCTCAATTCAGGAAGGATCGCAAGATCCCAGCTTTCATATATACCAGATCCAGAACCAGGGAAGACGGTGATCCCGTCATCCTTGATTGAGTAGCTGGCGGCGCCATTTGTAACGCTGTATGTGATGAGGATGGTCTCTGACCTGCCATGGTTAATCGTCCCCAGGAGGGTGGAGCTTGAGCCTGTCCCTGGATGCAGATTGAGATTTGCTGAAATCGCGGATACTTTCAGGTTGAGTTGCTTTGCGCCCTGGATAGGCTGCTCTATCTTCTGGGTTTGGACAAATTGACCTGTCGAGCTGATCCGGCTGAACCAGAGGATACCGGCAATCATAACCGCCAAAATCGCCAGCCCGATCAGGGCCCGCCAGACTGCACCGAGCTGACCGCGGCTGAGGAGCACGTCCAACCCCCAGACGACGATCAGAAGCGGCCAGTAGCGAATCGCGATAACCCAGATGTCCAGGGGGATGTAGCCCAGCGTGCTGAGCAGAAATACGATACCTACTCCGATAAGAAAGGGCGATCCGATCCAGCTCTCGCCGCGGTAGAGGCCATCCAGGCCGAAAACAATCAGGATGACCGGCCAATAACGTGAAAAGACTTCCCAGAAATCCAGGGGTAGGAGACCCAGGTTGCTCAGCAGTAATCCAACCCCGATAGCAATCAGAAGGAGCGGTCCTGCCAGGCTTCTTTGATATCTTTGACGAGTTTGCGTCCGTTCCATAATTTCAACTTATCCCACGCGTTTAACGGACTGAGATGGATCCAACTCCTGCTTCGATATCGATTTCGGCGCGGTTGATCTCGCTCGGGTAATCAGTGGATTCATAACCATCACCGGTCATCGGGAAGCGGCGGGTGTCTATATTGATGCCGGACAGGCCACTTTTCACCCGGATGTGGGCCGCGGTTGAATCTGGCACCTCGACCTTCAGAGAAGCTGCCCCGGCGGAGATGCTGGCGCGGGTCAATCCGGCGTTGGCTGGGAGGACAAGACGGGTTGAGCTGGCTCCGGTCTCAAGGCGGACCGAGGTGGCTTTTACTCCGGACAGGTCGAGGTCGGACTCGGATGCGCCGGTACGAAACTCCAGCGTCATAGGGATGTCAGGGTTCAGCTTGCAGTCCCAGGAATAGCCGTAGCTGCCCGGGCCGAAGGGTGGGAACACCATGTTTTCGGTGGGGGCGCTGAGGCGGACGAGGGTCGACGGGCCGTTCTGCTGGACGTCCTCAACGACGCCGCCCTCAAACTGGCCGGAAAGGATTTCAGACGAAGGAAGGCCAGCGCTGACGTACAATTTGCCGGCGCCATGATGGAAAGAGACGACCGCCTCTTGAGCGCTGCCAGCCGGGATGGAAAGCTGCCTTGTTTCGGAAGGGCGCCTGCGGGAGGTAAGCCCCCAGATCATGAAGGCGCCGAGGAGGATCAAAAAAAGCGGCCACAACAACCCCCAGATATTGATCGAAAGGAGGCCGAGGTTCTGGAGGAGAAGCAGGACGCCGATGATGAGCAGTATCAGGCCCCAGAGCAGGCGATTGTTTCGCATAGTCAACTCCTTATTACTCCTGATCTGCGGCGCTGCTGGGGGAGGGTGTTTTCGCTTCCGCGTTTTCGTCCTCTTCCAGATTGTAAGGTAATCTGCCACCCAGCCAGACGGCCATCAGACTGATCCGGTCTGGATCGTCCTCTCCATCTTGATTGGCATCGCGAAATGCTGCAGTAAGCGCATCGAAGCTTTCGCTTTTTGGCCAGGTGGTCAAAAACCCGGGCAGCTTCGTCCGGTCTGCATCGACTGGCAGGATCTCCCACTCCCTGGCTT
>DATKLX010000236.1:0-15777 GCA_035542155.1 Anaerolineaceae bacterium
TTGTCTTTTGCGTACTGTTCGCGTAACATGGGAGGTGCCTCCGCGGTATGGGTTTGGTCTGGTCACCTTCCTTTTACCAAAGAGGCATTTCGTTTGTCAAATTGTTAATGTGCTGGGTGCGTGTTTCGCACCAGAAACTAAACTAGCTAAAAACAGTGGAAAGAGTAGGCGTATATATGGACTGATTCAGAGATAAATGGACTAAATCGCCATATTTGGTGCAATGGAAGTGGACACCTCTCCATTCATAAACGCCAGGTCATGGGTCCGAATCCCATCGGTGGCTTTTGATCCCTGTGGGGTGACTCCTCAATCAAAAGCTCCTGTATCTCACTTTCGAGTATACGGGAGCTTTTCCGTTCAGGCAACCTTTTTGGAGAAAGAACCCAAAAAGGCCGGCACATAGATGCAGGGACCGAAAGGCGTTTTCGGTCCCTGCATTTGTCCATCTGAAAGGTTCTCTACGGGATGGTGATATCCTGCAAGATGACCGGGCTATGCAGAGTGTAATCCAGCTCGTCGGACTGGGTGACGCCGTTGGGAACGAGCACATCCATGGCCTTCGGCACCGTGTTGGGATCGACCGTGCAGTGCGGGTCGTTGCTGGCAGCCGCGCACACGCCAAAGTTATACGGTTGGGGCGTTGCGGCAAAGGTGCGCGCCTGATCAGGGGAGAAACCGTCCTGACCGGTGAGCACCACGGTGAAGCCCCAGTTCGTGCCGGGCTGCCCGCCCAGGCTGGCAGTGGGCACGCTGAAGGTGATGAAGCGTGAGATCGCATTGGCGTTGATGTTCACCGTACCGATCGTAGTATTGTGCGCGTCGATGAAGCGCTGGCCGAACCCCTGGACCTCGATCAGCCGGCTCCAGGCCGCCCCGGGGGCGATGACGTAGTTTCGTTGGGGGAAGGAGGCCGCCGTCGTGGTATCCGCCGCTGCGGCGCCCGGGTCGTGCACGTACACGTCTATAAGTTGCGCACCGAGCGGGCTGCCAAAGGTGGTCGTCAGATCGCGGGTCATCAGCTTGAAGGTGACCGTAGAGCCATCCGGGCTGAGGATCACGCGAAAGTCCAGGATGTCGAACGCCCCGGCGTGGAAGTCACCGGAGGTGGGGTAGGCGTAATTGCCCGGGCCGTTATCGTCGTTCGGCGGGTCGGTCTGTTCCAAAAGCACCGTTCCTGGGGTGAAATCGAAGACCACGCTGCGCTGTGCGTGCGCCGTGGCGCCAGATGGGCTGACCGCGACGACGTTGAACACTGTAGTGCCGCCCTGCACTGGCACGTCGACGCTGAAGGCGCCGTTCGCGCCCGCGGTCGCTGTGGCCAGGGTGGTGGCGCTGTTAGCGTCGGTGTTCGTGGCGGCAATGTAGATCTGGTTGCCCGCGACGGATGTACCGCTCACCGTCACCGGCGAGGAGTTAACCGCTGACAGGTCGGCTGGGGCAGTGACCGTCAGGCTGGTCTGGCCCTGCTGGTGAGCGACGTAGCGATTGAAGGCCTCTGCCGGCCGTTCGAGGATCTTATTGGCGGCCACCTCGCGGAACAGGCGCACGTAGGCGCCGGCAGCCCAGGTCAGGGGGTTGGCCGAACCCGCCGGGCGGCCGTTGGTAAAGCCGATGGAGGCCACGGTCGGATCGGTGCCGAATGGCGAGGCCGGCAGGTCCGGCAGCTCCCAATCCTGCTCGGGGATCAGGCCGGTATCCGAACCAAAGTTGCGCATCGTGGCCAGCAGGCTGACCGCCGTGGCCGCATCGCCACTGCCCAGGGCATACTCGCCGCGCTCCTCAGTCAGCAGCGGCCAGACGTGGCCGGTCCCCATCCCGCTGGGCGCCCAGGGATGCCCGTCCGCGGCGCCATCGCCATAACCATCGCCGTTGTAGCGGTGCCAGCCGGGCCCGCCGGGAGTGTCCGTGCGGATAGTCGCGTCGACCACCGGAATGGATTGGGTGATGTTGGGGTCGTCGAAGGGCTCGAGCCCCAGGCGGGCCAGCTCCAGGAAGCCGGAGTCGATCACCGTGCGCTGGTCGAAGGTCGGGCCGCCGTTGCCGACGTTATAGCTGATCGCCGCGTTGGGATCGCCCGTCTTGGAAAGGCGGATAAAGTAGGGATGCGCGGCCAGGGGACCGTTGGTGGTCACCGTCCAGCCCTGGAGCGAGCGCTGCCAATCATCCGCAACGCCCAGCCAGACCTGCGCGCTCTGCATGTCGTGGTTGACTTTGGCGATCTGCGCCGCGGCGACCAGCCCAGTGATCTCCGCGGAGATGGTGGACGGCGAGAATCCGTTCTGCTCCTCCCAGCGCTCCACGCCAAAGGCCGGGCCGTGGCTGATCACGAAATTGGCCGCAGGCTTGACGTGGTTCTGGTAAAGCGAGGAGTCCGTCATACCGAGCTGAAGGGCCATCAGGATGGGGTAGCTGGCTTCGTCGAGCTGCGTGCCAAACGAGTCGGGGGCCAGTTGGCCGTTGAGCAGGCTGTTGCGTGGGAACGAGCCATCCGGCCTTTGCTGCTGGTTGAACAAGAAGCTGACCACGTTCTTGGCGGTTGCCCGGTCGCCGTCGAGCAGCAGACCGGTCCAGGATTCATAGACGTCGCGGGCGAACACCTCGCGGTAGGAGCCAAAGAACAGGTTGTTGGGGTCGCCCGCGGAAACTGCCTGACCCCAGGGCGAGGCGAGGCTGGCGACGAGCGCACCGGGGTAAGTCTTGTCCTCGGAGGCTTTGAGCACGTTGGCGTTCAAAAAGTATTCGTCGACGAGCTGCCGCCATTGAGCAGGGCTGACCCCCTTCATGGCGTGGGGCGGAGAAACCAGTTTATCGTCGTATTCCTTCCAGCCGCGGTTGAAGCTTTCGATGATTTTGGCGACCGGGGCGCTGAGCGTGGCCTTTTCAGCACTGACCGCCTCGGCCTGGGTCTGGCCAAACCCCAGGGCCAGCTCGAACAGGCCGCCATGGGTGAGATCGATCTGCACGGTCTGCACCAGGTTGCCGTTGCTGGCCTGGTCGAAGAGCGCACTGAGCTGGTGGGAGCTGTCCAACTGGACTAGACCGTCGCTGGGAGCGCCCAGGAAGCCGTTGCTCACCTGCAGGAAAGGCAGCGAGGAGCCCAGGGCGCTGTAAACCGGCGTGGCGTAGGTCCGGTTGATCGCCTGGCTGGCGGTCAGGGTATCGAAGGCCACCGGGATGGGGCGGCCGGTGGATGTATCAATCACGCCGTTGTCCCCGCCGCCGTTCCCGGAACCGCCCCCGCCATTGCCGTTGATCATCGGGTCGTAGAGCGCGTAGAGCTTATATTTGGACAGCTTGCCAACCTGGGGCACAAATTGGGAGTACAAGACCACGGTGTTGTGGCTGGGGTCGGTGAGATAGTCGGTAACAATTCGGTATTTGCCGCTCCGGGCAGTCGCCGTGACCTGGCAGTCAAGCGAATTTGCATCCTTCAATTTGACTGTGTAGGCCATATCGCGGGTTTGCAGGTCGGTGAAGGTGCTGCCGTCTGTCACGATGAACTGCAAGGTTTTCACGTTGGTGTTGTCGATGGTCGGAAAATAAGTATCGCTAAGCACGCCGTCCGCCACGGTAAACCACACTTTCGAGGCCGTGTTGCGGGCAGTGCCCACGCAGTCCTTGCGAGCCAGGTCGAAATACGCCAGCCCTCCCGGGCCGTCGGCTGCTGAGCCGGGCGCCGCGCTGACCGTGGGAAGCCCGACCGACGTTTGTACGAAGAGCATCATCGCCGCCAGCGTCCAAAAGCTGACCAGGCGCGAAAAACGTCGCAAGCCCAAATTCTTGATTTGCATGTGAACCTCCTGAAGGGAACCGGCAATAACTGGTACGTTCTCGCCTTTGCGGGCGAGTTTCTATAAGGATAGGGTTGAGATTATTTGGGAAGAGGGAGCGTTTCAGGAGAGAAAATAGCGCAGGCGTAATATAACCCACTATCGATCCACTGCGCAGCTAATCCTCATCTCATCTATCGGCCTATTTAATGTACAAATTAAGAAGTGAATTGTCAAGTATGGAGTTGGATCTATCTCGGTCCTTTCGGAATCTTCGTGGGAGGATCCATCACGGGAAATCCCAATGAACCTTTATCTCGCGTTGCGGAAGTCGCGCACGGTTTAGGCATGCTATAATGAGTCCAAGGCATTTTATGAGGTAGGATCATAATGTGCGTAATTACCATATCTCGCCAGTACGGCAGCCTGGGCAGCATTACCGCCCAACACGTAGCTGATCGTTTAAATTACACCATCGTCTGGCGCGAGCTCATCAATCAGGCAGCCATGCGCGCTGGTGCACCCGACGTGGCTCTGGCGGAAATCGATGAGCTCAATCTGCTGGGGGTAGCGCCAACCGTTGAATCGCTCCAGGCTTACATTCAAGCGATCCATGTGGTGGTGATGGAGCTGGCGAAGAAGGGCAACGTCGTCATTGTGGGGAGAGGGAGCCAGGTGATTCTACGCGAATTTCATGATGTGGTAAGAGTCCTGATGATCGCCCCTTTGGCGCTGCGAGCTGAGCGCATCGCTACACGACTCTCCATCTCACTTCGCGCCGCCAGGGCGCAGGTTGAAGCCAGTGACCGGCATCGTCAGCATTTCCTGAGGCGATTTTACGGTGTGCAGTGGGATGATCCAGCGCTCTATGACCTGGTGATTAACACCCAACACCTGACAGCCGACGATGCGGTCGATCTCATCTGCCGGGCAGCACAACAGCCAGTCGTTCCAACACCTACTGGTCAACCGGTTTGAACATAGGAGCAAGCACATTTGAAACCCAACGCCAAACATCGACCCATGTTTGCCCACCCGGCCGAGGAAGTTTTCGCAAAAATATTGGATTTTTATGGGATTGAATGGCAGTATGAGCCGCGCACATTTCCCCTGGAATGGGACGACCAGGGCCATGTCGTTGAAGCCTTTGCCCCTGATTTTTACCTCCCCGAGCAGGACTTATTTATCGAGTTGACGACATTGCGTCCTAAGCTGGCCCATTATAAAAACCGCCGGATGCGGCTCATGGCAGAACTGTACCCGGACGTACACGTCAAGCTATTGAAGCGGCGTGAGATGCGCAACATGATGGTGAAATACGGATTGGATGAAGATGCCAGCGCGATCCAGGGCACGGGCGCACAACGTAAAGAGGCGAAATGATGCCAGAGTCGGCTGATCGATTCGATGGGTTGGGTGGAACGGAACTGGCTGCTGAGATAAAAGAGGTGCTCATCACCAGTCAGGAATTGCAGGAGCGTATCCAGGCGATGGGAAAGCAGATCAGCCAGGATTACGCCGGGCAGAACCCGCTCGTGGTGGGTGTGCTCAAGGGCGTGATCTTTTTCATGGCCGATTTGCTGCGTGCAATCACCATCCCCGTGGAAGTGGATTTCCTGGCAGTTTCCAGCTATTCATCGGAATCTCGCCAGAACGGGCTGGTGCGCCTGGAAAAGGACCTGGAAACTGAGATCAAAGGCCGGCAAGTCTTGTTTGTGGAAGACGTCATCGATACAGGATTGACTTTGAACTATCTGCTGCGCAACCTGCGCGAGCGCCAGCCCGCCGGCCTGGAAGTGTGTGTCCTGTTTGACAAATCAAAAAACCGGCTAATCAATATCCCCTTAAAGTACAAAGGATTTGATTTACCGGACCGTTTTATCGTGGGGTATGGCCTGGATTACCACGAAAAATACCGCAACTTGCCGTTCGTGGGGCTGCTAAAACCGGGGAACCTGAAGAATCACACGTAATTGCCCGGCTCACGCGGATATACCCCATATTCGGATGGTTAAATAATATTGCAGGGGTCCCAAGTAACCTTCTCGCTGGACTGGTCTGTTCCATAATGAGCTTTCTGGTTTTTCTCATCAGGTTTTCACCATTTGAGAATACCAGGTTCTCTTATGAGATTTATTGTTGGCTCGGCTCCACTCGTTTTCTTTGGTTTTTCTCTTCCGAGAATATCCTTTCGATCATGAATGGGGTGTCATCGCCTCAAAATCTTCCGCCTTTGGTCCTTTCCTTTCGAATCGTTCCTCCGGCTTCTGAACAGGAGCTAGCTTTCCAATTCCTCAGAACTCCCTGCCCTATTATTATAGGACAGAGAAGATTAAAAAACAATATACTTAAGATTAGAAAGAGGTTCCATGCGTGTATTGCTTTCTACGATTGGCTCGCGCGGTGATGTGCAGCCTCTCCTGGCGCTCGGGTTGGAGCTGCGTGCGCTGTGATACCAGGGGCGATTGTGTGTGGCTCCCAATTTCAAGGAGTGGATTTGGCAGCCTGAAGGCAACCGAGCAAACTGGACCACTGAATGAATCTTAATCGAAGCCGTTTTCCAAAAAGCGCAGGGGGCCGGTTTTTTGCGGGGCATGCTCCTGGATGAACTGAAGGAAGACCGCCACGACCTGGGGGTCGAAGTGCAGGCCAGCCTGGGAGCGGATGTAGTTCAGCGCTTCTTCGCGGCTCCACTTGTCGCGATAGGGGCGCTGGTGGCAGAGCGCGTCCCACACGTCGACCACGGCGAAGATGCGCGCGGCGAGGGGGATCTGCTGGCCTTTAAGCCGCTGGGGATATCCGGTTCCGTCCCATTTTTCGTGGTGGTAGTAGGGAATGTCCAGCGCCTGGCGCAGATAGGGGATGCGAATGAGAAAATCATGGGCATAGGTGGGGTGCTTGCGCATGATCTCCCATTCTTCAGGGGAGAGGGTGCCCCGGTTCAACAGAACCCGATCAGGGATGCCCATCTTGCCGATGTCGTGGAGGATCGCACCGCGGCGGATATGAACCAGATCGGAATCGCCAATGCCCATCATGCGCGCCAGGGCGACTGTCAGGCGGGTAACGCGCTCGGAGTGGGTTTCGGTCTCCTGGTCGCGCAGATCCAGCGCCTGCGCCCAACTGCGGATGGTTTCATCGTAAGAAAGCAACAGCTCGGCGGTCGAGCGCTGCTGACGGTCGAACAACTCGGCGTTGTCAAGGGCAATCGCCACCTGCGCGCCCATCGACTGGAGAAAATCCAGCCACTCTCGGTCAACGTCCTGGGCGGTTCGGTAAAACAGCTCTAAAACACCCTTGACCTGGCCTTTTGCGACCAGGGGAACGGCGGTGTAGGCGATAAATCTTTCAGTGTTAAAGAACGCCTCGCGAAGCTGAGAGGTATCCTCGTTTTCAAGCAGATCGGTCACATGGATGATGCGCCGCTCAAAAGCGGCCTTTCCGGCATAGCCCTGTCCCATGCGCATGGGAATGGTACGGATAGAGGGAGACTGAAACCCGCGGCCTTCGGCAAACTGGAGCTCCTGGGTATGGACATTCAGGAGGAGCACGTCGGCGGCAGCCACCCCAAGCTGCACGGTGATCTGATCGACCAGGGTGGTCAGGGCAATGCGCACGTCCAGGCTGGCCGAGATAGCGTTGGTGATCTCACTGATTGCGGTCAGGCGTTGCAGGCGCAGCTCAGTTTGCTCGAGGAGGGTGGTACGGTGGATTGCGCTGGCGGCAATATTGGCTAATGCGACGGCCAGGCGCTGTTCGTGCTCGCCAAAGGGGGTCCGTTTTCCAATCCAGAGCATGCCGATCGATTGCTCATTGACCGCCAATGGGATGCAAGCGCCTGCTTTCAACCCGTCCAGGAGAAATTCACTTTCATCTCCCAGGTCTTGCCCCAGGCGGTTGCTGAAGAACGGCATTCCGCTGCGCATCACCTCGCCGCTGATCCCATCCTTGAAGCTGATCTGCTGGCTCTGCCAATCGGCCCAGACTCCGCGGCCTATTTCGAAGATGATCTCGTCCACCGCGGGGTCGAGCAGGCCAAGCATCACCCCATCCAGGTGAAGGAGATCTACGAGCTGATCCAGGATGATTGGGATCATCTCGGAGCGGTTCCCGGCGGAGCGCAGCGCCGCCGAGACCGAGGCAATTGCTTCCAGCTCGAACTCGCGCTGTTTGCGTTCGGTCACGTCCCGACCCACCGATTGGAACTCGATTACCTGCCCATTTTGATCGCACAGGGGCCGGTTCGTCCACTGCTCCCAGTGGACCCGCCCATCTGGGTGGTTGGAGCGGATCTCTATAGGCTTGATCAGGCCGTTCTGGACTACCTGGCGGGCTTTGCGCAAGAATTTTTCCTGGTCGTCGGGATGAATCAGGCGAATGAAATTTGCAGTGAGCAGTTTTTCACGCGGGCGGCCCAGGTAACGGGCGTAGGCCTCGTTGACGAAGGTGAAGGTCCCATTGGGTTTCCAACGGCAGATCAGCTCGGTCTGATCCTCAACAATCCCACGATAGCTGGCTTCGCTCATGCGCAGGATTTCTTCAGCGCGCTTGCGCTCGATCACCAGGGCAATCTGGGTCGAGACGAACTGAAGAATCTCTTTTTCCTCCTCGCCAAATCGCACTCCTTCGGTGTAGCTCTGGAGGGCCAGGATTCCGATGGTGGCCTTTTGGCCTACCAGCGGCACACCCAACCAGTCGATGCTGGGAGCTCCAACAGCCTCAACCTCCCCCGTGCGCAGAAGCTCATCGAAGACCTCTGGAGATGCGAGAAGGGGCTTACCCGTTCTCAAGACGTAGGCGGTGAGACTGCGGTCCAGCGGAACCGGATCGGGAACCTCATCGTATTGGTCCACGTAATACGGATAGCTGAGCATCCCGGTGGTCGAATCGTATAAGGCGATAAAGAAGTTGTCCACCGGTATCAATTCGCCCAGGACGGAATGGATCGAGCGGTACAGTTCGGGCAAATGGTCGCTGGTGCTGGCAGCTTGAGAAATTTTATAGGTGGCCGCCTGGATTTTTTCGCGGCGGCGACGCTCGGTTATGTCGTGAACCGTCCCCCAGGCGCGGACGAGGCAGCCATTTTCGACCAGGCCGGAGAGGTTGTACAGGTAGATTCTGTGCTTTCCATCCAGACCAAACTCCCGGCCCTCCAGGTCGACCAGGCGGTACCGGTTTTCGACGAAGGCAGTCAGGTTGCGCAGGTTGGACGCGTCGGCCATATCCAGCAGGTCTGCCAGACGGATCCCCTGGAGCTCCTCAGCCCCGGAACGGGTGTACATCCTGGCCAGGACATCGTTGCACTCGGCGATATAGGCTCTCTGGATAATCAGGCTCACCTGATCGGCAAGGCTGGCGGAAGTCTGGACCGGTTGATCCAGCTCGATACGCCAGATTCCATCGCCGCTGAGATCCAGAAACGCCCGGTAGCGCTCCTCATGCTGGTGGGCGTCGTGGGCAGCTCTTTCGGCACTGCAGTCACGGGCCGCACCTTCCAGCCCGGCGACGACGCCGTCTTCCCCCGGGTATGGCCTCGCCCGCACCTCAACCCATGCGATTTCCCCATCCGCGCGGCGGAGGCGAAAAGCAGCCTGGAACTCACCCCCGGTCTGGAGAGCCAGATCCACCTGTTTTTTCAGTTCCACCCGATCCTGTGAATCAACGATCCTGGAAACCAGTCCAGGATCGTTGAGAAAAGCATCTTTTGGATATCCGGTCAGGGAATAAATCGAAGCACCCAGCCATTCAAATCCAGCCCGCGGATGGAAGCGATAGCGAAAGAGCACATCGAAAGACAGGTCCACCAGCGAATTAACCTGTCCCCATTCTTCCTGGGGATTCAATGGACCCGAAATTCTCTCCGGCTGCCGCGAAGTCTGAGATGCGAGAGTCGTAATCAGCTCCTTCTGCACGTTACGAGGCTTTCAATTGTTACCGATAATCGACGATTCATTTTACTACGAATATAATACATACTACTAATATAAAACGCATGCAGACCAGGAATTGTTGCAGAATTGGTTCAATACATATTTGAAAGCGGGTATAATTTCCTGAATGGTCCCCAATGAGACTCCCCTGGTTATCGGCCTGGCCGGCGGCTCTGGTTCTGGAAAGACCACCGTCGCCAACGTGATCCTGCAGCGCGTCGGTGCGGACCGGATTGTCTACCTGCCGCACGACGCTTATTACCGCGACCTCGAAGACCTGCCCACGAACCAGCGCAATGAAGTCAATTTTGACCACCCGGATTCACTCGAAACGGACCTGCTGATCCAGCACATCATCACCCTGCGCGAGTGGAAGCCGATCGAAATGCCCATCTACGATTTTAGAACCCATTCGCGGACCGGGCAGTTTCGCCACATCGAGCCCAGGCGAGTGATCCTGGTCGAAGGGATCTTGATTTTTGGCGAACCCCGCCTGCGCGATTTATTCGACGTCAAAATCTTCGTCGATACAGACGCAGACATCCGCTTTATCCGTCGGCTGCAGCGGGATATCAGCGAGCGGGGCCGCACGACCGAATCGGTGATCCACCAGTATCTATCGACCGTCCG
This sequence comes from Anaerolineaceae bacterium, assembly GCA_035542155.1. Lineage (GTDB taxonomy): Bacteria > Chloroflexota > Anaerolineae > Anaerolineales > Anaerolineaceae > DATKLX01. The sequence continues at coordinate 10,334 of DATKLX010000236.1, forward strand.
ACCGATGCACCTGGAATTTGTCGAGCCATCCAAACGCTATGCGGACGTGATCATCCCGGAAGGAGGGATGAACACCGTCGCGATGGACATGGTCATCGCCAGGATCGAGGCGCTGCTCAGAAAGACTTCACCCGCGGAACGCGAGCATGAGTGAGCACGTCGATCTCGAACGGTACCTCGAAAACCACCTGGACGAAAGCATCGCCGAGCTGTCACGCCTCTGCGCGCAGCCGAGCGTTGGTGCGCAGAACTGGGGGATCACCGAATGCGCCAACCTGGTCGCGGAGATGTTCACCTGGCGCGGCTTTTCCGTCCAGATCCTTCCAACCGGCGGCGCTCCCGTCGTCTACGCGCAAAAAGAAGGCCGCTCAAAGCGGACCCTCCTCTTCTATAACCACTACGACGTCCAACCGCCGGAGCCGTTGGAGCTTTGGGAAACGCCTCCCTTCGAGCCGGCTCTACGCGACGGCAAGCTGTTTGCCCGGGGGGTGAGCGATGACAAGGGTCACATCACCAGCCGCCTGTTCGCCCTGGACGCTCTTCTGACCAACGATGGCGAGCTTCCCTGCAACGTCAAGTTCATCATCGAGGGGGAAGAAGAAACCAGCAGCACTCACCTTCACGATTTCGTTCGCGACCACCGCGATCTGCTCGCGGCGGACGCTTGTGTCTGGGAGTTCGGCGCGGTCGACCACAAGGATTGCCCGCAGGAGTATCTCGGCTTGCGCGGGATCTGCTATGTGGAGCTGAGCGTCGAGACCGCCAGCCAGGATGTCCACTCCGGCCTGGGAGGGGCCATTTTTCCGAACGCGGCCTGGCGATTGACCTGGGCTTTGAATACGCTCAAAGGCCCGGATGAGTGGATCCGCATCCCGGGTTTTTACGATACGGTCGTCCCACCATCCGCGCGTGACCGCCAGTTAATGGAGGCCCTGCCGGAAACGGCAGACGAATACCGGTCAAGGTATCACCTGAACGGTTTCGTCAGAGGGTTGACTGGCGGTGTCGAGCTGCGCCTGGCGGAGGTGTTCGAGCCAACCTGCACCATCTGCGGGCTCACTTCGGGGTACCAGGGACCCGGGTCGAAGACTGTCCTTCCGGCGCGGGCCAGCGCAAAGATCGATTTCCGCCTGGTCCCCAACCAGACGCCGGAAGAGGTGCTCCGGCTGCTGCGCGCCCATCTCGACGCCGAAGGCTTCTCCGACGTGCGCATCGATTTTCTGGGCGGGGAAAGGCCCGGGCGCACGGATCCGGACGACCCATTTGTTGAGATGGTGATCCGCACCGGCGGCGAGGCGTTTGGCAAGCCGATGGAGATCGTGCCCATGACGGGCGGCTCCGGACCGATCTACCCGTTTCTCGAGTATCTCAGGCTGCCGGTGGCTACCGCCGGGATCGGATACCCCGGCACGCAGGCTCACGCGCCGAATGAGAATATCAGGGTGGACTTATACCTCAAGGGGGCGAAGCACATGACGTATTTAATGAGAGAGTTTGGGAAATAGCCTGCATAGATTGTGGCTTGCGAGACGATAAGAAGGGTTTTAGTAACCCTCAGGGTCTGGTAATGTGATTCACTGCAACCGTAAGACCTGCCCGGGGTAAATGGTATATGGGTAGGGAATGGAGTTAATCTCAACTAATTTGCGCCAATCCAGGCCGAAGCGGCCGGCGAGCTGGATCAGGTATTCGCCTTTTCGGACGGTATACGTATCGGGAGGGCTCTCGGTTGGCGCGGGCGATGGTTGGGTGGGCGTCGCCATTGGTGGATTAGCGGTAGGAGTCGGTGCTGACTGGCTTTGGGGGAGATGAAGCACCTGGCCAGGGTAGATAAAGTATGGGTAGGCCAATTGGTTGGCCTGGGCCAGTTCCTGCCAGGTCAGGTCGTAGTGTCGAGCCAGCTTCAACAATGTCTCACCAGCTCGGACGGTGTGCAGACCGGGATCTTCCGTGGGAGTGGGGGTCGGCGGCGGAGGCTCATCCGGCTTCCATACCACGGCCATGTTCCCCAGCACCGACCAGGAAGCCAGGAAGCCGTCCAGACTGTAGGTCAAGTTCCAACCGGAATAGGCATCGATCACGTTAACCGTGGTGGGCGAATATCCGACCAGGATCATCGTGTGTTCGAAGCGGGCGACGGTGGTGGTCTTTCCGTTCGAAGCAGTGTACCGTTCGGGGTTCACCGTCCACATCGACCCGATAATCCAGACAATGATTGGACGGTCGGCGGCAATCTCGGCGCGAGCCGCATTCCAGGAAAATCCCACCCGGGTGCGCGCCTGGGTGACCCCGGCCTTGCGCAGTGCAGCCGCGATGGGGGCGGCGTGCACTCCATAGGACTGAGGCGGAATATTCCCCCAGACTCCGCCGGGGCTGCCGACAAAACCGGTATCCGGGTTGTCGGTGCGCTGCAGCAGCGCGAGGATCTCGTCTTCGCTGGTGGATACCCCGAAATAGGCGGCCCAATCCGCGGCAGAACGGGATTCGCAGGAGAGATTATAGCGCTGGGCGTGGCCGATCACGCCCGAAACCTGCGCCTGGTCAGGCAGGTCACTGGCCCGTACCGGCTGACCAATGGCAAGGTCTGCCATAAATACCAGCAAGTAGAGACACAGGATCGCTCGATGCCCGGCTGCCATGTTCATATTCTCCCATTTTAGTGAGAACAGGAAGTTTTGCAAGTCGCGCCACCAAGGTTCTCTTTCTTCCTGCACTGCGCCCAGGTATAATCTATCCCATGGAAAAACTGGCCCGCGAAGCGCAATCCCTGGTCGGCATCCAGTTGAGCCAGCGCCAACTGGATGCCTTTCGCTGCTACGAGCAAGAGCTGGTCGAATGGAATTCCCGCTTCAACCTGACGGCGATCCGCGATTCTGAAGGGATTCGCACCAAGCACTTCCTCGATTCGCTCACCTGCCTGCTGGCCATGCGCGACACTCCGCCCAGCCGGTTGATCGACGTGGGCACGGGTGCAGGGTTCCCGGGCCTGGCGCTGAAGATCGCCATCCCGGCCATGGAGCTGACCCTGGTCGAATCGGTAGGGAAAAAGCTGGAGTTCTGCCGCCACATCGTCCGGAAACTTCGCCTGGACGGGGTCGACCTGGTACAGGGACGGGCCGAAGAGATCGGTCAGCAGGCAGCGTATCGCGAGAGCTTTGATTGGGCCGTGGCTCGCGCCGTAGCCAGCCTGCCGGTTTTGATGGAATACCTGATCCCGCTGGTCAGGGTTGGGGGCCACACCCTGGCCCAGAAGGGGGAGAGCGGACCCGCCGAGGCGCACGCTTCAGAGAAAGCCATGCGGTTGCTGGGCGGCCAGCTATGCCAGGTGATCCCGGTCAACCTTCCCGGAGTGGCTGAAGACCGGTTTCTAATCGTTGTGGACAAGGTCGCGGCAACGCCGCCGCAGTACCCACGGCGGACGGGCGTGCCGTCTAAGATGCCGTTGTAGCGGCGAAGAGGCAAACCCTAAAGGTTTTAGAAATCTTTAGGGTCTTTTTCTGCCTGCTCGACCCTGCGGACAGTGCCACCCTGGACCCGCCAGATATTCACCTGGTGGAGAAATTCCGGGTTGAAGAGCTTGAGGTCGGTGGTGGTCAGCACGGCCTGCTCGCTTTCGGCCAGCGCCTGGAGCATATCTGCCCGGCGCTGGATGTCCAGCTCGGCCAGGATCTCATCCAGGAGCAGCACCGGCCACTGGCCGGTTTTTTCCTTCATCCAGGAAACTTCAGCCAGCTTAAGAGAGAGCAGTGTGGTGCGCACCTGCCCGCGAGATCCAAAATCACCCAGGTCGACGCCGTTACTCAAGAAACGCAGCTCATCACGGTGCGGGCCGACCGTGGTGATCCCACGGGCGATCTCCTCAGACCGCACGTCTACCAGCCGGCGGGCAAAACCCTGGCGGATCTGCTCCAGGCTGAGGCCAGAACGGTCGACCGGCGACTCCAGGCGCAGCAGCATCTGGCCTTCGGGCTGGGGGATCGGGTCGAACGCCGGCTGGTAGACCATGCGGAGCACCTCATTGCCCTGGGTCAGGCGGTGGTGAATGCGCATGGCCAGCCGCTCCAGTTCCTGGACAGCCACGATCCGGGCCTGGATGATCTGCGCGCCGCGGCGAGCGAGGATCTCGTCCCAGTAAATCAACTGGTCCGGGTCGCCGCCGCGCTCGTTGAGCTGCTTGAGGAGCGCGTTGCGCTGGGTAAGCGCCTGGGAGTATTCGCTCAGCGCTGCCGTGTAGGCCGGCGAGGTCTGCGAGATGGCCAGGTTGAGGTACCGCCGGCGTTCTTCGGGGCCTTCCTCGATGATCCGCGACATATGGGGGAGAAAGATCACCGCGTTGAAATGGCCGATTACTTCGCTCAGTGGACGCTTCACACCATCCAGCAGGGCCTCCTTGCGGACACGCACTGAACCGTTCAGCCCGGTCGCTTCCTGGATCAGGCGGACCTCGAGGTGATGGGTGGTCGGACCGCGCTGGTAGTCCGCGACCAGCCGCGCCACGGCCAGCGGCTCGCGAGCGGCGATGAAATTGATCAACTGGCGGTCGTGGTGCACGTGGAAAGAAGTCAGCGCCGCCAGGTAATAGATCGCCTCGAGCAGGGTCGTTTTTCCCTGCGCGTTATCGCCCACAAACAAAACAATCCGCCGGGGCACTTCCAGGTCCAGGCGGGAAAAAGCTCGAAAATTCGTCAGAGACAGGTGGTTTAAGTACATGCCGCTAATCAGCCAGGACAGTCTCCTCGTCTTCGCGGGGCTTCCAGACTTTGCTAGCCCTGTCCACGAACAAAATGCCGTCGAGGTGATCGATCTCGTGCTGGAATATCCGCGCCAGCCACCCTCTGGCTTTGATCTTGATCGGCTTGCCTGCCCGGTTCAGCCCCTTGACCACCACTTCCTGATGGCGTTCCACATCGCCCCACAGGCCTGGGATCGACAAACAGGCCTCGGTACCCATCACTTTTTCGGTGGAGACTTTCATGAACTCAGGGTTGACCAATACATACAGCTTCTTGGGAGCGTCTTCATCTTCCTCGTCCCCAAATTCCACCACGATCACCCGCTCCAAGACGGAAACCTGCGGAGCGGCCAGACCGACTCCAGGGGCATTGTGCAGCGTTTCGATCATGTTCTCGATCAACACCTGTAAGTCTTTATTAAACTCGGTCACTTTATGCGCTTTGCGGCGCAGGACCGGGTCGGGTAATTTTGTTATCGCAAGATTCGCCATCCGTTATGTCACCAGACCTCTAATAATATTCACCTATTTTACTACATTAATAGCGCGGGTTTCCAGGGGGATTGTTATAGGGATTCAGCAACAAGTCCGATAATGAAGAGAAGAGGGTATGAACCGATAGAAGCAGATCGAAAAAGTGGGTTGGATGAGAAAATTTGGCCAAAAGGACGGGAATGGAGGCCTGCGTAGCGCAACAAGTGGCAGAGAGAAA
>DATKLX010000237.1:0-7495 GCA_035542155.1 Anaerolineaceae bacterium
ACCCCTTACCGGGTGACCTCCCAGGAGATTCTCTCCAAAATCCCGGATATCACCGATTTCTGCAAGACCTACCTGGGCGTCGATCCGGCGACCCAGCCGATCCCCGTCCAGCCGACAGCGCATTACGCGATGGGCGGCATCCCGACCGATAAGTATGGGCGAGTGGTCATCGATGACCACGGGACCGTTGTCCCGGGGCTGTACGCCGCGGGAGAGTGCGCCTGCGTCTCGGTGCACGGCGCGAACCGCCTGGGGACGAACTCGCTGCTCGACCTGATCGTCTTCGGCAAGCACGCCGGGCTCAATGCCGCCGAATACGTCAACGGCGCCTCCTTCCAGCCGCTGCCGGCCGACCCGACGGATTTCACCCGCCAGCAAATCGACCGGCTCCTCCAGGGCGACGGCACCCAAAAGCCGGCGGTGATCGGGAAAGAGATGCGCGCGGTGATGTTCGACGACGTGGGCGTATTCCGCACCCATGAGGGCCTGGAAAGAGCGATTGAAAAAGTCCAGGAGCTGCGCGAGCGCTACCGCCACGTCAAGGTTGTCGACCGCACCAAAGTCTTCAACATGGACCTACTCAACGCCTGGGAGCTGGGCAATCTTCTGGACCTGGCCCTGGTCACGGCAGTCTCGGCGCAGGCGCGAACCGAGAGCCGGGGGGCTCACGCTCGCGAGGATTTCCCCAGCCGGGACGATGCCAACTGGTTGAAACATACCCTGGCCTGCCTGACCCCTTCGGGCGAGGTCAGCCTATCCTATAAGCCGGTGACGATCACCAAGTACACCCCCCAAATCCGCACCTATTAATGGGCGGTGCCGAGGACTGAAGCCATGCAGATCAACCTGAAGATATTTCGCTACAATCCGGAGACGGATGACAGGCCCCACTACGACGATTATACCCTGGACGTCGACCCGACCGACCGCGTCCTGGATATCCTCGAGCAGATCCGCGGATACCAGGATGAGACCCTGGCCTTTCGCCGCTCTTGCGCGCATGGGGTGTGCGGCTCTGACGCGATGCGGATCAACGGGCGCAATGCCCTCGCCTGCAAGGTGCTGGTGAAGGATCTCAAAACGACGGCGATCACGATCGAGCCGCTGCTGGGGCTGCCCGTCCAGCGGGATCTCATCGTGGATATGGAACCGTTCTTCGACCAGTACAGGCGGGTTTTGCCGTACCTGATCAACGACGAACCCCTTCCCGCGGATGGCAAGGAGCGGCTGCAGAGCCCGGAGGACCAGGCGCGGTTTGAAGGGAGCACGCGCTGCATCCTTTGTGCGGCCTGCACGACCGCCTGCCCGCCCTTCTGGGCTAACCAGAAATACGTGGGACCGGCGGCGATCGTGCAGGCCCACCGCTTTATTTTCGACAGCCGCGACCGGGGGGCAGCGCGCCGGCTGGAAATCTTAAACGATCGCGAAGGAGTCTGGCGCTGCCGGACTGCCTTTAACTGCACGGAGGCCTGCCCGCGCGAAATCAAGATCACCGAGGCGATCGCGGAAGTAAAGAGGGCGCTGAGCAGCGGAAAATTGGTTTAATTCGCCTAGAACTTACTGTTTGGTGAATTTGGGGATTGCTTCGTCGTGGAAGAACACCGCTCCTCGCAACGACATGAATGCATTTTAAAGTGAGGAATTCGCATGGACTACCGCCCGTTCGGACGCACCGGATGGAATGTTTCGACGATCAGCTTTGGCGCCTGGGCGATCGGCGCCGATTGGGGCAAAGTCGACGACGCGGAATCGTACCGCGCGCTGCGTACCGCCGTCGATTGTGGGGTCAATTTCTTCGACACCGCCGACGCGTACGGCGATGGGCGCAGCGAGCGGCTACTGGCCCGGCTGCGCAAGGAAACTCCCGGCCAGATCTACATCGCCACCAAGGCCGGGCGGCGCCTGAACCCGCACGTCGCCGCCGGATATAACCGCCGGAACCTGACGGCTTTCGTGGAGCGCAGCCTGCGCAACCTGGAAGTGGACGCCCTCGACCTGCTCCAGCTCCACTGCCCGCCTTCGGCGGTCTACGAAGACCCGGAGGTCTTCGCCGTCCTCGACGATCTCGTCCAGCAGGGCAAGCTGCGCTACTACGGCGTCAGCGTCGAGAAAGTATCCGAGGCGCTCAAAGCGATCGAATATCCCAACGTGCAGAGCGTGCAAATCATCTTCAACATCTTCCGCCAGAAGCCCGCGGAAGAATTCTTCCCCGCCGCGGCGCAGCGAAAAATCGGCATCCTGGCCCGCGTTCCACTGGCTTCGGGCCTGCTGACCGGCAAGATCACCCGCCAGACGCAGTTTGCGGCCGACGACCACCGCAACTACAACCGCCACGGTGAATCTTTCGACCAGGGCGAAACCTTCGCCGGGGTGGATTTCGAAACCGGCCTGCAGGCGGTCGACGCGCTGCGCGGCCTGGTCCCGGAAGGGGAAACGCTGACCGGGCTCGCGCTGCGCTGGATCCTGATGTTCGACGCAGTCACGTGCGCGATCCCGGGCGCCAAGCGCAGCGATCAGGTCCGCGAAAACGCCAGCGCGGCGGACCTGCCCCCGCTCTCCAGCGAGACCATGGCCCGCGTCCGCGAAGTCTATGACCGCCACATCCGCGAGCAGGTCCACGATCGCTGGTGAAAATATGCTATAATCGCGATAGCGATGCCCCAGTAGCTCAAATGGACAGAGCAAGGCACTCCTAACGCCTAGGTTGGGTGTTCAATTCACCCCTGGGGCACAAGAAATTTCCGATTTCAAATTGAAGATTTTTAGTAACTACTCAGGCGGGGTAGGAGGGCTTTTTCCCTGATGGCTGAGCAGTTATGATTTTTGAATGAAAACCGCTGCCGGATATAAATTGTAACGAAATTGTAACAATTCCTTTCTTGCAAAAAAGGGAAACCTTTGATAATATAAAGAAGACAAGCATCTGGGTGCCCCCCTCACCCGGGCGCTTGTCATTTTAACCCGTGAAAGAGTTCTACTTCACCAGTTTTTGGAGCTCTTCCCCCAGGCGCAGGATCTCCTCCAGGGTGTTGTAGTGGGTCGCTCCCACGCGCACCATTCCCCCGCTTCCTTCCAACCCCAGGCGCTCGGTCACCGCCGGGGCATAATAGTTCCCATCCCAGACGTTGATCCCCGCCTTCCCCAGGCGTTCCGCAACGTCGCGCGGCGACAGGCCGGCCAGGCAGAACGAGAAGGTGGGTACCCGGGTGCTCATCTGATCCGGGTCGCTGATCCCATATAATCGCAGCCCGGGGACGGCCTGTAAGGTCCCCAGCAAAGCCCGGTTGAGCTGGTGTTCATAAGCCTGGACCTCCCTGGCGGCGCGCACCAGGGCCGCGCGCCGGCTGGGAGCCGGCAGATCCAGCGAAGAGTTTCCCAACCACTCGAAGTACTCGACCGCGCCGAGCACGCCGGCGATCCCCTCGTGTGACTGCGTGCCGGTCTCGAATTTGCCCGGAGGCCCGGCAGGGGCAGGGCGGACCTTGTACGCGCGCAGGGAATCGAGATGCTCATATTTCCCGTACAGGATTCCGATGTGCGGACCGAATAACTTATACGCCGAGCAGGCCAAAAAATCGCAGTCCAGGTCCTGCACGTCGATCGAACCATGGGGGGCGTACTGCACCGCGTCGATAAAGACCAGCGCCCCGGCGGCGTGGGCCATCTCCACGATCTCGCGCACCGGGTTGATCGTCCCAACCGCGTTGGAGGCGTAGCCCACCGCTACCAGGCGCGGGCGCTCATCGAGCGCTTTCTGCAGGTCCTCCAGGTCCAGGGTGCAGTCCTCTACATCAAAATCCACCCAACGAATTTTGCAACCGCGGTCTTCGGCGATGCGCAGCCAGGGGGAAATGTTCGCGTCGTGGTCCAGCCGTGTGACCACCAGGGAATCCCTCGGTTTGAGCGTCAGCGCCAGCGCGCGGCTCAGGCCGAAGGTCAGGGTGGTCATATTCAGGCCAAAGACGATTTCCTCGGGGCGAGCCGCATGCAGAAAATCGGCCATGGCTTCGTGGGCGCTTTCCAGTATCGCGTCGGAGGCCTGGCTGGTGGGAAACGCGCCGCCGTGGTTGGCGTTGCATTCCAGCAGGTAGCTCTGGATCCGGTCCAGGCTTTTTTGGGCGATCTGCGTGCCCCCCGGGTTATCCAGAAAGATAGTAGGCCGGTTCAAACTGGGGAATTGTGCGCGGACTGCTTTAATATCGAGGGACATGTGCAGCTCCTGAAAGGGAAAGATGGAAAAGTGGGTTCGCGTTCGAGCGGTACGTTCACGAGAAGACCCCCAGGCTTTGCCTGGGGATCTTCTCGTGATTTCCTGAGATGAATTGGTTCAATCCAGGTCCGTATCGGCGGAGTCATCATCTTCATTCATACCCAGCTCGGTTTCGGTTTCTTCCGGCTCGCGGCGGATCCAGAGGATGAGGACGTGGCCGCTCTCGGATTCCAGAGCGCGGGCGGCCATAATCGTCGCTTCCTCGGCCATGCCCACGTCGTTGCGAAACTCCAGGGTCATCGAGGACTGGCTTTTCCAGGCCTTGCGGCAGCGTTCCACCAGCGCGGGGCCATTGAAGGCGCGCAGGCGGGTGACCGCCAGATCGTAGACGAAAGGCCCTTCGTTTAACCCGAGGGCCCAACCGTCCTGAACGATTTCGAATGTAGGAGCAGGTCCCTCTATAATTGTAATTTTGTCATCCATTCAACCCTTCTACTTTCCAAACGATAAGTCAAATCATACCACAAATCAGGTATTCTCTTCGGGAAGCTTTAATTCCCCGGTGCCCATGCGGTAGCCGAACCCGCGCACGGTGAGGATCAGGCGCGGATTGGAAGGGTCTTTTTCCACTTTCTGGCGCAGCAAAAAAATATAGCGGCGTACGGCAGCGGTGTTCTCTTCGCGGTAGCTCCCCCAGATCTCCTGGACCAGCTCGGCCTCGGGGATGGCGCGTCCCTTGCGGCGGGCGATATATTCCAGCAGGCGAAACTCGGTCGGGGTGAGAGGGATCACCTCATCGCCGCGCTTGGCCTGGCGCTTGTCCACGTCGATTTGCAGATCGCCAAAGAGGAGAATATTGCGTTCATCGGCAGCCCGCGCCCGGACGCGGGCCAGCACAGCCTGGATACGGGCGGTCAGCTCGGCAAAGCTGAACGGCTTGGTGACGTAATCGTCGACCCCCAGGCGGAAGCCGCGCAGCTTATCGGCCTCTGTGCTTTTCGCGGTCAGCAGGATGATCGGGATGTCGGAGAGCTCGCGCAGCCTGGCGCAGACCTCCCACCCATCCATCCCGGGCATCATGATGTCCAGGACGACCAGGTCGGGGTGCTCGCGGTAGGCGCTCTTCAGCCCTTCCGGTCCGTTGGCGGCGGTGAGGACCGTAAAATCGTTGTTGCTCAGGTATTCGCCCAGAAAGCGCAGCAGGGTGACATCGTCATCGATCAAAAGAAGTTTATGGTTCATCGATTTCCTGCCCCTTCGGAGTTGGTAGCCAGAAGGTAAAGCTGGCTCCGCCCTGCGGGCGATTGGCTGCGGCGATGTCCCCATTCATGGCGTGCAGCAGGCGGCGGACCATGTAGAGGCCCAGGCCGTGGCCGTAGATCGTCTGCGCGTCTCCGCTGTGGAGCCGGTAAAACTTGTCGAACAAGAGTGGAAGGGCCTCCGCGGGAATGCCTGGCCCTTCATCGACGATCGAAGCGCGCACACAATCTTCGCCCGGGAGAACGATCACCACTATTCTACCCTCAGGTGCGTATTTCAGGGCATTATCGATGAGATGGAAAAATATGCTGGCGAGGGCGCTTTCGTCGGCGAGGACGATGGGCAGCGGCTCGTGGATCTGCCATTCGATCCGCTCGGCATTGGGGTATCCGCCGATCTGGTAGCGGAATTTTTCGAGCATCTCGCTTAATGAGATGGGCGCCGGGTCGAAGGGCAGGCGACCGGCGTCGATCGCGGAAATGTCCAGGATCGTCTTGACGAAGTGGTTCAGGCGGGTGATCTCAGCCTGGACGAGGCTGAGGGACTGGCGCGCCTGCCTGGGAAACGGATGCGGATTGGAGAGGACCAGCTCAATTCCCCCGGAGATGTTGGTCAGGGGGGCGCGCAGCTCGTGGGAGACCATGGAAACGAAGTCGGATTTTACCTCGTCCAGTTGCTGCAAGGTGAGGTTCTGCTGCTCCAGGCGCGCGTACGCCTCGCTCAGGCTGCGCGTTTTTTCCGCGACCTTCTGCTCCAGGCTTTCATTCAGCCCTTCCAACTGCTTATGCGCGGCGGCGACCTGCTCGTAGGCCTGGAGCAGATCGGCCTGCTGGCGTTTCAGCTCGCTCAGGTCGTGCGCCGTTCCGGCCAGGAAGAGCTGGCGTGACCCCTCGCGTTGGAAGGGGGTCAGCGTTAGGTGAACGGGGATCGAATCACCCGATTTCTGGCGGAGCGCGATCTCCCCGGTCCAGCCGTTCTTCAGTGCCTGTCGCAGCCAGCCGGGCTCGACCACTTCGATCTCAAAAAACTGGTGAAAGTCCTGGTTGAGCAGCTCGTCTTCTTTTCCCAGGAGGCAGCATTGGGACAGGGCCGGGTTGGCCAACTTGAACTTTCCATGCTGGTCGAGGATGAATGCCGGCTCGGCCACGCTGTTGACCAGCATGGCGAACTGCTGGAGCTCTGCCTCGCCGGCAATCACCCCCTGGCGCAGAATGATCACAAAAACACACAGCCCCGCGATAATGCCGCCTGGAACGAAGAAATCATTGCGAAGCCGCCAATCCAACAGCAGATACCAGACGAAGACCACCGTCGCCGCGATGGGTAAAAGCTGAGAAACCCGAATGGCGAGCGTGGACACTGTATGATTCTGACCAACGCTCTCCCCTCTTTTCTCTCGAAGGAGGATCCCCAGGAAGATTAACGTGCTGCCTGCGACCCAGCCGACGCCAGTGGACCAATCCGGGTATGGCGAAAATTTCATATGGAGATATGTGGCAGCAATGTCGCTCCAGAGGAGCGCCAGGCATCCGAGAAGAAATCCAGCGAAAAGGATTTGAAGATCCCCTCGGGGGTTCGTCAGGCTAAGGTACAACAGCGCAAAGAACAGGGCGATATCCAGCACAGGGAAGATCATTTCCCAGAAGATGCCCGCCGGGGTGGACGGGACCTGGCTGAGAAGAGGGTTCACCAGGATCATCCCCATCAGGGTCGTGAGAGCCAGGCAGGTCACCAGCAGATCGAGGATTGCGCCCAGATTGCCAATATACTGGCGTTGGCGAGGAACCAGACGCCAGCAGCCTGAGAAAAAGGCTGGATATGCCGCTGTCAGAAACAGGCTGCCTGGGTTTAGGTGAGCATAGGCATGGGGGTCCTGGAATGCTAATATCGTATCGAGGACCAGGCCGGCGACCCAGAGGATCAAACCGACAATGATAAAATCCCATCCGCCAGGGATATACTTTGGTGCGGTTGCTGACCTGGTCTGGTAAGGATAAACCACGAAAAGGGCGGCTGCCACGGGTG
>DATKLX010000238.1:0-27254 GCA_035542155.1 Anaerolineaceae bacterium
AATTCCACCAAGGGAAGCATCCAGCACCTCCAGAATACTGTTTCTTTTCTGGATTGTACCGATTTTCTCGTCCTTTGTCTCTCTATTTGGCTATTCGGTTGTCAAAGTGCTGTAAAAATTTTGTCACTGCAAAAGTCGAGTTAATTCTCCAATATTCCAACTGAAAGGAGAGCCTCTATTCAGAGAGCCCTCTTTTCAGCGTTCTGTCTGTTCCTGGAATAAGAAATAATCGGTATAGAATGAAACAGCCAGGGACAGGCCTTTTTATGGATTGATGTAAGCCAGGTAGACGATCACCATGTGATAAGATACGCCGGGTGGTGGTTTCGGATCGGTATAGTGCAATATCTGACTGAAGACCAGATCGATCGTTTGCCCTTCCGGTCCGCTACCTTCGCCGGTAGCCAGCACCGCACTGGTCCCTTCGCTCACCGCGATGGATTGGGCCGGATTGGCAATGACCAGAGGGTCTTCGAGGCGCCTGTCCAGATAGTTGCTCCCATCCCACTCCGTCATATGCCAGCCTGTTGGTCCACTGTCAAAGACCGCAACGGCATAGCGCGTGTTCGAGAAAACGGTCATTTGAGTCTTGACGGTGTTCTGGCCAATGACCATTGCCAGGTTGACCAGCTCCGGTGGGAAGATGCGAATCGATGGAGCTATATCGATCGGGACATCGAGTGAGATGCTGTTGTCATACGGGTTGAGCTCGGGTCCGTGAACCCCGTCGTCTTTAATCCGGGCCCGGCTCTGCAAAAGGGATTGACCGGCCGGTAAATCCCCGCCCACGATCACCGCCAGTTGCAGCGTTCGGATGGCTCCTAATCCCAGGTTTCCAACCAAAAACTGAATCACTTTGCCATCCCCGGTTGCTTGCCAGCCAGGATCGCTGTTACCCGGATCGAAGCTCGTATGTTCCGGCAAATCAACACTGACCGTCACGCCTGTGCTTGTCTGTGGGCCGCTATTCCGGATGGTTATTTTATACAGGATCGTGTTGTCCGAAGGGATCGCCGTCATCTGGACCGCCAGATCAACTCCGGTAGCCTGGCTTGGGTCGAAATTTAGATAAATGATCGGAAAATAAATACAATAGGGTTGCGTGCAAACCGGCTGGCTCATTTGCCATGCAATCTTCTCACCATGCAGAATAAGAAAGGCGGGAGCTCCTTCGACCTGAAGCATGGTCAGAAGGAGTCCCACCTGGAAGATCCAGCTTACCCATCCCCCTGGATAACGATGCATTTTCCCATCCTCGGCATCTTAACGTGAGAAATCTGGGCTGCCACCAGGTACAATGCAATCCCAATGGCGAACAGTAGGACAACCTTGTCCGATAATTTGACCTTGATCCTGAACGCCACTTCGATCCCAGTGCGATTGTGCAGTAGGACCTCCGATCATAAGAGGTCCTACTCTTTTCAGGCGCCGGATCGTTCCCCAAAAAAATGGATCATCGAGCCCGGGGTCCGCGTCCTGGCGCCGAATCATTGCTCGCTCACCTCCGCTGTCTCTTCCACCAGATTGATATACAGAAAGCGCCGGCTGACCGGCAGCCGACTGAGCACATCCAGGTGGTTGAGGTAAATAAAAGCCAGCAGGCTGGAGCGCGAGGTCAGGCCCACCTTTTCCAGGATGTTGGTGACGTGTTTTTCGACCGTATTTTCCGCCAGGGATAATGACTCGGCGATCAGCTTGTTCTTATGCCCCATCGCCAGGAGCCACAAAATCTCCCATTCGCGCGGGCTCAGCTTTTTCAACCGGTCGCCGACGGTTTTTTTCCACGTCTTGATCCGGTGAATTTGCCCTGGGGTATAAATTGGACCCAGGTAAGCGCTGTTAATCTGTCGGAAGAGAACTTCGAGCGGGGTGCTGCGGATCAACAGCCCGACGGCGCCTGCCACCTGAGCGGCGACCAGGTAGACGTCCCAATCCCAGTGGCTGAGCAGCAGCACCGTCGTATGGGGGTACTTATCCCTCAACCAGTGCATCACCTCGATCCCGCTGCGGTCGCGCAGGTCCACGTCGACGATGCAGATATCCGCGTTCAGCGATTCTTCTTGAGCAAAAACCTGATCGGCCAGCTCAAGCTGGCCGACGAGCTCAAATTCTTTATGATCGCGTAAAGCCGACGCCAGACCCTCTCGAAAGGCCTGGCTGGAATCCACAATCATCAGGCCAATGGGCCCCCCAACGACCACTCTCCCAGGCGCGGCTGCTCTTGGGTCCGGAGTTTTTTTGTGGTTACGGCTTCGATTGGCCAGTTCCTTGCCCGGATTACCGGTAGATACCGCTTTCTTTTCAGACCTCACCATGTTAAACCCATCCCCGGAATTGCAAGTTTTCCGGTATTAGTGTACTCAGAATAGATTAAGCTTTTTTTTCCGAATCGTTAAGAACGAGAGGGGAATGTAAACAATTCCGAATAAACATCGGGGTTGAGTCGTATAAAAAATAAAAGAAAATGCCCCCGAGGTGAACTTTGACAAACCAAACCATTTCTTCCCGACAAACCCCGATCTTTGAGCGCGCGTTGGACCGTACGAATGGGTCCTCGTTCTTCACCATGGCCGCGGTCGCGGGCGCGCTCCAGCTCCTCTGCGTCCTGGGCTATATCCCGGTGATGAGCCTGGGGCCCAAACCCGAAACGGCCCAGGCCTATTTCCAGATCTTCCAGACCGGCTGGCTGGCCGGCCTGCTGCGCGGAGATATGCTCAGCACGATCCTGGTCGCCCTCTACCTGGGGATCGCTCCCGGCCTCTTCCTCGCCCTGCGCGGCGTCCATCCCGGCGCGGCCTTTATGGCAGCCATGCTGACTGTGATCGCGGCGATCAACTGCATCACGACCGATTCCGCGCTCTCGTTGTTCTACCTCAGCAAACAGTACGCCGCGGCGGCGGATCCGGGCCGCCAGGTGCAGCTCCTCGCCGCCGGAGAGGCCATTATCGCCGGGGATATGTGGCACTCCACGGCCTCTTTCTTGATGGGGATTTTTCTACAGGGGTCCGGAGTGATCTTCTCGATCTTGATGCTCCGCGGCAGCCAGTTCAGCAAGGCGACGGCCCTGTTTGGCCTGGCGGCCAACGGGCTCGATCTGCTCCAGCATCTCCTGCACATCGCCTTTCCGGAAGTCTCGGCAGCCATTTTGACGGTCGCCGGCGTCCTTTACCTGCCCTGGTTCCCGCTCCTGGTTCGCGATTTTCTCCGCCTGAGGGCCGGCGCCCGATGATCGACCGCTTTGGCTCCACCCGCCTGGGTGTCTGGACGATCAAGCATCTGGCTGCGCCGTTCCAGCGTTGGATGCTTCGCCTGCAACGCCAACCCCGGCTTCGAACGAACCAACCCCTGGGTGCTCAACCTGCGCACCAACCCAATCACAAAACTTCAAATCGGCTCAGAGGTGCTGGTGTTCCGGGCGCGAGAAGCGACCGAAGACGAAATGACCCGCTACTGGCCCGAGCTGATAGCAGAGAACGGAGAACAGTCCCGAAAAGACTGTTCTCCGTTCTCTGCTTTCTGTTCTCTTTTTTTCTTTCCAATACTTTTACACCACCAGGCTGGACTTCTGGAATTTCTCCTTGAGGAACTGGCCCTGCACCATCAGCTTTTGGGTATCGTTTTTGTACACCGCCTCGACGACCCCTTTCATCTCCTCGTCCAGCAGGGTGAGCTGTTCCAGGACGAGCTGGCGCGGGGTCTTGCCGTCTTTCCCGCTATGCAGGTTGGCATAGGCTGGAGGCAGGTTGAGATAGTATTCCAGCGAGGCGGGCAGGTAATCCAGGGCGGTCTGCTTGATCAAATAGACGTTATAGTCGCTGGAGCTTAGATCGACCATCTGCGGAAGCACCTGCAAGATCGAGCTCTGGATGCTCTCCACCTTCTCCATGATCTCCTTGGGGAGTTTGCCGTGCACTTTACGCACCAGCTCCTCCAGCTCGCCGCGGATATCCTCCGCGGTGAGCTGGTTTTGCAGGCTCAAATCGTAACTGGCGCTGCGCGGAGCGGCCAGCGCTCCGATGGCGTATAACCCGACGACGATCAGGAACCAGTAGCTCTGGATGATCCCCAGGAAATAGAGCGCCAGCCCCAGGAGCCCGAGCAGGCTCCCGGTGATGTTGGCGTTGCTATAAAGGTACAGTAAGATTTTCTGACGGTTCATGGCTTATTGGTACCCGCGGATCTCTTTGAAGACCAGGTTGAGGGAATCCTTTCCCGCGTCGAACATGCGCCCGTGGGTCAGATCGGCGATGGATTGCATGGTCTTGGCGTCGGCCTCGCCGAAGAGAATGGTAAAGGTACGAATGTCCTCCAGGCCGCGGGTGGATTGGTAATAAGATTTAAATTCCTCCGGCGAGATTCCCGCGTTGTTCTCGCCGTCGCTCATCAGCACGATCGAATAGATCCGGTCGGGCTCCTGCTGGCGGTCCTGCCTGGCGCGGTCGTACGCCGCCTGCAGGGCCGAGTAGATCGCCGTGCTCCCATCGGTTTGCAGGCCGTGGACGTAATCGCTGATCTGCTTCAGGCTGTCCGGCTGGCTGGCGTCCACCATAAAATCGGCGACGCCTGAGACGTCCGAGCTAAACGGGATGAGGGTGACCTTCTCGCGGTTGCGGAAGCGGGCGAACTGGCCGGTCAGGCTGGTGTCCGCGCCGGTCAGGTTATCCATCGCCTGCACCAGGCTCTTCAGGCGGTCTCCTTCCATCGAGCCGCTGACATCCAGTACGTAGTAGGTGTGGGACGGCTTGACCTGTTCGTTCAGGTAGCTGAACAGGAGCGCGTCGACCACCTCGCGGCTGTTGGGGAACGGCACCTCCACCAGCAACTGCGTGGGGAAGTCGCTGCTCAGCGGCACCTGGCTACCGATCGCCGGGCGGCGCAGGGTTTTGGTCATCAGCTCCTTTTGAAAATCCGGCGAGCGCAGGTAGGCCACCAGCTTGTCATATTCGGCGCGCTTATCCGCGTTGAGCAGCAGCAGCGGGTAATCGGCGGTGATGATCCCTTCTTTCGGATAGACCAGGTAGAGCTTCTCGTGCAGCTTGCCGCTCTTGTTTTGGGCCAAAAGCACCGATTCATAGTTGATCATCCCGTCCAGGCTGTCCTGGCTGAGGATGTACTGGTCGGCCAGCCAGCCGGAGCTTCCCGCGGTCAGCGCCTGGCCTTTGAAAAAGCCCTGCAGCTCGCCGCTGATGGCGGTCACGTCCTCCTTTTGGAGGGCATCCCCCTTGCCCGCCAGGGCTGAGGCGACCCCCACCAGGGCCGAGAAACCCGAGTTGGAGGATGCCGGGTTGGTCATGGCAAAGCGCAGTTCGCCACTTTTCGCCTTGGCGACCACGTCGCTCCAGGTCACGTTGGGATTATTCACCCAGCCCCACTGCTGCGCCTTGCTCTCCTTGACCCCTAGCACCACCGGGGAGAGCATGATTTTCTCCTGGGCGAGCACCTTGCTCTTCGAGCCTTCGATCAGGTTCAGGTACTTGACGTGTGAAAACCAGGCCAGGTCGACCTTCGTTCCGGAGAGGATCTGCTCAGCCCCATCCAGCGTACCGATGTATTGGAACTGCAAACGCACCCCGGTGTGCTGCTGGATCTCGCCCAGCATGGGCTCCAGGTCCTTCAGCTCGGACCCGGCCAGGACGCTGATCGTGTTCTTGTCGGACTGCTGCGCGGAGAGGCCGCAGCCCAGGGCGGGCAGCACGAAAAGCGCCACGAGAACGATCAAACCAAACGATTTGCGGAGGTTCATACCCTGCCTGTGCTTTCTATCCCCTTAGAGCTTGATCTCGTTGTCCGGGCCGAGCAGATCCGCCTCGCCGGCCGCCCGGGCGGCTTCTTCGCGGCGCACCCGGTCCAGGTAGGTGTTGGCTTTCTCGATCTCGGTCGAGAGGGTATTGACCGTCTGCTGCATCGTCGTCAGGGCCTGGACCTTGTAGTTGGAGATCTCGTCCATCGATTCGTAAATGTTGTTGAACGCGCGCTGCAGCGATTCGATGTTCAACGTCGCGCTGGAAGCCTGCTCGTGGATGTCCACCGTTTGCTTGCGCAGGAGCTGCGAGGTCGATTCGATCAGGCTGCTGGTGGTCGTGTTCAGGGCGCTGATCTGGTCGAGGACCAGCTTCTGGTTCGCCAGCGCCTGGGCGACGATCACCGCCGTGCGCAACGCGGAGACCGTCGTCGTGGTGGCCCGGTCGACGCCCTTGATCAGCTCAAGGTTGTTACGCCGCACCATGTCCAGGGCCAGGTAGCCCTGGATGTTGACCGCCTGCTGGGTCAGCAGGTCCTGGACTTTCTGGCGCACGTAGAAGAGCATCTCCTCTTTGACGATGCGCGCCTTTTCCGGGTCGGTAGCCTCGATCGAAGCCACCCGGTCTTCCAGGGCCGCGTCGATCTTTTTACCCACGTAGACGTATTGCTGGAGCTGGCCCATCAACTCCCACAGGTTGACCTTCTCCTGCTCGATGGCGGCGTTATCCTTGCGCAGCTCGTCCTGGCCTTTGTACAGCGCGTTGATGATGGCGTTGATGTGGCTCTGCGAAGACTGGTAGCGCAGGAAGTAATCGCGCAGCTTGTTCCCAAAGGGGATGATGCCCATCAGGCGCTGGGGGGAGAACAGATCTCCCTGGTGCGATGGATCCAGGTCTTCGACGGTCTTGCGCAGATCGACGAGGGAGCGCGAGATGGGGGTCGTGTCGTTAAACAGACCGCCTTCCATCGAGCGCACCGGTTTATCCAGCATCCGGTTGGAGACGCTGGCCGAAGCGCGGATCTCCTTCGAGCCCAGGTTGTGGATCGCGTTGACCCGCTCTTTGAACGGATCGCTCTGCACATCGGATTGGATGACAGTCTCGGTGAACTCCTTGACTTTCTCATCCAGTTTGGTCATGGTGACAGGCTCGATCTTGACCATCTGCCCGGCCTGGTCCTGAGAGACCGGTTTGACCGGCTGGGGTGGGGTCAGCTCTGTGCTGGGTGGAACCAATTCGTTGGTCATGTTTTCTCCTTATTGGTATTTGCTTTCAATCTGCTGGATCATTTTTTCAAGCATTTCATAGCTGGGTGGGTCGACCACGTCGACCAGGTTATCGGGAAGGCTCAGGTTGCGGTCTTTCTTCACCTGCTGGAAGATGTCCATATGGGTATTGCGGAAGCCGTGCTCGACCGCCAGGCGCTGCAGGTCCGGGTCGTTGAGGAGCAGATCGCCGAGCTTTTCACCGCCGGCGGTCAGGGCGATCAGGGTGTGCTTGCTGTAGATGGTCGGCTGTGGGTAGATCAGGACCATATCGCTGCTCAGCCCGTTGGGCACCGCGGCGCGGGAGATGAACTGGGATTCGTAAATGATCACCATCGGCGACTTGCCCATCCCCATACTGAGATAATCTTCGAAAGGCACCTCGGAGGAGTACTCCGAAAAGCCCTGTTTCAAGAAGAGGCTCTCCACGACCGGTAATACGGTCTGGATGTCCTGGTCGCTCTGGACGACGTTGTTCCCATTGGCGACGAAGCTGGCCAGCGATAGGTACATAGCGGCCGAATTGGATTTCCGCACGTCGGTGGAGATCATGAGAATGCTTTTGTTCACGTTGTACTGGCTGTTCTGGCTCAGATCGCTCCAGCGCTTGTTGGTCTGCACCGCTTCAAGGTATTTCTGCATGTCGAGGGTGTAATACCCATTCTGCTTCGTCGCCATCCCATTCGCTACGAGGATATCCGCGATTGGCTTCCAGGAAGCCACCGCGATGGGGGTGAAGAAAGTATCGTAGGCTTTGGCCGATTTGTGGTCCTGGCGGATTTTCGCCGCTGCCGGGACGCCGGAGGGGAAGACAAAGTCATATTTAGCCAGGTCGGGCGTCGTCGCGATGGTTCGCGAGCCGGCCTTATCGACCTGGACTTCCAGCCCACCCTTGCGCAGGGCCGCGATCACTTTTGGATCCAGGAAGAATTCTTCCTTTTCCGAGCCGATCAGCCCGTGGATGGTCGTCACCTGGCGCAGAGCAATCTGCTGGTTGGCCGAAAAATAAATTGCCGCGCCCACTCCGATGATCAGCAGGATCAGGAGCAGGGGTCCCAAAACCCTTTTCATGGTTTCACTCCAGTGGTTTTCCTTGATTGTGGCAGGTAGTTTTTTCCTACGATAGAGTATATCTCGTTATTGTTAACATCTGAGCAAGCGCCAGTTAAAGCCCGGTCAATGCTTGTTCTCGATTCTTTTCTCAATAAGATCATAATCGACAATAGAAAATAATACTACCGATAGAATCCCGGTATTTGCTCCCAAGAATTCATCCCAGGGCGCACACAAACGTGCCCACGCAGAGCGTAGACACGAGCCTTGCTTCATCCTAGAGCACCCTGGCGCGCTCCAGCCCCGGGGGCAGGGGAGTGGTCAGCCAGCGGCGCCCAAAAATTGAAGAGGAGGACCTCTTTTTCAGAGGTCCTCCTTCGAAAAGCGCCGGTTCATCCCCTACTTATAGACAGTCGTCATTACCAATGATTAGCGACGGTGTCCCGGCACTGAATTATCGTTCCCTTACCCGCACTCCTCCCCGTCGGCAGCCGGGTTCACGTACAGGTACCGGCGCTGGTCCGGCAGGCGAATGAGTGCATCCAGGTGGTTCAGGTAAATAAACGCCAGCAGGCTAGAGCGCGAGGTCAGGCGCACTTTTTCCAGCAGCCTGGTCACATACTTTTCGACCGTATTCTCGGACAGCGAGAGGTATTCGGCGATCTGCCTGTTCTTGTACCCTCCGGCTGCCAGCCAGAGAATTTCCCACTCGCGCGCGTTGACCTTCTTCAGCCGGTCGCCGACGTCTTTCTTCCACAGCCGGATGCGGTGAAGCTGGTCCGGGGAGTAAATCGGACCCGCAGCCGCGCCGCAGATCTGGTTGATCAGCTCTTCCGAGGGCGTGCTGCGCACCAGCATTCCGGCCGCGCAGGCGACCCGTGCCGCCACCAGGTATACGTCCCAGTCCCAGTGGCTGAGGAGCAGCACGGCCAGCCCGGGATGCTTTTCTTTCAACCAGTGCGCCACTTCGATCCCGCTGCGATCGCGCAGATCGACGTCGATCAGGCAAACGTGCACGCCAGAGAAATCTTCGCGGGTAAAAACCTGCTCGGCGAGGTCCAACTGCCCGGCCAGCCGAAGGTCGGAATGGTTTTGAATGGCGGCGACCAGTCCCTCGCGAAACGTCTGGCTCGAATCGACCAACGCCACATTGACCGGTTCCCCTTCGCTCCTTCGACTGGGCCTGCTCAGGTCAATATCCTGATTTTTTGGATCGAGTTCAGGATTTTCTTGAACCGGTTGAAGGGCCGTTTTCGCTCTTTTTTCAGATTTGCTCATGCTCGACCCATCCCTGTTTCGCTGCATGCAATCCCTCTGTAGTGTATCGCGGTGAGATTAAGCTTTTTTTACAGATTTGTTAAGAAAAGTCCGGCAATGTAAAAACTTTCCCATCCCGGCTTTTCTTGTCCGTCCCGCGCAGAGCGCCCGCCTTTTTTGTAGCGAATGTTATAATCATGCCTATGACCCTCACAATCTCCGCAGTGGAACACATCGCCGAGCTGGCCCGCCTGGAGCTCTCGGAGGATGAAAAAGCGCGCTTCCGCGTGCAACTCTCCGCCATCCTGGACTACGCCGCCCGCCTGCAGGAGCTGGACACCTCCGCGATTCCGCCCACCTCCACCGTCCTCCTCGAGCAGGCGCCACTCCGCGCCGACGAGGCCGGGCCGTGCCTTTCCCCGCAAGAGCTGCTGGAAAACGCCCCCGCCGTGGAACAGAACCAGTTCCGCGTTCCACCGGTCCTGGAATGAGCATGGCAAGCCTGACGGATCTCACCGTACTGGAGGCTCTCCAGGCGCTGCGCGAAGGCCAGGTTTCCAGCCGCGAGCTGACCCGGGCCTGCCTGGAACAGATCGACCGTCTGGAACCGCTCCTGCGCGCCTTCATCACCCTCACCCCCGACCTGGCCCTGCGCCAGGCCGCCGAGGCCGACCGCCGCCTGGCGGAGTGGCACCGCTCCCCGGATGCTCCCCTCCCTGCCCTGCTTGGCCTGCCCATGGCGGTCAAGGATGTGCTCTGCCTGGCCGGGGTGCGCTGCACCTGCGGCTCCCGCGTCCTGGAAAACTTCGTCCCGCCCTACTCGGCCACCTCCGTCGAGCGCCTGCTCCAGGCTGGGATCACCGTGGTCGGCAAGACCAACACCGACGAGTTCGCCATGGGCTCCTCCACCGAGAATTCGGCCTGCCAGACCACCCACAATCCCTGGGATCTGGACCGCGTGCCCGGCGGGTCGAGCGGCGGCAGCGCCGCGGCCGTCGCAGCGCGCATGGTTCCCGCCGCGCTGGGCACGGATACCGGCGGCAGCGTGCGCCAGCCGGCCTCCTTCTGCGGGGTGACCGGCATCAAGCCCACTTACGGGCGGGTCTCGCGTTACGGCCTGGTCGCTTACGGTTCTTCACTGGACTCGGTCGGGGTCCTGGCGCGCAGCGCCGCCGACGTCGCCGAGATCTTCAAGATCATCGCCGGCCACGATCCCCTCGACTCGACCAGCGCCGACCGGCCTGTCCCGGCCTTCGACCTGAGCGCGGATGGGGCGAGCGTTGCCAGGGAGCTGCGTGTGGGCGTTCCCGAGGAATACTTTATCGAAGGCATCCAGCCCGCGGTCGAAAGCGCCGTCCGCCGGGCGATCGCCGTGCTCGAATCCCTCGGCGCGCGTGCGGTTCCCATCCACCTGCCGCACACCCGGTACGCCCTGCCGGTCTATTACCTGATCGCTCCCGCCGAGGCCTCAGCCAACCTGGCCCGTTACGATGGCGTGCGCTACGGCCTGCGTGAGCCCGCCGACAACCTGGGGGCCATGTTCCGCCAGACCCGCGAGAAGGGCCTCGGCCCGGAAGTCAAGCGGCGGATCATGCTCGGCACCTATGCCCTCTCCGCCGGCTACTACGACGCCTATTACGGCCAGGCGCAGAAGGTGCGCACCCTGATCAAGCGCGATTTCGAGAGCGCCTTCCAGAGCGTCGACGTGATCGCCGCCCCGGTCGCCCCCTCTACTGCCTTTCGCATCGGCCAGCATGGCGATGACCCCCTGGCCATGTACCTGGAAGACGTCTTTACCCTGCCGGCCAACCTGGCGGGCGTCCCCGGGCTGGCCTTCCCGGTCGGCTTCGACGCGGACGGCCTGCCGGTCGGCATGCAGCTCATGGGACCCCATTTCGGCGAGGAGACCCTCTTCCGTGCGGCTCACGCCTACCAGCAAGTCACCGACTGGCATATGCGCAGCCAGTAAGACTAACCGATCTCTGTTTTCCACTCTCTATTGTCTTTTTTCACCAGGGAGGATATATGTCTGAATCACTAAAAATCGTCATCCCGATGGCTGGCCTGGGCACCCGTCTGCGCCCGCACACCTGGAGCAAGCCCAAACCCCTCATCCGCATCGCCGGCAAGCCCGTCCTGTCCTACATCCTCGACCTCTTCCAAACCCTGCCCGACCCGGACAACGTCGAGCTGATCTTCATCATCGGCCACCTCGGCGACCAGGTCCGCGGCTTCATGAAGGAGGTCTATCCCAACATCAAAACCCATTACGTGATCCAGGAGGAGATGCGCGGCCAGTCCGACGCAATCTACCTGGCCAAGGATCTCCTCAAGGGCCCGATGATTATCGCCTACGCGGATACCATCCTCGAAACCAGCTTTGCCTTCCTCGCCCAGGAAAAGTGCGACGCGGTCGCCTGGGTCAAGCCCGTCCCCGACCCGCGCCGTTTCGGTGTGGTCGAGCTCAACGATGCCGGGCTGGTGACCGGCCTGGTCGAAAAACCCGAGGAACCCAAAACCAACCTGGCCGTGGTCGGCTTCTATTATTTCTGCGACGCCGAGCAGGTGATCTCCGCGATCGAAGAGCAGATGCGCCTGGGGATCACCCTCAAAGGCGAATATTTCCTCACCGACGCGATCAACATCCTCCTCAAGCGCGGGATCAGCATGCGCACTGAGTCGGTCGAGGTCTGGCTGGACGCGGGTACGCCCGAAGCCCTGCTCGATACCAATCGCTACCTGCTCGAACACGGGCGGGCCACCGACCCCTCCGAATTCAGCGCCGAGGGCGTGGCGGTCATTCCACCCGTGTACATCGACTTCGGCGTCGACGTGCATGCCTCGGTGATCGGCCCCTACGTTTCGCTGGGCGCGGATTGCCACATCCAGGACAGCATCATCCGCAACTCGATCATCGGCGAGGACGTCCATCTCACCGACACCCTTCTCGAAGGGTCGATCCTGGGCAGCCACGTGGTGGTCAACGGCCAGCCGACCAGCCTCAACCTGGGAGATTCTTCTTGGGCGATGATGAAATAGGAAAAGATCTGGTAGAATGTCATTCAGGCTACGAGTACGCCGAGCGCCCCACCGCTCTGCAATGGGAGGGCCGCCGCCTGGAGGTTGAGGCGGTCGAGGCTCAGTGGCGCGCCCCCGGCGGTCGTGGTTTCCGTGTGCGCACCAGCGAAGGCCTGAAATTTGAACTCTTCTACGCAGAGCTCTACGATGAGTGGCGAATCCATCCCATCTGAACCACCTCGGAGTTCATTTCAAGGAGAATCTATGCGTCCATCATACCTTTCCAGCCGGGTAGCCGGGCTGCGCCCCTCTGGGATCCGCAAGTTCTTCGATATCGCAGCCACCATGCAGGACGTCATCTCGCTCGGGATCGGTGAGCCCGATTTCACCACCCCGCAGCCTATCCTGCAGGCCGGCATCCGCTCGCTGCAGCAGGGCGAAACCCACTATACTTCCAATTCAGGTGTGATGGAGCTGCGCCAGGCGACCGCGGAGCAGATCGAGCGGCTGTACGGCGTGCGCTACGACCCGGCCACGGAGATCATCATCACCGTGGGTGTCTCCGAAGCGCTCTACCTGGCCATGACCGCCCTCCTCGACCCCGGCGACGAGGTCATTGTCCCCACCCCCTGCTTCGTCGCCTATCAGGCCGAAGTCATCCTGGCCGGGGGCGTGCCGGTCGAGCTGCCCAGCAGGCTGGAGAACAATTTCGCCCTCGACCCGGCCGAGGTGCGCAAAGCGATCACCCCGCGTACCAAGGCAATCCTGATCGGTTACCCGAACAACCCCACCGGCGCGGTCGCTCCGCGCGAGACCCTCCTCGAGATTGCCCGCCTGGCCGAGGAGCACGACCTGATCGTCCTCTCCGACGAGATCTACGACCGGCTGGTCTACGGCGCCCGGCATGTTTGTTTCCCCGCTCTGCCCGGGATGCAGCAGCGCACCGTCCTGCTCGGCGGCTTCTCCAAGGATTACGCCATGACCGGCTGGCGCATTGGCTACGCGGCCGCCCCCGCCGAATTGATCAAGGGTCTCGTCCGCGTCCACCAGTACACCGTGATGTCCGCCCCGACCACCGCCCAGGCCGCCGCCCTGGAGGCCTACCGCTGCGGCGAGCCTTACGTCGAAGAGATGGTCGCCGAGTACGACCGCCGCCGCCGGCTGATCGTCGACGGGCTCAACGCTCTCGGCCTGACCACCTTCGAGCCCAGGGGCGCCTTCTACGCCTTCCCCAGGGTCTCGGTGACCGGCATGGACGACGAGGCCTTCGCCAACGCGCTGCTTTTGGAAGAGCGCGTCGCCGTAGTCCCCGGCTCGGCCTTTGGCGCCGGCGGCGAGGGCTTCGTGCGCTGCTGCTACGCCACCGCCTACGAAAAGATCGAAGAGGCCCTCCACCGCATGGGCAATTTCATGCGCCGGCAAGGATAAAAAAATATTAACCTATCGCGGGTATGAAGCCGTAATCGGACTCGAAGTCCACGCTGAGCTGCAGACGCAGTCGAAGATGTTCTGCGCCTGCCAGGTGGTCGATTCCACCCAATCGCCGCCCAACGTGGCCGTCTGCCCGGTCTGCGCGGGGATGCCCGGCGTGCTGCCGGTGATCAACCGCCTGGCGGTCGAATACGGCATCCGCGTCGGCCTCGCCCTGGAGTGCGAGATTTCTCCGGCGAGCATCTTCGCCCGCAAGAACTACTTCTACCCCGACCTGCCCAAGGGTTACCAGATCTCCCAGTACGAATACCCGCTGGCCTGCAAGGGCAGGCTGGCCATCCAGGTGAACGGCGAGGAGCGCATCGTCCGCATCCGCCGCGCCCATCTCGAGGAAGATACCGGCAAGCTGACCCACGTCCGCCAGGACGGCGATTCTTATTCCCTGGTCGACCTCAACCGCGCCGGCGTGCCCCTCCTCGAGATCGTCTCCGAGCCGGATATGCACACCGTCGAGGAAGTCCGCGCCTACGCCCACGGGCTGCGCTCGCTGCTGCGCTACCTGAAGGTCAACTCCGGAGACATGGAAAAAGGGGTGATCCGCTTCGAGGCCAACGTCTCGGTCCGCCCGCAGGGCTCGGACGAGCTCAACACCCGAGTCGAGATCAAGAACCTCAACAGCTTCCGCTCCCTGGAGCGCTCGATCTCCTACGAGATCCAGCGCCAAGTCAGCGTGGTCCGCGGCGGGGGGATCATCCGCCAGGAGACCCTCGGCTGGGACGACGCCCGCGGAGTGACCGTCTCGCAGCGCGGCAAGGAAGAAGCCCACGATTACCGCTACTTCCCTGAGCCGGACCTGCCTCCCCTGGTGGTCGAGAAGGAATGGGTCAAACGGGTCTGGGCCGACCTGCCCGAGCTGCCCCAGGCGAAGCTGCGCCGGTTCACGTTCCAATACGGCCTGAGCGCCTACGACGCCGACCTGCTCGTCGCCGAGCCGGAGGTCGCCGAGTATTTCGACCAGGCGGTAGAAGCCGGGAGCGGGATTGCCCCCAAAACCATCGCCAACTGGATCACCGGCGAGCTGTTCGGCCTGGCCAACCAGCACAACGCCGCCATCGACCGCGTCAGCCCCAGGGCGCTGGTCGAGCTGCTGCGCAGCGTCGCGCAGGGGGAGATCAACCAGATCACCGCCAAGGCCGTCCTGGCCGAGATGTTCGCCAGCGGCAAGGGCAGCGCCGAGATCATCCGCGAGCGCGGTTTGAGCCAGCTTTCTGATTCAGTTCAGATCGCCGCCCTCATCGCGAAGGTGCTCGCCGAGAACCCCAACGAGGTCGCCAGCTTCAGGGCCGGCAAGGAGAGCGTGAGCACCTGGCTCTTCGGCCAGGTGATGCGCGCCGCCCGCGGCCAGGCTAACCCGCAGGTCGTGCGGGCCGAGCTGGAGAAGCAGTTAAAGGCGTAAGAATCCGGTTTCCCCTTATGCCGAAGTTCCCAATGCCGGCTCGTTTGGCCGGCGATCAGCCTCATCCCAAATGTAGCGCACTTCGGACACACGCCCTTCTTCCACGATCGCTCGCACCAGGTACTGCCCGCGGGCGGCGCTTTGCTGGTAGCGATACTGGTCGTCCTCGGCGATCCCCAGGCCGATCAGGAAGCCGAGCAGTCCGCCCACCATTGCCCCCGTTGCGATCACCGCCAGGGTCACCAGCAGCCAGGTCAATGGGCCCGAGGTGATCCCGAACAGGTCCGGCATCCCCATCTGGACGGTCATGAAGCTGGCCAGGATGCCGATGAGGATCCCCCAGAAGGCGCCGCCCACCGCGCCGGAGAGCGTGGTTTCGAAAGTCGTCGCCCCCCTGCCAGCGTACAGGTCGGTGTCCTTGTTGAATGGGGTCTTCTCCTCATCCTGTGTGGGAATACCATTTTGGTCCAGCGCTTCGATCGCCCGGTCGGCGATGGTCTCGCTGTTGAACAGGCGCACGATCATGCGCTTTCCCTCCTGCCCCACCAGTTGCTTCACCTGCCCGGCGACCCGCGCGATCTGGTTGGCCTGCTGCTCGACCAGCTCACGCACATCGAGAGGCAGATCTTTTTCGAGCGCACGCCTGTAGGCGTTGATCGCCGCCCGCTCGCCCACCTCGGCTTCCTTCAAAATGATCCGCTCCCGTTGCTCGATCTGGATGGTCATCGCCGCGAAGATCGCCACCCGCCCGCGGTGGACCATCCCCGGGATGCTGCTCGTCGGCTGGTAGTTCGCATCGATTTTGTGGATTTCTGCGAGAAGCTCTTCTTGAAAAACAGACCGCTGTCGGGCGAAAGATTTCAGCAGCAGCTTCAGCCCCTGGTCGGGGATGTTCACCGCCGCGGTGGCATAGCCCTTCTCTCCGGCCTCGGCAATGGCATACAACCGGCTCAACTCGCTTTTCAATTCTTGATTCGTCATTACGGCCCTACCTCTGTCTAAAAAAACCGGAACGTCGATCATTGCTTCGAGAGGAACGGTTTCTTCATTGATACGCAAAAACATGTATGGAAGATCTTTTTTATCCTTTTATTAGCCGGTTTTGGCTGCTTCGATTATTCCCCCTGCCCAGGGCTGTTCTCTGCTCTCTGTTCTCTCTTTTTCAATAGCGATGGAATGCACGCGATTTGTGGATAATCATCATCTTGACTCATTCGCGAATCTCCATTATTTTTAAGGCGACCGTAGCGGGAGGCGGTTTCCATGCATTACCGGCAGGGGTTGATCCAACCTCCAAATTGATCATCGGGCGGGCACACACCGTTGTGCCCGCTTATATTTTCTACCGGTTTGGAAGCCCTTACCTTTCAGACAATATCTGGTAAACCAACGAGTTCCTCAGCACAGGAGAAAAAAGATGGCTGTATCGACCAATGCGTTTGAAATGGCGCAGCAACAGTTTGACCATGTCGCCGCACAGCTCAAACTCGACCTGCAGGTTTGCGAGCTGCTGCGCTGGCCCATGCGCGAATACCACATGCGCATCCCCGTGCGCATGGATGACGGCACCATCCGCGTGTTCAATGGCTATCGCGTCCAGCATAACGACGCCCGCGGCCCGAACAAGGGCGGCATCCGCTTCCACCCCTCCGAGACCATCGACACCATCCGCGCCCTGGCGACCTGGATGACCTGGAAATGCGCCGTGGCCGATATCCCCCTCGGCGGCGGCAAGGGCGGCGTCGTGGTCGATCCGGCAACCCTGTCCGTTTCTGAAAAAGAGCGCCTCTGCCGCGCGTTTGTCCAGGCGATCTGGAAGAACATCGGTCCGCGCCAGGACGTCCCTGCTCCCGACGTCGGCACCACCCCCCAGATGATGGGCTGGATGATGGACGAGTACTCGCGCCTCTCCGGCCAGTACACCCCCGGCGTGATCACCGGCAAGCCCCTGGGCGGCGGCGGCTCGCTGGGCCGCACCGAGGCCACCGGTTTCGGCGTGATCTACACCGTCCGCGAGGCGATGAAGTACCTCGCCATGGACCCTACGGCCTGCGTCGCCGCCCTGCAGGGCTTCGGCAACGTCTCCCAGTATGCCGCCATCGGCTTCCGCGAGATCCTTGGCGGCAAGGTCGCCTGCGTCTCCTACTGGGACCGCGACGACCGCACCTCTTACACCGTCAGCCACCCGGACGGGATCGATCCGCGCTTCCTGATGACCATCACCGACCAGTACGGCTCGATCCATAAGGAAAAGGCCCGCGCCGCCGGGTACGTGATAGAAGACGGCGACGCCTGGATCGCCAAGGAAGCCGACGTGCTCATTCCCGCTGCCCTGGAAGGCCAGATCACCGCTGAGACGGTCGGCCGCGTCCACCCGCGCGTCAAGCTGGTCGCCGAGGGTGCCAACGGCCCCACCACCCCCGAGGCCGACGAGGTCTTCAAAAAGCGCGGCGTCTTCATGGTCCCCGACTTCCTCTGCAACGCCGGCGGCGTGACCGTCTCCTACTTCGAGAGCGTCCAGAACGACATGAACTTCTACTGGACCAAGGAAGAGGTCCTCAGCCGGCTGGACACCAAGATGACCCAGGCCTTCAGCAGCGTCAACGAGATGGCCGACGCCGAGAAGGTCTACATGCGCGACGCGGCCTACATGGTCGCCATCGGACGCGTGGTCAAGGCCATGGAGCTGCGCGGCTGGCTCTAAGCCTATCCCTCTGAAGAACCAGACCCTCATCAACAACCAGACCCTGAGGGTTTTGAAAACCCTCAGGGTCTGGTTGTTGTAGGCCTGGCGTCTCGCCCGGCCTGGTTGAGCGTGTTACTGATCAGATGAATATTCGATCACCAGCCCCACTGCGGCGACCACCGTGTCCAGATCATCCGGCGAGAGCCTGCCGAGCTTGCGCACGAACCTGGTAGTAGAGGCCGAACGGATCTGAAACGCATCTGCTGCGGAAGTTTTCGAGAGCCCGTTATCTTTATCTGGAGAGATCTGCACCATCCAGGCAGCTTGCTCGTAGCGGTCTTTCCAATCCGTCAGAGGAACGATGACCCGCAACGGGAGCACGCCAACGGCGTCGCTGCTCACGATCACCGCGGGCCGGGTTTTTTGAATCTCTGCCCCGACCGTTGGATCCAGGGAGATGGACCAAATCTCCCCTCTACGCATTCAAAAAATCCTCCGAGTCCAGGGCGGTCCATTCCGTCAATTCGGTTCCGGGTCCATAATCCCCGCGCAACTGTTCCGCCGCCGCGCACATCTGGGCGTACGTGCGCCTGCGGATTTCGCTGTCAAGGTACTCGCGTATCAATTGAGAGAAGGGTTTTCCTTCTTTCCTGGCGATTTCATTCAGCTGCTTGCGCTGCTTTTTCTCGAGCAGCACCTGTGTTCGGACTAGGTCGCTCATAAAATCTCCTTACTTGAATACATACCATTATATCATACACAATAATCTTTATCATATTACCGGCTCTGTAAAACCTTATACTTCCCTATTGAATTTGTACATCTCCCATGCTAATATATCAATAGATGATATATCCGCTCGTGATACTAAAAACATTCTCATGACCCCTTCCGACCTGCCGCTCAGCGAGCAAACCTTTTTCATCCTGCTCAGCCTGGCCTCGGCCCCGCGCCACGGTTACGCCATCCTCAAAGACGTCCAGCAGCTCAGCGATGGGCGCATCACCATCAGCGTCAGCACCCTCTACACCTCGCTCAAGCGCCTGCTCGAACAGGGCTGGATCGAGCGAGTGGAACGGGACACGCCCGACGAAAGCGGCCGACCGCGCAAGGAATACCGCCTGACTCGCGCCGGGCACAGGATCCTTTCTTCCGAGACTACCCGCCTGCAGGGCCTACTGCAGGCCGCCCGGCAGCGCCTGCCCCAGGAGCCCTAATGAACCACGTCACCCTGCTCACCCGCGGCTTTTCCACCCTGGTCAGTCTCTATCCGCTCCACTTCCGCGAGGAATTCGGCGAGGAGATGGAAGCCGTCTTCTCGGCTCAGGTCGACGATCAGGACGACTACGGACCGCTTCCCATCGTCGCGATCTGCCTGCACGAGATCCCGGACCTGTTGATCAACCTGCTCCGCGAGCACCTGTCAGAATTCGCGCGCAGGTCCGGCTTGGGGAATATCTTTCAGGGGAAACCAGTTCCCAACCTGCTCTGGTGGGGCGCGCTGGTTTTTGGCCTCGGCTCGGGAATAGGCAAAACCATTGGACTGTTGACTGGCCTCAGCACGCTGAAGTTTGGCGATTATACCTTCTGGGCCGTCTTGGCCTCTTTTCTGTCGGCGCTGCTGTTTACCGGGGCTCAAACCTGGCTCTTCTGGCAGGGCAGCAGCCAGCGCGAAAACAAATGGGGCTTCCTCGTGCCCGTGGTCGGGGCCACACTGACCAGCCTGCTGACCCTGCTCCTTTCGATCCGCTACATGCCCATGGGGCCGCTCTACGATCGAGGGGAATGGTGGTTCTGGGCCATCGACTGGCCGCTGCTCTCCACCATGCTGTGGGGCCTGGTCTTCGGCGCCCTTTTTGGCTGGGTCTACCAGGGTCGCCAGGCGATCTTCCGCTTTGCCGCCATTGGGGCTATGGGCCGCGCGCTGGCCTTCATCCTCTGGCAGGGCAGCATGGCGATCACCTACCGGGTTTTCCACATCACGGACGAGCTGCCCCATTTCGTGGCCGTGAATGTCTGGTTCTTGCTTTGGAACCTGGTCCTGGTCATCCTGGGTGGGATGGCTTTCGGCGCCCTTATCGGCTGGCAGGCCTCACGCGAAGAAAAACACAGCCCGATGGATGGGGTCGCCGTCTGATTCACCGTTTTCCACAGGGAGAATATGAGCGCTGCTGTTCAGACTGTCGAAATGCAGGCCAGCGCTGTCCGCACCCGGGTCGATCTGGCTTTTCTCCTCGCGCTGCTTGCGCTGCGGGTGAGCCTGATCACCGGAGTCGAGACAGTCACCGGCGCACTCCCCGACTGGGCCAACGTGACCTATCAGGTTGCCACCTACCTGCTGACCGTTGGGTTTATCCTCTTTGAAAGGGACCGCCTCGCGGATTTTCACATCGACGCGCTGGCCATCTGGATCATCCTCTTCTTCAAGCCGCTGGAAACGATCATTTACCGGTTACTGTATTATGACACCACCCACTCGCCGCTGGCCTTCCCCGAGGCGCCGGCTCTGCTCATCTGGGGCGCGGCCTTTTTCCTGATCGCCGCCCTTCGGATCAGCGGTTTCCTCTGGCCAAAGATCGAAAAGAGGAATTTCCTCTGGCTCCTGTGGGGAGCGGCGGCAGGTATCGGCCTGGCGATCCTTCTGGCTTATCCCATGTCTTTCCGCTACACCGCCGTGGAACGGACCCTGATCCCCTCCGTGTGGAGGGATGGCCTGGTTAACATCCCCTACCAGGTGGGCTACGCCGCGGTGAGCGAAGAGCCGCTCTTCCGCGGCATCCTCTGGGGGTACCTGCGCCATGCAGGTTGGAAAAACCTTTGGATCTGGCTGGTTCAGGCCGGTCTGTTCGCCCTCAGCCACCTCTACTACCTCTCCGACCGGCCCTTCTTTTTCTGGGTCAGCGTCCCGCTGGGAGGGCTGGTCCTCGGCCTGCTGGCCTGGCGCTCGCGCTCGATCGCGACCAGTATGGCCGCCCACGGCTTCGTCAACGGCCTGGGTTGGACCTTTGCCTACCTCGCCGCCATCCTCCGCAGTTTTTGAAGCCTCAATACACCCCGGCAGGTCTTCCACGGCAACCGCCGACAGTACTCCTCCCAGGTCACGCCGGAATTTCCCCGCGCATCCTCCAGGGACCAGACCCTTAGGGTTTTAGAAACCCTCAGGGTCTTCCTCTGCCCTGATCTATTCCGGATTATCACTCTACATAAATAATCCTATCTCGAACCAGGGTGGTACAATGGTCGAAACGTTTCCGTTCTCGTGAATACTCATAGTCCAGGAACCAAACACAAGCCAGACTCGTCTCTATAATAGATCCCAACCGCCTGCCCGCGGAGCGTATATGTCCAGACTCTTCACAATGGGGGTGGCATTCTTCCTTTGCCTGCTGACCGTGTCCTGCCAGGTGCATGGAGCCACGCCCATCGCCCCATCCTCGGTACCTTCCCCGGCCCCACACTCCGCCAGCTCTGCCGGGTCCACACCATCCCCTATCCCGACCATCCCCACTTCTTCTCAATCAGCAATCCACAATCCGCAATCAATAATTACTCCTCCCCACTCAGCAATCGACAATCAGCAATCGACGATTACTTCCACGCCCTTTTCCATCCCAACCTCCACCCCCTCCGACGAGGAGATCAATGCTGCCATCGCCCAGAAGCTCGTTGAGCTCGAAAAGCCCAAAACCCTCCAATCTATGCCCTCTCCCAATGGCCGCTTCCGCGCCGTGGTCCTGCGCTACGAGTGCCTTACCCTCCCCGGCGCGGACTCGGGCCAGCAGAACGCCTACGAGCTGCTCAAGCTGGTCCGCCTCGCGGATAGGTCTGAAACGGTGCTCGAGACCCAGTTGCAATACTGCCAGGGCCTGGGCGCCGCTGGCCTGAAGGTCCTCTCCTGGGCGCGCAACAGCCGTTACCTCTATTACTCCGACGCCGCGGAAGGCATGCCCGACGGCGGCTGCGGCCTTTGGCGAAGGCCCCTCACCGCCTACGAGCTCGCCAGCGGCGCGAAGACCGCGCTGGCTCAGGAGCCCGTCTCCCCGGATGGGCGCACCTTCGCCCTCCAGTCCGGCGGCGAGATGCTCCTCTGGGATTACGCCAATGGCGGCGTGCTGGGCCAGGTCCCCCTCGTCGAGCCGGGCTGGACCGTCGCCGCCATCGTCTGGGCCCCGGGCAGCCGCTCCCTGGCCTACCTGCAAACAGAGCCGGAATTCTGCGGATTAACCGGCCGCACGCTCCTGGCGCGCGTCGACCTGCCCGGTCTGAAGCAAACCCGCTTAATCACCCGAACCGCCCAGTCCTTCATCACCGTCCAGTGGAAACAGGCCGGCCAGATCCAGCTCACCGACCGGCAGGGCAGGCGCTGGCGTCTCGAGCTGGAGCCCCCGCGCCTAGTCGCGCTCTCTCCGCCGGATATTATTTACTTCACCGGCTCGACCTTGTTCCGGAAAGCGCCGGACAGGGACCCGGTCCAGGTCTATGTCTTCACCGGCCTGGGCGCCATCCGCGACTCCATGCGCGTCGGCGAGCAGATCTTCGTCCTCGGCGAGCGCACCCTCCAACGCTACGACCTGGTCACCCAGGAATGGCAGAACCTGCGCACGTTCGACCGGCCGGTCCAGTTCGGTCGCCTCTCCGCCGATGAAACCGCCGGCCAGGTCGTCTACCAGGCCACCTTCGACGATCCCCAGGCGGATTTAGGTTGGGGCGCTCTGCTCGGCCTCTACGATCTGGCCCAGAAAACCCTGCGCGAGCTGCCGACCTTCCACCGCAGCCTGAGCTTTTTGGGCTTCACAGCCGACCGGAACGGTCTCCTCATCCTGTGGATGGGCGATGACCCCGAGTTCGGCGGCATCTCCGTCCTCGACCCGCAGACCGGCCAGGAGCTCAAACAAATTCCGCTCTACGGCTCTCTCTTTGCCGTCCTCTCCCCCGACCGGAGGACTCTTGCCACCCGCTGGTACCCGCCCCCCGGCGACCCGCCCAAATTGGTCCCCAAGGTCTATCTCTACGACCTGGCCGCTCCGGACCGGCCGCGCCCCTTCGCGCTCCCCATCCCGGGCAGCAACTTCATCACCCTCGCCTGGTCCGCGGACGGAGCGAAGCTCTACTTCCACCTGGTCAGCAGCGCGAACTTCGACTACAACACCCGCACCTACGGCGTCTGGGCCCTGGACGTTGCCTCGGGGCGCGTGAGCCAGGCCGCCCCGCTGGCCAATGCCAACGCCGCCTGGATCAACCTCGACCCGCAGTGGGTCCTGCTCCAGTCCTACACCTTCGACCGCCCGCTCCTCCTCGTCGACCTGGCCACCGGCAAGCAGCTCTCCCTCTCCCTCCCCGCCGACGCCCAGGTCGTCCACGGCTCGGATTTCGAGTTCTGACCCGGCGTTGGTTCCACCGCTAAGGAGTCATCATGTCGAAACATGGTTTTGCGTGCTCCTTGTTCTTCCTGGCCCTCCTCGCCTCCTGCGGGCCGGTGCAGCCTGCCCCGGGAGTCACTCCCGGCCCATTCCCTTCGGCAACCCCCACAAGCGCCATCGCGTCTCAGGCGCCTTCCCCCGCTCGAACCAGCTCGCCTGAGATGAGCCCCACGGTCCAAACGGCGCAGGCCTACTGCGACCAGCTGGCCCAGCGCTACCAGCCGCCCGCCGGCTTCACGACCTTTTGCGACGACCAGTTTTCCTTCGCCTTCGATGTCCCCGCGGACTGGCAGTCGATCGTGCTCGCTTCCGCCCCCGACCGGACCGCTCCGCTCAACAAGGTCCGTATGGCGCGGCGTTTTTACAACCAGGACAGCTCCAACTCCGTCCGCTTCGACACCTACCGCCTGCCACCCGGTGACGCGACCCTGGCCGGCATGGCGGAAGGCTTCTTTTCCTACCCGGAGCGCGAAAACCCCGGCCGCGAGTACCCCGCGCTGCGCATCGGCGGCCAGCCGGCCTATGCCATCCTCAACCGCTGGCACCAGGATATCAGCGCCGTATACCTGTTCTTCCGGCACGGCGAGTATTACACCGTGATGGAGATCAAAGCGCCCGACCTTCCCGGGCTGGAGTTGAACTGGAACATCGCCCGCTCGCTCCAGGTTCCCGGCGCCTCTCCCGGCGACAACCGCATCCCCGATGAGCTGATCGCCGACAGCCGCAAGCTGGTTGAACCTGCCCCTCCTGCCCCGGCCGCCACACCTCTCCCTCCGGCTGGCCTGGTCCCGCCCGGAGCGCGGGCCCGCCTGGGCAAGGGCGGGATGCGCCACCTCGCCCTCACAATGGACGGGAAGCAGGTCGCTATCGCCAGTGAGGGGATCGTCTGCCTCTACCATCTGGAACCTTTTCAAGAAGCCTGGTGCAGTCTGACAGGTTCTTCTCCCATGAGCATCCTGCAAACCATTTCCTTTGATCCACAAGGCACCCGGATCGCGGCCGGGCTGCTCAATGGTAGCATTGTCCTTTGGGATACTGCCACCGGCCAGCGGGATGTGGTTCGCTTCACTCATCTCGAAGTCGTGTATAGCCTGGCCTGGTCCCCTGACGGGTCTCGGATCGCCTTTTCTGCCAATGACGATCTGATCCGGATTTGGGACCCGCTTTCCGGGAAACAGCTTCAGATCCTCCGTGGTAGCGGCCCGGCAGTGTTGAGCCTTGCCTGGTCTCCTGACGGCAGCCGCATCGCCGCCGGCGACTATTGGGGGGATGTGTCCGTTTTCGATGTGGGATCCGGCGAACACCTATACACCTGGAAGGGCGACCAGGGGTATACCATCTACAGCGTGAGCTGGTCGCCCGATTCGACCCGGGTCATAGCAGGCAGCGGCTATGTATCCTGCGCCGAAAACTGCACGCCCACCTTTGATGGCCTGGTCACAATCCTCGATGGTCAGACAGGAAAGAAGCTAGTTCAGGTAGGAGCCGGCAATCAGGTCTCTTCTCTTTCCGTCAGCCCCGATGGGTCCCTGGTTGCTGTGGGTCTGGACGACAATACCTTGCGGCTGTACCGCCTTACAAATGGCGCCCTCCTCCAGAAAATAATCAGCGCCGGGAAGGCAGGCGTTTTCTGGTTGCCGGGCGGCCAGCACCTGCTCGCCACAGATGGAAACAACCACCTGCTGATCCTGGACGCCGCAACCGGAGCCCATTCTGAGATCCTCGTTGAAGGCTTTGACCAGCTCTTGGCCCCGGTCTGGTCACCGGATGGCTCGAAATTGGCAGCCAGCACAGAGAATGGCGCAATCTTCATTTGGGATGCAGCTACCGCCACCCTGGCAAATATAATAGCAGATGCTCGAAGCGAGCGCAGACTGGCCTGGTCACCCGACGCGAAGCAAATCGCCTCCATCCGGGACCGTGAGGTCCGGTTTTGGGATACATCCTCAGATAAGCGTCTGAGGACGCTGCCAACAGCCGGCGTTACTCTGATGGACCTGGGTTGGTCCCCCGATGGTCACCAGTTCGCTGCCCTCGATTACCGGGGACTGGTCACGCTGTGGGATGCCCAGAGCTGGACGCAATTGAAAACCGTTCAAACCATCGCCAACCCCTATACGGATGAGATGGTTTGGTCACGGGATAGCAAAACTCTGGCTACCTCTGGCAACGGCATCTTCCTCTGGGATCCCGCAACTGGCCAGCAGACCGGCAAGCTGGGCGATGAGACCGAAACTCACACCATCGCCTGGTCCGCGGATGGCTCCAAGTTTGTCGCCGCGAATGGGAACCGGGCGATGATCTGGAACGCTGCCACACTCGTTCCACTGCTCCAACCTGGGGATGATCCAACCTGGGCTGCGGGAAGCGCCGCGCTCAGTCCGGATGGGAAAATCCTGGCAACTGGCGCGAGCCTGGTGACCTTACGAGACGCCTCTACGGGTGGAACCATCCTGACCCTGGATGGCCATTCGCAGGGTGTCTACTGGCTGGACTTCAGCCCGGATGGAAAGACCCTTGCCTCGTGGTCTACAGATGGCACAGTTGTGCTGTGGAATGTGCCTGCCTTTCGAGCCGTACCAGTGGCTCCTACTCCAACTCCAGATCCGATTTGGAATACATACCTGAGCACGTATTTCCAGATCTCCTTGAAATTTCCCAAAGCCTGGCAGGAAGACCCTTCCGGCAATGGGATCTTCCGCGGGCCGGACGGCTACTTCCAGATCGCCGCCAGCGGGTCGGCGCCTCCCGACCCCATGAAAGCCTGCGAATTGGAGCTGCGGGACAACGCCCGCGAACAGCGCTACGGGATGGCCCCCACCCTCGAAGCGCTGACCATCGACCACCAGCCCGCCTGCCTGATCCTCCCCTCCGCCGACCAGCCGGAGAGCCACAAAGGGATCGCCCTGCTGGTGATTCTGTACCCCGACCCCCGCGAGAATCGCGTCCTGCTCCAGCTCTGGGCCGACAAAGCCCACATCCGCGAGCTGGCCGGTTGTTTGAAGTTCCTGCGTTGAGAGAACACCTGAAGAAGGTCGCGTGAATCGCTGTAGAGCACCCAGCCGTCCGTGGGCCAGCCCAGGCTCCAGAACATGATCCCCAGCGAGTACAGCAGCCCGAACAGGGCGAACCTCGCGGCCGCGAAGCTGCCCGGGGTCCACCGCCGATCGCTCGTGGAGCGGTCCTGCGCCCCGTTCATGCTATCGTTTCCCGGCCCGGGCCGTTTCCGACCTCTCCCGGCGCCAGAACCGCCATCCCAACCCCAGCCCGTAGACCGCGTGGGCCAGGGCAAAGACCGGCGGGGCAAAATCCGCCACCCGCGGCCCGGCCCCCGTCGCCGTCGCCAGCACCGCCAGCAGGTACAGCCCCGCCGCGTAGGCCAGCGCCAGCAGCCAGACCGGCACCCGGCGACGCAGCGCCCCGGAAAGGACGCCGAAAATGACCCCGTAGGTTGCCGAAACCGCCAGGTGCACAAAGGCGCCCTGCAGCGGGTTGGCCTGCTCGAAGCGGCCCGCGGCCGCCCCATTCCCATCTCGGACGGCTTCGTCCTCGCCCTGCGCAGCGACCAGTTCGCCAACGACGCCCGCGTCGAGCAGTCCTGGCGCGAGTTCGACCTGCGAGACGGCTCCCTGCGCTACTCCCACAAGATGCAGACCGCCGACGTCCCCGCCCTCACCCACCACGTCGAAGCCGGGCTGCGCCGCTCCCCCGTATTGTAGGTTGGGCGTCCCGCCCGACTGTCGCCTGGAAGACCGCAAGCGAGCCCTCATACGGGGAGTCTCGAGGACGCGTGCGCTACATGTGGAACATGTCTCCCGGCTTGTTCTTAGCCGGTCTACCCGAGCGCAAGCGATGAAATGTGGAACATGCCTCCCGGCTTGTTCTTAGCCGGACCGGAAGAGCGCAAGCCAGTAGGCATGCGCTACA
>DATKLX010000239.1:0-43442 GCA_035542155.1 Anaerolineaceae bacterium
CATATTCCAGCAATACCTGGATGGGATTCGTAAGGAGGATCAACCCGAATGGGACCTGGCGACCCTCGAAAGCCTGCAGATGATTCCCAATTATTACTTGCAGTATTTCTATTATCAGGATCAGAAGCTCAAAGCACAGCAAAAATGGCCTCCCTCTCGAGCAGAAGAGGTAATGATAATCGAGGAAGATCTCCTGCGCCAGTATTCTGAACCCAATCGAACTGTTCCCCCTAAGGATCTCATGAAGCGGGGCGGCGCATACTATTCGACAGTTGCTACCCAATTGATCAACGCCCATCACAATGATCTGAACGAGATCCACGTGGTCAACACACGGCAGGATGGAGCAGTGAAAGGGATGCCAGCTATTTGGGTATTGGAGCTGCCATGCCTTGTCAACCAGGAGGGGATCCATCCGTTACCTGCTGAACCATTGCCTCCAGTTTGCGCGAAACTGGTCGCTCAAGTAAAATCGTATGAGTTGCTAACGGTCGAAGCGGCCGTGCACGGAGACCGGAACGCAGCATATCAGGCGCTTCTTGCTCATCCTCTCGGACCTTCCGCGGATCACGTCCAAAGCGTGCTGGAGGATCTCCTCGAGTCCAACCGAGAGTACTTGCCTCAATTCTGGAGTTGAGGAATAGGCTACGGTACTGAGCAAAGTGGTGAATTAATTCAATGAGTCTATGACTGAGTTTTTCCTTGGTGTCGATGTCGGCAGCTCAAAGACACATGCCATGATCGCGGACGAAAATGGCAAGGTGGTCGCTTTTGCGCAAGGTGGACCAGGAAACCCTGAAAATACAGATTATCGGGATTTTACGTCCCTGCTTCAGGCTGTCGTTTGCCAGGCTTTAGAAGAGGCTGGATTTCAGAGAAACCTGATTGCCGGGGCAGGTTTTGGCGTTTCAGGGTACGACTGGCCCTCACAAACCGAACCCACTCTCAATGCGATCCGCCAACTCGGTCTCATCGCTCCAATTGGCCTGGCTAACGATGCTATCATCGGTCTCCTGGCCGGTTCGGAGCGCGGTTGGGGCGTAGGGATTGTCGCCGGAACCGGATGCAACTGTTGGGGATGGGATCTGGACCGGCGAGTTGGACGGATGACCGGCTGCGGCGATTGGATGGGAGAAGCTGCCGGCGGTATGGATCTGGTGGTCCGAGCGATCCGGGCAATCGCCCTGAACTGGACCCGGCGCGGCCCAGAAACCACACTTACAGACGCCTTCACTCATTTGACCGGTGCAAAAGATCCGTCGGATTTCCTGGAAGGGGTTGCTTTAGAACGATACCGGTTGAATCAAACGCATGCAACCCTGGTCTTTCGGGCTGCTGAAAAAGGCGACCAGGTGGCCCTTCAAATTATCGAAGATATGACCGCAGTTCTTGGGGATATGGCCCTGGGCGTTATCCGCCAGCTAGATCTGGCCGGCCAGGAGTTTGATGTCGTGTTCATCGGGGGACTGTTCAAAGCCGGCGTATTGATGACATCGCCGGTGGAACGCATCATTCGGGCTGAAGCGCCAGGCGCACAATTCATCCTGCTGGAGATTCCCCCAGCCGTTGGGGGCATCCTTTTAGCAATGGAGCAGGCCGGGCTGGATACCCAATCAATCCACCCGTCCCTGGTGCGGTCAGCAGGCGTTTATATCGAATTATCCCAGGCTTAGAGCGTTGCCTTCGAGCCGGGCTTGAATTTAAAGAATATGCCCAATCGTTTATCTGTAGAAACCTCTCCGTATTTATTGCAACATGCTGAAAATCCCGTCGATTGGTATCCTTGGGGAGCGGAAG
Source organism: Anaerolineaceae bacterium (assembly GCA_035542155.1). Taxonomy (GTDB): domain Bacteria; phylum Chloroflexota; class Anaerolineae; order Anaerolineales; family Anaerolineaceae; genus DATKLX01. Next base: position 1,798 of record DATKLX010000239.1, read on the forward strand.
CAATCGAAAAAGCCAGGCAGGAAGATAAACCTATCTTCTTAAGCATCGGTTACGCAGCTTGTCACTGGTGCCACGTAATGGCTCACGAGTCATTTGAAGATCCAAAGATCGCGGGGTTAATGAATGAGCACTTCATCAACATCAAGGTAGACCGTGAAGAACGGCCAGACATTGATAGCATCTATATGGGGGCTGTCGTTGCCATGACAGGCCAGGGAGGCTGGCCGATGAGCCTGTTCTTGACCCCAAATGGAAAACCATTTTATGCTGGGACGTATTTTCCACCAGTCCCGAGGTATGGAATGCCATCCTTCCGCCAGGTGCTTGAAGGGACCATCGGCGCCTGGAATGGAGATCGCGGGCAGGTAGATGATATCAGTCAAAAAGTGTCAGATCATCTGCAACAGGCCAGCCGGCTCGCCCTGAAAGGCGAAATCATCCAAAAAGATTTGCTCCAGAAGGTTAACCAAACCCTTAACCGGGAATATGATTGGCAAAACGGAGGATGGGGAGGGGCTCCAAAATTTCCCCAGCCCATGGTCATTGAATTTCTTCTCGCGCAGGCAACCCGTGGAGATGAAATCGCTTTAAATGTGGCAGTGGATATCCTGACAAAAATGGCCCGTGGAGGTATGTATGACCTAGTTGGCGGCGGCTTTCATCGCTATAGCACCGATTCTCGATGGCTGGTGCCGCACTTCGAGAAGATGCTCTACGACAATGCACAACTGGCTCTTGCCTATCTTCATGCATACCTGATCACGAGAGAGGATCGATTCCGCCAGGTTTGTGAGGAGACACTTGATTTTGTTCGCCGCGAGATGATCCATCCGGATGGTGGATTTTTCAGCAGCCTCGACGCGGATTCTGAGGGCGAGGAAGGTAAGTTTTATACCTGGTCATACAAACAAATCGAAGAGCTTTTCACGGATAGTCTTGATTTTCAAGTAGCAAAAATTGCATTTGGGCTGAATCCTTCCGGGAATTTCGAAGGAAAAATTGTGTTTCAGAAAGCTGTCTCGGATGATGAAATCACTAAAATTGCAGGCATTCCGGTCGATGAGGTGCGGATCCGGCTTAAGAAAATCAAGGAGTTACTGATCGTAAGACGAGGAGAGCGTATCCGGCCTGGAACGGATGACAAAGTACTTCTTTCCTGGAATGCTCTTGCCTTGCGAGCTTTTGCGGAGGCAGGACGCTATCTCGCCAGACAGGAATACCTGGAAGTAGCTATACGAAATGCTGAATTCTTGCTTTCTGAGCTATTTCTGGATGGGAAGCTGATGCGGGCCTGGAGAGGTGGGAAGGCACGCCAGCAAGCTTTCCTCGAGGATCACGCGGCATTGGCGATCGGTATTTTCAGTCTTTACCAGGCTGATCCTAATCCAAAATGGTTTCAAATAGCCCAGGAGCTCATTAACCAGATCAGGCAGAATTTTCAAGATCCGGCAGGCGGTTTCTTCGATACTCATGCGGCGCAAGACCCTCTTTTGGTCCGGCCCAAAGATATTCAGGACAATGCGACTCCCTCCGGAAATTCACTTGCGGCGTTAGCTCTCATACTGTCATCCGAGTTTTCAGGTGGTATGGAGCTCAGGAAACAGGCGGAAGAGATGCTTGGCGCTGTCCAAAATGTCCTGGTTCAATATCCGGCAGCGTTTGGGAATTGGTTAAATGCACTGGACCTGGCGATTGGTCCTGTCCAGCAGGTAGCAGTCGTTGGCGATCCGGCAGACCCGGGATATGATCATTTAGTCCAAGCACTCAACCAAACGTATCGTCCCCGTTGCATTGTCGCCTTTTCCAGAGTCACCCCTGAAGCAAATGCTCCCCTCATCTTGCAAAATCGGCCCCTCCGCAATGGACATGCAACAGCATATGTTTGTCAAGAGTTTGTCTGCTTGCTGCCAGTAAACTCGTCGGATGAAATGATCAGCCAGTTGAAGTGAGTGGTTCCTGTAGAAACTCGAGTAAAACGCGGTTGAAGATTGACGGTTGATCGACGATGACGGCATGCCCTCCCTGGGGAATGACTACCTGGCGTGCTTTCGGAATTCGTTCAACCAACTGGCGTTGGATTTTGACCGGAATAGTGGTGTCACATTCACCGCTAATAACGAGCACAGCCTTCTTGATGGAGGTCAGGCGGCGGGTGGAATCGAAAAGAGCCAGCGAGCGCATCGCCGATCGATATACCCGAGGATCGGATTTCAGAATTTGATCTACCAGAATGTAGCGGAGCATTTCCTGACCTGGATCAGGAAATATCCGCTTCGCCACGTATGGCGCTTGCGCCGCCACGCCCCGAGCGCTAACCAGAACCGCCCGGTGAAGAAAATACAGCCATCCCTTGATTGAATCCGGTCGAAACCGGGCAAAGGTATTTACCAGGACCAGCCTATCAACCAGAGCCGGATGGTCTATTCCCATCTGAAGGGCAATCACTCCGCCCATTGAAATCCCAACAACGGCTACTGGCTGATCAACCAGGTTTTTCATCATCTGGGCCAGAATATCCGCTACCCCGCGAATTGACCAGGTTGGGCTGTTGTACTTCGAATTTCCAAACCCGGGTAAATCTGGCGCGATAATCCGCATTCCAGCCGTTTGTAGAGCCTCAATCTGTAGCTGCCAGGAGGCCCCGGTCGCGCCAAGCCCGTGAAGCAGTAAAACCGCTTCTTTTTGTTGAGGGGAGATGTCCAGATAATTCAAGCAATCGGAGGAATTCTTTCGATCTGGAGATATTTGCACAATTGGCATATTTCCGAGCCGCTTACCCCCCAATTTCTGCCATTTTTCGATTGGATTGAAGGTTTCCGGTAGACAACAAATGGCCTTCAGGCTTTCGAGCAACTGCCTGCAGGAAATAAGGGCGTATATCTTCACCCGCCCTTAAGACATCCCGGATCGGAATTTCAATATTATTGAGCAGGCAGGATCGCAAGCTGCCATCCGCGGTCAAGCGCAGGCGGTTGCAGGTTTGGCAAAAATGCTCTCCAAGTGGAGAGATAAAACCAATTGTCCCTTTTCCGCCTGGAATACGGTAAACCCTGGCTGGTCCATTACCGTTCGATTCAAACATTTCCATCAAATTGAGCGCGGCAAGCCTATCCCGCATTTCCTGAATGGAGACATAGCGCTCACCTTCCTTCGGAAAATCCGCGCCCCAATCCTGGCTGTTTTCGAGAGGCATTAATTCAATAAAACGAACCTGCCAATCATGGTCCATGGTCAGTAAAGCGTGAGATTCTAATTCGTCATCGTTCACGCCGCGGATCATGATGGAATTAATTTTAATTGGGCTCATACCGGCGTCCTGGGCAGCCTTGATCCCCCGGAGGACCTGGGCCAAGGATCCACCCCGGGTTAGGCGGCTAAAACGAGCTTCATTCAACGTATCCAGGCTAATGTTGACCCGTCTCAACCCGGCTGTAGCCAATGCGCCCGCCTGTTCGGCGAGCAGAAATGCGTTGGTGGTCAGACTGATATCTTCGATGCCAGGTAAAGCAGCTATCAAACCGATCAGGTCAGATAAGTTTTTGCGTACCAGCGGTTCTCCACCGGTTAAACGGATTCGATGAATGCCCAATTCAGAAGCTATACGCACTATTTCTGTGATCTCTTCATAGCGAAGGATCTCTGTATGAAGTTTTCCTGGTATTCCTTCTGCCGGCATACAATAAACGCAGCGAAAGTTACAGCGATCGGTCACCGAAATCCGCAAATAATTGATCACCCGCCCATAACGATCAACCAGTTCCAAAATCCAAACCTCCTCCTCATAGTCCCATTCCCGTGATCCAGGTACGGTTTTGTTGTACCACAGATTAAACCGGGCTGGAACAGCTATACGTCCTCTTTCTGGGTGAGATGTGTAATCTTCGTTGAGTCTGGACGAAAAAGAGGAAGACGGCTATAATCCTCACCCGCTGGGATGTACTATCAGTATCCAATCGAAGCAGACGTGTACTTATTAATCGAGCGAAGGTAACTCCGGGCCGGGGTGAGAGGCGCTCAAAGGAAGGAAAAATGGAAAAGGTTGTCTTAAAGGCCGATCACCGCTCAGTGACCGGTAAAAAAGTTGGGGTGTTGCGCCGCCAGGGTATGCTCCCTGGGGTCCTGTACGGACATAATGTGAAACCTACTCCCATCGTTATGAATCTGCGCGAAGCCACGAAGATTCTGTCCGGACTGACCGCTTCAAGTCTGATCACAATTGCGCTTGATGGAAAAGAGCAGGCTGCCCTCGTGCGAGAAAAGCAGAAAAACTATATTCGAGGAGAGCTACTCCATGTTGATTTCCAGGTAGTTTCGCTTACAGAGAAAATCCGGGCGAAGGTTGCCATTGAGCTGACCAGTGAAGCTCCGGCAGTGAAGGATTTTAATGGGATTGTCGTTACCGGCGTAAACGAACTGGAAGTCGAAAGCTACCCACAGGATCTTCCTCAACGCTTTATCGTTGACATCTCGAATCTGGCCAAAATTGGGGATGGAGTTTACGTTCGCGATATCCCAGTTTCCAATAAAGTTGAGGTACTGGACAGCCCTGACGAGATGGTTGTTCTGATCACTGCCGCAACGGAGGAAGAAGAAGTACCGGTTGAAGCGGCTGTGGAAGAACCTGAAGTGATCGAGAAGGGTAAGAAAGAAGAAGGGGAAGAGGAGAGCGCAGAATAACCCTCAGCCATTTTTCCAGAACGAAATTACTCACCCCGAGGAGAATATTATCGGGGTGAGTATTTTTCTTGCGAATCGATTTTCGCTTTTTTCCTGGAAAGGATGGGCAGCGTCAATGTTTAGCGAGCTGGTAGATTTAGATGAAGAGCTATGAGAAGATTTACTGAAATTCTTGCGGACACCCCCCAAAGAATTTCTCCTTCATATTGGTCAAAGAAGATCACCAGATGAGGAACGGGATCATTTTCTGAACGATAAAAAATTCGCTCTTCATAATGGTCTGGATCAGCGAGCCAGCGAAGGGGGATCGAAAAAATTCGGCTGACCTCGTCATTAGAAATTATGAACGGATAAGGCCATGGGATCACTCCAACGACTGGCGTGATCAGGTATCCTGTGCCGGTTATTAACGCATCAAGCCGGCCAAGAATGCGGACATCACTGGCTTTCAAGCCTATCTCTTCAAACGTTTCGCGAAGCGCTGTATTCTCAGGGCTGGCATCTTCATTTTCGGTCGATCCTCCCGGGAAAGCCACCTGACCTTTGTGATCCTGGACCGAATCAGTCCGGCGGGTCAACAGGATATGCCATTCACCGCCGCTGGAAAAAAGGGGGATCAACACAGCTGCCTGACGAGAACCCATCCTATCGGGGTGGATATCGGTGACAAGATTAATCTCACTTTGAACTGAACGAGCCCTGGATTCCAACAAGGCTCGAATATCCTCTTCACTCAGATCGAAATTACCTTGAGATAATGATTTCAACCGCCCTCTCCCCCACGAATAGGTGACCCACAATAAGGGCATTCTGCAGTGTTCTGATCAAGCCATTCAACCTCATTGGGTATTAACGTTCCACCACATAAAAGGCACTTCAAGGGTAGCCTCGGGCGGGTTGGATCCACCTCAATGGAAGACCTGCCGAAAGCCTGGATGCTGCCATTCAAGGACACATCCAGCCAGTTTGTCACAAGCTGAGCCTCGTTGCGGCGATCTCGGTAATTTAGTTCCGATACGATCCGGTTTCCGACCTGAATGATCATATGCATGCGGCCAGCTTTAGCAAGAATAGACAGGCCCTGCTTGATGCAGTCCATCGCAAGCCCGGTTTGGTCAGCCTGGATATAAGATCTTCCCGATTGGAGGAAAAGGTAACCAGACCGTATCTGTTTTTGTTCTAAGGTTTTTTCACTCAGTACTTCGTAAATTTGAGCGGCTTCGAGAAAATTACTCAGCTCCTGTTCGCGGTTTGCCCGGTTGAGCAATTCCAGTTCAGATAAACCTGCCAGGTGCCTGGGTAAACGTCGTCCTCTGCCAAACAATCCCAGATCTAAGAAAGGTCTATGTCTCCACAATGTGATCTCCTTGATCCCTGACGTATTCCGATATTTCCAGGACGGCACCTTCTTCAATTTCTGCCAACAATTCACGATTACTTTCCTCTGGGGAAAGTATCACCGGTCTGGCGAAAATCAAATAACCGGTGTGAGCGACCATCCGGTCAACCGGTCGAATTCTATCTGGCTCGGGTTTATAATAACGAAGAAGCGTTTCGCAGACATCGATAAATGCAAACTGGTTACGGCGCAGAGCAGAAATCAGATACGCTACCTGGTTCATCGTGGGGAGAATGGAGCCAAAAAACCCACCAGGTTTTAACGCGCCACGCACCTGGTCGATATAATCATATGGATTAGGTACATCCAGGAAAAGGGCATCCACCTCCGTCTCCTCAAACCCCGCTGCGATATCACCTTCTTTAAATTCAACCCGGTCGGAAAGGCCAACCCGTTCAAGATTAGCTTTGGCGAGTTTTTGAATTTCTGGGCGAACTTCATAGGATGTTACCCTGCCAGTGGGTCCAACGATATACGCAAAAGCAGTGGTCAAAGAGCCAGAACCAGTACCTGCTTCGAGAACATGCTGGCCCGGACCGATACCCATCGACACCAGGATAAATCCAATATCCTTGGGATACAGAATTTGTGTGTTCCTGCGGGTAGATTGGAGCAGATTGCCCAGAGATGGTTGGAAGACAAAAAAGGGACTGCCATTATGGCAAAAAATCTGGCTTCCCCATGGCTTACCAATGATTTCATCGTGCAGGATAACCCCGCGGTGAGATTGAAATGTCGTTCCGGCAACCAGGCGGATAATGTAATGCTTATGATTTAACCCTACAAGCTGGGCGAGATCTCCTTCGCGCGCCGTGGGACCGTAAATATTCCAGGTCAAGTGACGCTCCGTCGTTGGGAAAGGATCCTTAATCCATAAAGGCGATGCAAAACGAGAGAAAATGGAACCAATTCGACCTTTCTCTATGGATGAAGGGTTCGAGTAAAGAAATCCATGATTGCATTATAACAGGTGACCCGGTTCTCAAATTTTAGAACATCATGGCCTTCGTTCTCGAAAACCAGGTATTCTACCTGTTTGCCATTCAGGTGTAGAAAATCCACCAGGTCGTGCGATTCCTTTTCCACGACGCGTGGATCGTTTCTACCCTGGATCACCAGAAGTGGGCACTGAATTTGCGATATATATGTCCTGGGCGATCGTTCAACCAGGAAATCTCGATCGGTCTCTGGGTCGCCAACAGCTATGCGAAAATAAGGTCTCCAGCTTGGGGGAATACGGTCTAAAAATGTAAGCAAATCAAACGGGCCAAACATATCCACGGCTGCGCTCCAAAATTGTGGGTAACGGCTGGCCAGGGTCAGGGTCATATATCCGCCGTAAGATCGGCCAACTACCGCAGCTCGCTTCGTATCCAACCGGGGATCATTGTTTAATTTATCCATAGCCGATACATGATCCTGGACATCCAGGCCACCCCAATCCCTGTCGACTTGTTTGGTGTAGGTCAGTCCATATCCAGTACTTCCCCGGACGTTTGGTACAAACACAGCCAAACCATTCAGCGACAAAAACTGGATCAGCGGCATGGAAAACCATGCAAAATCAGGCCTCTCCTGACCTTGTGGACCACCATGAACATAATAAACCAGCGGCCTGGGACCTACGAAATTCAATTCAGGTGCAGGTAGATACAATCTGGCCGAAACCCGGGTTCCATCGAAAGAAACAAAAGACGCATCCTCCCCTTTAGACAGGTATTGTGCTTGGATCCCGAGTAATTTTTCGTTGGTATGTTGGGTGAGCTTGCCGCGATCTTTTCCTTCGATTGTGTAAATCTGGGTCGGAGATACAGCCGATGAGAAAGAAAGTGCAAAGCGGTCGCCCTGCCGATCATAGAAAACTGATTCCAGCACACCATTGGATAAGATACCCTGCCCACAAAGTGTATGGTTCAGGTCCAGACGTAAAACAGTTTCATCCAGAATACCTTCATAGAGCCAGGAACAGCCATCGATGTTGTACTCCACGAGGTACCGCTTGCCCTCCAGGTGGGTGAAGCCGACCATTTCTCCCACCCCTTGGTGTGTTCTACCCGTGACTGCGATTGGTTGAATTCGCTCGGGATGATCGAACTCCAAATATGCAAGGCTATAGGCATCATCCAGCAATGAGGTGATGAATGCCATCCCACAATCCTGACGGATGAAATGAATTGAGCCGATTGAATTGAGGGGTATCTGTTGTCCTTCGGACCGATCCTCCAGGGGAACACCATAAATTAACTTGCGGTTATCAGTTGACTTTTCCCAAAGATACAATACATTATCACCTACCGTATAAGTGTCGATAATCGCTACCTTTGTGTGATCAGCATTGGCACCATCTGGATATGCTCCATACGGGCTGGAAGCCAGTTTCGTCAACTCTCCACTTTTCAGGTTTCCCAGATAACCAGTAAGATATTCGTTATCGCGAGATTCGCTACTGAAAAACACGGAATTCTTCTCAGGTTCGCAATGGACCAAATGGACTCTCTGGTTAGCGAAATAGTGATTAAAGGCAATTTCAGGATAGCCCCCTTCGAGAGGGATCAACATGGGTTGGTAATTTTCATCTCCATCGTGGTCGATCATGACCAATATTTGATGTAAGTCTGGAAACACGAAAAAAGATTTACCTTCTATAAGATGGGGATTTTGTAGAGCAATGTCTGGTGGCAATAGGGGTTCAGGAATACTCCCTCCCGCATCCATTGCATATAGACTCAGGTGGCCTGATAGATTGGATAAAAAATAGATCCGGTCGGCGACAATCTGGGGTTTCAGGAACAGGCGAGCGGAGAGTAAAGACTCAATACGAAACATGAAAAACCTCCAAGGCTATAGTCATGATCCTATCCCAATTTTACTCAACTTATCACGAAAATCATAAAATCATTGGAATTATCCATTAACAAAAATAAAGGACAAATAAGGTAGAATTTATTTTATGGCTTGACAAAGGTTGTTAATCTTGTTAAAATTAGATTAAGTCGTATGGCAATATTGTTTTACTCGGAGTCACTCATGATCCGGCCTTAATTGAGCTAGCGATTCAGGCCGGAATTTTGATTCCAGGTTTGAAAAACGCAGCTCACCCAATTCTGGATCCACTCCTCATGCCAGCGTCCCAACCACCATCCACTTCTTTTTTCTAACCAGGAGTCAAGCAAATGAACGAACGCGTTACCGGCACTGTGAAATGGTTCAACACCAGCAAAGGCTATGGTTTCATCCAGCGCCAGGGTGAACCAGATATCTTTGTTCATTACAGCGCCATCCAGGCAGAAGGTTTCCGAAACCTAGAGGAGGGTCAGCGGGTCGAATTCACCATCGAAAAAGGCCCGAAAGGTCTTCAGGCTGCAAACGTCAAAATCGTATAAGAATACTCAATCTAACATTATGCATAAAACCCCTCTCAGGTAGAGAGGGGCTTATATTTATAGTGACAGAGAAGGTTAAGTCGGTCGATCTACCTGTACCAGGCTTAACCAGTAGCCAACTCCCAGGAAGATCAAACTTCCCAGGGTACCCATACCAGCATTCAGAGGTCCAACCTGGGCAAAGCTCAATCCCAATTGGGAGCCCAATAATTGACCACCCCAAAATCCGACCCAACTGAGCGAAAGATAAAGAATCAGGCGACCCAGATTGCCCCCCCTCCATAAATGGAAAAGCGCGCCATACAAAGACGATAGTACGATCCCGAAAAGGATGGATGGAACAGTTAATGACATAGATGTTTCCTCCCCGAAATCTCTATGGCTGAGCAAAGCGCTATTCCTTGATGATTCCACTCCCGAGGCATTGGTTTCCCTGGTAAATGACCGCAGCCTGTCCAGGTGTGATATCTCTCAATGGCTGTTCGAAAACGACCCGAAATTCTTCTGGTCCGGGTTCTACCATTCCAGATGCGAGCTCAGCCTTATATCGAATTTTCACCTGGGCATTGAAGGATTTTTCTGGAGTCATACCAGAGATCCAATTCACGTCTTGGGCAATCAATTCGCACTTTCCTAATTCTGAGACCGGGCCAACCACCAGAGTTTGCTCTTCGAACCTTTTTTCAATCACATAGAATGGTTCTGGCGAGGATATGCCAAGCCCTTTTCGCTGCCCAATGGTGTAGAATGCCAATCCCTGATGTTCTCCTAATATTTTACCTTCACTGGTGATAATTTGACCAATTTTTTGGCTTTCAGGTGCGTATTCATTTAGAAACCGGCGGTAGTTACCATCGGAGATAAAACACAAATCCTGGCTCTCTGGCCGTTCAGCAACGCTGAGGCCAAAATTACGTGCTATCTGGCGGACCTGGGGCTTGGTCAGCTCGCCCAGGGGAAATAATGAATGCTTTAGTTGTTCCTGATTCAGCCGGGAAAGCACATAGGACTGGTCTTTGTGAAGGTCCACCGCTCGATATAACTCGACCATATCCTCGACCATATGGCGCACGCGGGCATAGTGGCCAGTCGCGAGGAAATCCGCGCCGAAAGCCTGGGCATACTTGAGTAAATATCCCCAGCGGATCTGTCGATTACAGATCAGGCAAGGATTGGGAGTAATCCCCTCCAGGTAACCATCGATAAAATGCTGAACAACCTCATTGTGGAATAATTCCTGGACATCAACTGCATAGAACGGGATCCCCAGCGAGGCCGCCACACGACGCGCCTGGGCCATTGCATCTGGAGAGCAGCAGCGATTCTGTCCATCTTTGCCCGGCTCACTCCACAAACGGAGCATCATTCCGGTGACCCGGTAGCCTTGCTCAACCAGCAGGGCCGCGGCTACAGAGCTGTCTACTCCGCCGCTCATCCCGACGACGACCTTGCGTGGCGCTTCCATCAGCTTCGCTCCACCCCCGCGGTTAGAACCCGCGTTCGTTCGACAAGCCCGGGCAGCACCGCCAGGAAGGCATCCACCTCACTGGAAGTCGTATATTGTCCGAGTGTGACACGCAAGGAACCCAACGCCAAGGAGGGGGACAATCCCAAAGCCAGGAGTACACCGGAAGGCTCAGGGCTGCCGGTCTTACAGGCTGAACCGGAAGAACAAGCAAAACCGGCTGAGTCGAGCATCATCAATAATGTGTTCGCATCTACACCTTCAAATACAAAGCTGACATGATTGGGGAGCCGGTTCGTGGGGTGGCCTGTGAGACGTACCTGTGGGATATCGGCCAGGACACGAGAGATGATCCGGTCTCTTATTGGAGTTATGAAAGCAGTCCAGGGAGAACGCTCTTCCTGGATAAGGCGTAGTGCTATGGCCATCCCGACGATATAGGGGATATTCTGTGTCCCGGCCCTTAGACCAAACTCCTGGGCGCCGCCTGTTTGGACCGGAATGACCTGGATTCCCCGGCGGACATACAGGGCGCCCACACCTTTCGGTCCATAAAATTTATGTGCTCCAACGGACATAAGATCGATATTGAGGGCTCTCACATCAATCGGAAGATGTGCCACAGCCTGGACGGCGTCTGTGTGGAAAGGTGTACTCCACTCACGACAAACCCGGCCAATCTCCTCTACCGGGTAGATCGAACCAATCTCATTGTTCGCAAAAATAACAGAAACAAGCGCAGTCTCCTTTCGAATTCGCCGGTTTACCTCTACAGGGTTAACCAGACCGTTGGCATCCACCGGAAGAAGCTCAACATCGAACCCGTCATAACGAGCTAAATTGAAAACGGTATGGAGCACCGCGTGGTGCTCCACAGGTGTGGTTAAAATATGGGTCGCACCGCGCTTCTCCCGTTCGGCCAGAGCGGCTCCGCGAAGTGCAAGGTTGTCGCTTTCCGTTCCACAGGAGGTGAAGATGATCTCATCCGGGTCGCAGTGGAAGCAATTTGCTACGTTTTCCCGGGCATTTTCCAGGGCAGCTTCTGCTTTTTGGCCGAAATAATGGATAGATGATGGGTTGCCAAACTCGTCGTTGAAATACGGCAACATCGCTTCGACCACGCGGGAGTCGACTGGTGTTGTCGCGGCATAATCGAGATACACATGGGATGTAGTATTCATTATTTATTCCCACCAATATCAAATTTATTGATTATAAGTATCCGTTCAGTCGGTGTAAAAAATGTATCGAGATAAACCTCTAATCAGCAGGCAGCAGCGAAGGAGCAGGGATTCCCAAAGTGGCAGCTTTGCAAGCATCCGCCAGGTAATCCAACACGTCCCGTTTTTGCTGACGCAGGGCGGTAACGACGGTCAAGATCCGTTCGACAAACAGGCTGCCATTTTCACTTTGCGTCCCATAACTGCGGCGACGCCAGATGACGCCCCGGCGCCCTGGCCTGACCGCCAGGACAGGCAACGCGCGTTCGGCGGCATTATTGGTCGGTTCCACCCCTTCGCGATCGACAAAGGTCCCCAGCGCCTGCTTGAGCTTGAGAATGTTCTGGCTGGCGCGGCGGGTTTCGCCGTGATCCAACAAGGCGCCGATCTCCAACAGACTGACGACCTCCTCGCGGATGGGCTGCATCCGCGCTTGGAAATCGCCCCGGGCGAGGGTTCCGTCACGCACGCGATGCCAGAAGCCAAAGAATTGTTTGAGGCAAGCCAGCAGCAGGCGTCCGATCACCGCCGATTCACCACCGCGCTCGACCCAAGCCTGAAAATCCCGCTTGAGATGCGCCCCCTGGACCGGGACCTTCGGCCAACACACCTGGCGCTGGAGCGGATCGAGCCAATTGTAAGCGCTGTAGCGGTCCGAACCCACCGTGCTGGCATACCGACCGCCCAACAATTCCTCTGCCCGGCTGCCACCCCGACCCTGGAAGATCCGAAAGACAGTCACGCTCGGCGTGCTACACACCCACAACCAGACGTTCTTGGTCAATTCATGCCAACCGGTTTCATCCAGGTTGACGGTGGTTTGGGTTTGCACATATTGCTGAGCAGCCTCCACCGGTTGTTGCAACGCCTGGCTGACCCGCTGTTGTTGGGCGGGGATGCTCCCCAGGCCAATTTCAACCTGAAAGACCCTTTCCAGCATTTCTTCCATATCTCGCTGGCTCACTCCGAAACGCCCACCCAAGTAGGCGATCAATCCCTGCAAGCGCTCTCCAAAACTGCCCCTGGGCATGTCCTTGGGCCATTCCGCCCGGTTCTGAGCGCCGCAAACAGCGCAATTCAGCGTATGGCGTTGGTATTTTATGATAATTGGCGCTGGTTTGGGCACTTCGCTGACCTGGTGGCGTTCCGGCTGGGGATCTTCGCCCAACAACAGCGCGCCGCATTCCTGGCACACCGTCGGCAGGAAGACCACTGCTTGCGCCGTAGCCGGCGTGTTTTCCCAATCTTCCGCCGCAATCGGCAATCCGGGAGGCAAATTCATGCAACCAGTGTACATCTTGTCCCTCGGTTTCCCTACTGCTTAGCGTTACCTTTAACCAGACTCTTTGTTACTTGTCAAAATGGGTTCATACCCATCTGAACGGATACGATTATAGCACGGCCATGTGATCATTGCTCTTTCGCCAGTGACTATCCCTTGATATAATTGAATCAATTGTTATGATTCTCACTTTTCGGAGGAACTATGTCACAAATTATCCGGTTCGGGACGGATGGGTGGCGGGGGGAAATCGCCGAAGATTATACCTTTGAAAGTGTGCGACGCTGTGCCCAGGGATTTGCGTCTTTCATGATCGACCATGGAAAACGGGGGCAGTGGATCATCGTAGGCTACGATAAACGCTTCGATTCGGAACGTTTTGCCTCTGTGGTTGCTGAAGTTATGGTTGGCAACGGGTTAAAGGTATACCTTACGAACGGTCCAACCCCTACCCCGGTGATTGCCTTTGCTGTAGTCAACAAAAAAGCGGCTGGCGCGGTTAATATCACCGCTTCTCATAATCCACCGACAGATAATGGTTTTAAAGTGCGCGAGGAGCATGGAGGTGCCATCGATCCAGAAGGATTAATGGAAATCGAGGCAAATATTCCCGATGCTGTGAGTGATGTAAAACGAGTATCGACGGAAGAGGCAATAAAAAACGGCAGTCTGGTCATTTTTGATCCTGCCCCTGCATACATCGAACACTTGAAAGACCTGATAGACCTGCAGCCGATCCGGGATGCAGGTTTGAATATCGTTTATGACGCTATGTGGGGAAATGGCGCAGGTTGGTTCAGCCGGCTTCTGAGCGGCGGGAAAACCACAGTAACCGAAATTCATAACCAGCGGAACCCGATATTTCCTGAGATGATCAGGCCAGAACCAATCCCCCCAAATATCGATGTGGGGTTAAAAACCACGGTTGAGCTGGGCGCAGATGTCTTGATCATCACAGATGGAGACGCCGACCGTCTCGGACTCGGCGATGAGCATGGACAGTTCATCAACCAGCTTCGTGCATTCGCCCTGCTGGCGTATTATCTACTGGAAGTTCGTGGTGAGCGGGGACCGATTGTTAAAACGCTGTCAACTACGACCATGCTCAACAAACTGGGAAAGATGTACGACGTCCCTGTTTACGAGACCGGTGTCGGTTTTAAGTATGTCGCGCCGAAGATGTTGGAAACAAACGCATTAATCGGTGGAGAAGAATCGGGTGGTTACGCATTCCGTGGAAATGTTCCCGAAAGAGACGGTATTCTGGCCGGATTGTATTTCCTTGACATGATGGTCCGGCTCAAAGCGAAACCATCCGAGCTGATTAATTTGTTATTCAGCAAGGTCGGACCGCATTATTATGATCGAATAGATGTAAGTTTCAGCGGAGATCGGAAAAGCCGTGAGGAAAAGATCCTCAACGCTCATCCAGAAAGAATTGGAGGTCTCAAAGTTACCGGACTGAACACAATGGATGGCTTCAAATTCTTATTGGAGGATGGCGGGTGGCTGTTGATCCGTTTTTCCGGTACAGAACCCATTATGCGAGTGTACTGTGAGACGACCCATGAGGATTGTGTACAGGCTATACTTAACGATGGGCTGCGGATTGCGGGATTAAAATAATTGGCGCCTGGAGCCTCGCTCAATCCACTCGCGGATACCCACTGCCATCTGGATTTCCAGGCCTACGATTCAGATCGTGACCAGGTCATTTCCAGAGCATGGGAAAAGGGTGTGAAATGGATATTAAATCCTGGGATCGATTTACAAACCAGCCGGGATGCCATCCGTTTAGCCGAAATGTTTCCGGGAGTGTATGCAGCAGTTGGGGTCCATCCCAATGACGGATTATCCTGGGATGCCGGCACTTTACAAGAATTGGAAAAACTGGCCGGGCATCCGAGAGTGCTGGCCATCGGTGAAATTGGGCTGGATTATTACCGCGACCGGACTCTACCCAAAGTTCAAATGAAGATCTTTCGAACCCAGCTCGAACTTGCAGCCAGATTGCACCTACCCGTGATCGTTCACTGCCGTCAGGCCATGGAGGATCTACAGAAGATTTTAAAAGAATGGTGTTTCACCATACATTCCAGGGTTGGAGAAGAAAAAAAGCCATTTGGGGTGCTGCATTCTTTTGATGGGGATCTGGACGAAGCCAGGCAGGCGATCGAGATGAGCTTCTTGATCGGCGTGGGCGGTCCGGTAACCTTCCAAAATGCGCGTCAAAAGCAAGAGTTGATCAAGGCGCTTCCCCTGGAGAATATCGTTTTAGAAACGGATGCCCCATTCCTTACGCCGCACCCCTACCGCGGACAACGCAACGAGCCAGGATATATTCCCTTGATCGCTGAGGCAGTCGCTACTCTTCAAAAAAGACCATTTGATACCGTCGCAAGAGTCACTACCCAAAATGCGGCCCGTTTGTTTTCATGGAGTCTCTAGATTGACGAAGATCACATTTTCCTCCCCTGTCCAGGAAGGTATTCAGGACGTCGAGAATTTAATGCGGGCCCAGGCGGAAGGGTATGACCCGGACCTGGGAGCTGCCCTGGAGCATCTCCTATCTTCTGGCGGAAAACGGATTCGACCCGCGCTCACGCTGCTTACCGGAAAAATGCTGGGGGGAGATTATGATCGACTGGTGACACTCGGGGCAGCCATCGAGCTTCTACATACCGCCACGCTTGTGCACGACGACTTAATCGATAATTCATTATTGAGACGCGGTATTCCAACTTTGAATTCACAATGGTCGCCTGGAGCGACTGTGCTCACAGGAGATTTCATTTTTGCGCGGGCCGCGAACCTCTCTGCCCAAACCGAATCGATCGCTGCGATGAAGCTGTTTGCGCAGACCTTAGTTATTATCGTGAATGGGGAAATCTCACAGCTTTTTTCAAACAGAATCTTCCCAGACAGGGAAAGCTACTTCGCGCGGATTTATGAAAAAACCGCCTCCCTTTTCGAAACATCGACCGCCGCGGCAGCGATCATCAGTGAGGTGGACGCCGGAACCATCGAATATGTCCGCCAATTTGGTTTCAAAATCGGAATGGCTTTCCAGATCGTTGATGATATTCTCGATTTCACAGGGGAACAGACGACGATCGGGAAACCGGTGGGGAGCGATTTGCGTCAGGGAATTGTCACCCTGCCAGCGATCCTTTACGCAGATAAAAACCCAGCCAATCCGGACGTACAGCTTCTGAAGCAAGGTTCTCTCCAGAGCAATGAGGTCCACTTCATCCGGCTGGTAGAATCGATCCGGCGGAGTGATGCGATCGACCTGGCTTACGAGGAAGCCCGTAATTTTGTCCAGACTGGATTGGAGGTATTAGCCTGCCTCCCGGAAAGCCCAGAACGGGCGGCGTTGGCGGATATTGCGGAGTATATCCTTCACAGGCAGCAATAAGAACCGAAACCCCTGGCCTACCCGAAGAAAAGGCCAGGGGTTTTTCTTTTTAATGGCCAGGATGTTATTGGGTCGTGGATGGACGCGTGTCCAGGGTTACCTTCACCTGGGTCCGGTCACCGTTACGGAGAACATCCAGGGTAACGGACTGACCAGGCCGACTCTGGCGGATCGCAGCCTGTAATGCCTGAATGCTGTTGATAACAGTGCCATCGAACGCAGTAATCACGTCACCACCAAGGGTGACCGTCTGACCGTTGAGCTGCTGCTGCTGGCTGCCAGCCTGGAGCCCGGCTTTTTCAGCCGGACTCCCTGGCTGAACCTTTTCGACCAGGACACCCTCCTGATTCTGGCTCAGGTTCATTGCTTGAGCGATCACTGGAGTCAGGGTCGCGCCGGAAATTCCCAGCCAGGCAGTTTGTTGAGCCTGATTGTTATTGTTGTTCCCGTTGTTGTTCGGGATCTGCAGCGCCTGCTGAGTGTTCTCAGCAGGCCGGGCTTCAAGGGTTACCTCAACTGTGGTTTGCTTCTCACCACGCAAGAGGGTTAGCTGAACTTTTTGCCCCACCTGGGTTGAGCGAGCCAGATAGCTGACCAGATCCTCGAAAACATTTACTGGCTTCCCATCGATGGCGATGATCACATCGCCGCCGATCTGGACGGTTTGACCACTGACCGTAGCAGATTGAGAGCTACTTTTTATCCCGGCTTTCTCCGCAGGGCTACCCTGGGTCACCTCGCCAACTAGCACCCCACGCTGCCCGGCATTCAGTCCCATCGCGGTAGCCAGCTCAGAGGTCAGAGAGGTCCCCGAAATGCCCAGCCAGGAATAGGTGTAACTGCCATTCTGGATGAGGGCAGGGACAACTTTAATGACGATCGAGGACGGAATGGCAAAACCAATCCCGGCTGAAGCGCCTGAAGAAGACTCGATTGCGGCCGTAACACCGATCACCTGGCCCAAATCGTTGACCAGCACGCCGCCAGAGTTACCTGGATTGATAGGAGCATCCGTCTGGATGACATCCGGAATGGTATAAGAGGCTCCATTGGCCGTGGTTGAGCTGTTGACGGGCAAGGAGCGCCCAACCGCGCTAACAAACCCGACCGTTTGGGTGCCTTCTTCACCAAAGGGATTCCCGATCGCTACCGCGAGCTGACCGACTTTCACCTGGTTTGAATCGGACACCTGAACTGGCTGTAAGCGATCCTGGGACGCTGACACCTGGATGACTGCCAGGTCGCTGTTCAAATCCGTGCCAACCACCTTGGCAGGGACGCTAAAGCCATCCGAAAAAGTAACGCGAACATTGGTTGCCCCTTCAACAACGTGGTTGTTGGTAACAATATGACCGGCCTTGTCCCACACAAAACCAGATCCCTCACCTCGAACAACCGGGGCTTGCTGCTGGTTCTGGTTTCCGTTGGGACCGAAGAAGCGAAAGGGTGTGTTTTGAGATGATTGGGTGCTTTCTACAGCAATGCTCACCACGGATGGACCGACTTTTTCATAAATCGATTCAAGGGTATTTTGAAGGGAAATCAGCACATCCGATGAATTTACAACAGCAGGCTGATTGATTGAATTACTCTGGGCAGGAGCCGCTATTGGGGTTGCTCCCTGCACCACAGGCGCAGTGCTGGCCAACCGATTTTGCAACGTGGACAGGCCCATAGGAATGTCGCTACAGGCTGTTACCAGTAAGCTGCCTGCCAGTACCAGTGTAATGATCCATTTCGAGCGATTCATAGAACTGTTTGATCCTCCGATAGACATTATTTTTTTCAGCGTGAGGATAGCACAGAGGCCTGGGTTTTGTCCTTATGGTTCGCGAGGATTC
The DNA here is from genome assembly GCA_035542155.1 of Anaerolineaceae bacterium. Taxonomy (GTDB): domain Bacteria; phylum Chloroflexota; class Anaerolineae; order Anaerolineales; family Anaerolineaceae; genus DATKLX01. The sequence continues at coordinate 20,483 of DATKLX010000239.1, forward strand.
ACCTTATGGTAAGCTTAAGAAGGGGCGAGAAGCGTCTCGGAATTTTCGATTTTCGTTCGATTTTCGATTGAAATAGAGTCTGCTTGGTAAAAATTCCATCAATGACCAAACCCTCAGGGTCTTCTTCGTTTGGATTGAAGGGTTTCGTTCCTGGCGAAAACAAATCGAAACAAATATGATGTAGAATATGCCTTCTGGCTTGTTCCTCACCGGTCTACCTGAGCGCAAGGGACTCCCTAACGGGGATCTTCGAGGAGGCGTGCGCTACAGCAAGGGAACGCGGAGCGTCTGGAAGAGGTTCCAACGGGACCGTTTTAACCAGGAAACTGGTCGGTCGAGACAACCGACGTACACAAGATAGCACAAAGTGGAGGAAAAGAATATCCGTCAAAATTGACGGATTGACAAAGGGAGAAAATCGTTAACGTTTGAAATCCAGACTAATCCAGGGGTAACTGGATTGAGAAGGTGCTGCCCTGATCGGGGACGCTGTCGACCAATAATTTTCCACCGTGGGCTTGAACCAAATCGCGAGTGATGGTCAGGCCAAGGCCCATTCCTCGCGAAAAACGACGGGCTGCTTTCCCGCGAAAAAATGGTTGGAAAATCTGGCTGATCTCTTCCTGCGTCAGCCCAGGTCCGGTATCCATCACCTGGAGATTGAGCACGCCATCCTTTTCCTCCGCGCAGATCTGAATTTTCCCGCCGGAGGGGGTATAGCGGATGGCGTTGCTGATCAAATTTCCCAGCGCCTGAGCCATCCGGTCCGGATCCATGGTAATTGGAGGAAGCTGGTCGCTGGCTTCCATCTGCCAATCGAGACCTTTTTCCTGCGCAGCCTGACGCCATGCCCCTCCAATGCGCTGAATCCACTCGTTTATATTGACCGAAACCGTGTTGAGCTCCAGAGGACCCAGAACCTGATCGTGAAGATGGGCAAGCTCATCCAGCAGACTCTGCAGCCGGTTCAGCTCGGTATCTATACCGAGCAGCAGCTCTTTGCGCAGGTTCTCGTCCTCAGCGGCTCCTCTCAGGAGCGCCTGTACGCCCGAATGGAGCGCTCCTAACGGAGTCCCCAATTCGTGGACCAGGTTGGATAGCAGCCGTTTGCGGCTTTCCTCCAGGGTGTGTAATCGAACAATCAGGGCGTTTACAGCCCTGACTAAAAGATTAATTTCCTCCGGACCGCGTTCCGAGAGAGGAATCGGTTCATGGGCAGATCCCAACTGTGGAATGGCCTGGGTAAGGGCTCGAAGCGGCTTTTCAAGGTCCGCCGCCAGCCTCCAGCCGAGGATAATCCCCAGGATTAAGCCGGCCCCGAGGACCCACAGGCTGATCCTGCGCAAATCCTGTGAACGGGCATATGCATCCGACAGCGGGTTGACCAGTCGAACAAACCCGAGCAACCGGCTGTTCGAAGTGACCACCGGCGCAACCACTTCGGAAATTTCAGCCTGGTTGCGGATCACCTCTGGATCCATCGTTTCCCCATTGAGAACGCTCTGGATATAGTTTTGATCGAAAACCTGGCCGGTGAGAGGAGAATCCTGAGAATCGCTGGATACTATCAGGCGGCCCTCGGGATCGAGAAGCATTACTTTTGAGGTCACTTGAGGGCTGACCAGTTTTACAAAAGCCTCGGCCCGGGAAGAGTCAAACCATATTTCAGGGCTGGACCCGAAGCTGTTTGCCACCAGTTCAGCCTGGCGGACAAGCTCATTGGAAATATTCCCTAATAAGACCTGGGTTTCAAACAAATACACCAGGATAATCCCAGCCACAGGTAGAATGATCAGAACCGGAATGATGTGGCTGAGGATCAAACGGGAACGGAGGGTTCGCATGGATTATGTCTCCTGGGGGAGATATTTGTAACCCAGGCCCCTCACGGTGACAATCCGTCTCGGATGGTTTGGGTCTTCTTCCAGCTTCTCGCGCAGCCACCGGATGTGAACATAAACCACCTGGGACTGTCCTTCATATTCTGCGCCCCAAACCTGAGCGAGCAGTTCGTCCGTGGTCACTAACCGGCCAGCTTGATCGGCAAGGGAATATAGCAGGTTGAATTCACGAGGAGCCAGATCCAGCTTATTTCCGTGGAGCGTAGCCTCGTGTGCGACGGGATCAATCGCCAAATCGCCAACCTCGATCATAGCCGGCTCTGAGGCAGTTGAAGGGGGAGTTTGAAATCTGCGCAAGACTGCTTTGATATGAGCGAGCAGAACATCCAGGTCAAAAGGCTTGGTCACATAGTCATCAGCGCCCAGCTCCAACCCCAGCACTTCGTCCAACTCACGGCGGCGGGCTGTCAGCAATATGACCGGGACCCCAAAATGGTCACGGATCGAGCGCAGCGCCTCCAGACCATCCATCCCTGGGAGACCAATATCCAGAAGAACAAGGTCCGGATGTTCCAGGCGAACCAGCTCAATACCGTTCTCCGCTGTATCCGCAGTTTGGACCGAATATCCATTTTTATCGAGATTAAATGCCAGGGAACGGCGCAGCAGCGCATCGTCATCAACCAGGATAATTCGTTTTGACATTATGATTTCCTCCGCCCCGACCAGGCAGAAACAATTATACCAACCCATAAGAAAGGGTTATCTTATTTTATAGAAGTTAAGTTCATTGGGATTTCCCGTGATGTATCATCGGATTTTCCCTCAGAGATTCCTAAAGTACCAGAAAAACCGTGACGGATTGATCAGCCCGGTGTTTTTCCAATCGCATGGGTTGTATAATCAAACCGATAAAGGCTCAACCATGGACCTGACATTCATAACCGTTATCATTCAAGTCATCTTCCTGGAAGGAATCCTATCTATCGATAACGCCGCTGTGATTGGAGCAATGGTCGCACCGCTTCCAGAAGACCGTCCGGTACCCTGGCCGCGTTTCTTGACGCAACCAGGGACGGCTCTTCATTCTGTTATTGGGAACCAGCGGCTCGCCGCCCTACGAGTTGGAGTCCTGGGGGCTTATCTAGGACGGGGGGCCATGCTCCTGTTAGCGAGTCTGATCGTTCAGAATCCCTGGTTAAAACTGGTTGGTGCAGCCTACCTGATCCGCCTGGCCTTCAACAACCTGGGGCAATCTGAAGAAGGCGAAGAAAACCCACACATCCATCCAATCGACACCAGCTCATTCTGGCTGGTGGTATTGAACGTCGAGCTGGCAGACCTGGTATTCAGCCTGGACAACGTGGTGGCGGTTGTGATCCTCTCCAGCCACCTCTGGGTAATTATGGCCGGCGTAGCCATTGGGATCGTCATGATGCGCTTTGCCGCGGGTTGGTTCAGTTACCTGGTCAGGCGCGAGCCAACCCTTGAGACCGCGGCTTACCTGTTGGTCCTCATTATTGGCATTGAATTGATCTATTCGGAGATTTTGGGTGTTGAGCTCAACGACTGGCTGCGATTCGGGATCTCTGTGGCAACCGTCCTGCTCTGCCTGGCCTACGCCCATTCCCGGCTGCTACGCCTGGCACGGCCTGTGCTGGTCTGGTTTGCCCAGGGAATGGCCAACATCAATGAGGTGGTGGACTGGCTGCTGATTCCAATCGAAGGACTATTCAAACTGATCTGGTGGTCAGGCAAGCAGTTGTATATGCGAACTGATCAGCGGAGTGTCAAAGAGCTTCGTCACGAGCCCAGGGACAAGCCACACCCAGGCCATGATTGAGAGGTTTTTCCCTTTGTTAAAGATTTTTTGAGCAATATTTTTCCAATCCCATTTTCCGTACCCATCTGAAATATCGGGGGTTATAGCGTTATGGATGCCGGCGAATTCCGCGGCGATTCTCACACTGGAGGTAAAACGCGATGAGCCCGAAGAAACAGGCTGTTGCCGACGATGGAAAGACCAAGCCCATCAGCACGCCTATCGCAATTATTGGAATGTCGTCTATCTTCCCGATGGCCCGAAACACCCAGGAGTTCTGGGATAACCTGCTTCAAAAAATCGACTGCCTCACGGAGGTGCCCCCTTCCCGGTGGAACGCTGAGGATTATTTCGACCCGGATCCGAGTAAACCAGATAAAACATATTGCAAACGGGGTGGATTTATCCCGGATATTGATTTCGACCCGATGGAGTTCGGCTTGCCACCGAATATTCTCGAAGTCACCGATGTATCGCAGCTACTCTCCCTGGTCGTAGCCAGGGATGCTATCGAGGATGCCGGGTACAATGAGGAACGGGATTTCGACCGCGAGAACACTGGGGTCATCCTGGGCGTTGTTGGCATCTCTTCCAAACTGTTCACCCCCCTGATGTCACGGCTCCAGTATCCGGTCTGGGAAAAAGTCCTGTTGAACTGCGGTATCTCCCGAGAGGATACGCAAAAAATCATCGAGAAAATCAAGCTGGCCTACGTTGGCTGGGAGGAAAACTCATTCCCCGGAACCATTCTGAACGTGATCGCCGGACGGATAGCGAACCGGCTCGACCTGGGCGGCACGAACTGCGTGGTGGACGCAGCCTGCGGCAGCTCGCTGTCAGCGGTCAAGATGGCGATCGGCGAGCTGGTCGAACGCCGGGCCAACGTGATGATCACCGGCGGCGTTGACACTGACAACTCGATCGGCACGTACTTGTGCTTCAGCAAGACACCGGCCTTCTCGAAGAGCCAGATGGTTCGCCCATTTGACTCTGAATCAGACGGAATGATGGTGGGTGAAGGGATCGGCATGTTTGTCATGAAACGGCTGGAAGACGCCGAACGTGACGGCGACCGGATCTACGCGGTAATCAGAGGCGTCGGCTCCTCCAGCGACGGCCGATTCAAGAGCATTTATGCGCCACGCCCTGAAGGCCAGGCCAGGGCGCTCCGTCGCGCTTACGAAGATGCCGGTTTCAGCCCGGCAACCGTGGGATTGATGGAGGCACACGGCACGGGAACCCCGGCCGGAGATCCCGCGGAAGTGGCCTCAATGAAAGACGTATTCGGAGAGAATAATCCTCGCAAAGGATATATCGCTCTGGGGAGCGTGAAATCGCAGATCGCCCATACGAAAGCGGCCGCGGGAGCCGCCAGCCTGATGAAAATCGCGCTGGCTCTTCATCACAAGATCCTGCCGGCGACGATCAACGTGACAAAGCCCAGCCCAAAATTGGGGCTGGAGGACTCCCCGTTCTACCTGAACACTGAAGTGCGCCCCTGGATTCGGGCCGAAGGCGAGCCTCCGCGGCGTGCAGCGGTCAGCTCGTTTGGATTTGGGGGAACGAATTTCCACATGGTCCTGGAAGAATATACCCCTGAACACAAAACCGCTTACCGGATCAACACGGTCCCAAGGATGATTCTGCTGCATGCCAGCTCGCCCAGCCAGCTATTGGAGAACAGCCGCCAGACCCTCGAACGGCTGAAGGGCCAGGCGGCGCAAAGCGAATTCCTCCAGCTCGCTGAAATCAGCGAAAACGCTGAGATCCCAATCATCGCCGCCAGGATCGGGTTTATCGCGGCGACTGTTGAGGAGGCCAGAGATTTACTCCAGGCAGCCATCGATGCATTGAAAGACAAGCTGCAGGAAGAAGCCTGGGAGCACCCGCGCGGGATCTATTACCGGAAAACGGGAATGGTCACCGATGGAAAAATCGTCGCCTTGTTTGCCGGCCAGGGATCGCAGTATCCAGACATGGGCCGGGAAATGGCTCTGAATTTTCCCCCGCTCCGCGAAATCTACGCGAGAATGGACGCCCTCTTTGCCAGAGAAGGACTCAAGCCTGTTTCCGAAGTGGTCTTCCCGCCCCCGGCGTTCGATCCGGCTGAAAAAGAGAGACAGGCGGAAGCCCTGCAACAGACGAGTTATGCCCAACCCGCGATCGGCTCTTTCAGCCTGGCCCAATACAAAATACTGACCCAGGCCGGGTTCAAACCCGATTTTACCGCCGGCCACAGCTTTGGCGAGCTAACCGCGCTGTGCGCCGCGGGCGTCATCGACGAGGATGCCTACCTGACTCTGGCGAAGGCGCGGGGAAAAGCCATGGCCCCGCCGCCCGATCCCAATTTCGATGCGGGGACCATGCTGGCCGTGAAGGGCGACATCTCCACATTGCCGGAACTGCTGAAAGAATATCCCGAGGTCACCCTGGCAAACTTCAACTCGACCCAGCAGGTGGTCCTGGCAGGAAGCAAACCAGCCATCGCCGCGATCCAGCCCGCGCTCAGCCAGAAAGGTTATTCGGTCGTGCCGCTTTCGGTATCGGCCGCATTCCACACACCGCTGGTCGGCCACGCCCAAAAACCTTTCGCCGGGGCGATTCAAAAGGAAAAGTTCAGCAAGCCAGCCATCCCGGTCTATTCCAACACCACCGGGAAGCGCCACCCGGATGATCCCCAGGCCATCCAAAAAGCATTGACCGAGCACATCCTTAATCCAGTCCAGTTCAAAGACGAAATTGATGCTATTTATGCCGAAGGCGGCTCCATTTTCGTCGAATTCGGCCCAAAAAATGTTTTGACCAACCTGGTGAAAACGATCCTCGGAAACCGGTCGCACCTCGCCATCGCGCTGAACGCCAACGCCAAAAAAGATAGCGACCGCCAGTTCCGCGACGCGGTCCTCCAGTTGCGAGTGGCAGGGCTGACCTTGAAACAGGTCGACCCCTACGGACTGCCGGCCAGACTGCCCAAGGCAAAGAAAAAGGGCTCGATCAATGTAACGCTCAACGGCGGGCTGTATATCTCCGAAAAAACCCGCAAAGCATTTGAAAACGCCCTGCAGGATGGGTTCAAGGTGAAATCGGCTGTTCCGCCAAGCAGTAACGAGGATAACGGCCGCCGGCCTGAAGCTGTTCCAACACCGGCCCAACTTGTTCCGGCGCCATCCCAGCCGGTAGCTGCGCAGGCAGCGACCTTCCTAACCGCCCGGGTATCCGGGCCAGAAACAGCCGCGATGGGCTCCACAGTGGTGGAAAAGAGCATCGCGGAATTTCAGGCGCACCAGAATGAGACCTTGAAGGTCCACGAAGAATACCTTCGCAGCCAGTCCGAGTACACGCGCACTTTTGCCGATCTGATGCAGATGGGGTATAACATGTTCCAGAACCCGGCGGCGCAGTCCGGCGGAATCGAGAATGCTGTTCGCGTGATGGAAAGCATCGAACGCAGCCTGGCGCGCTTCCACGAGCACCAGTCCGAGACGCTGCGTGTCCACGAGCAGTACCTGAAGAACCAGACTGATTTCACCCAGGCGATCCTATCTCTGCTGCAGAACCAGGCAGCGACATCCAAACCCCAGGCGCAGACGGCCATGCCAGCTCCAGCCGGGATCCCGGCGGCGATCCAGGCTGCCCCAGTTTTCCCTCAACCAGTTCTGGAACCTGTGCTCCTGGTTTCCACATCCTCCGACGGCAACGGAACGAATGTGAAGGCTGAATCCCAGATGGAGGTGAACCGCGCATCTCAGCCCGCAACGCCCGAGCCCGCCCAGGCAGTTCAGGCCAGCACGATCCCAGTTGAAGCGATCACCGCCGCGCTGCTCGAGGTGGTCAGTGAGAAGACCGGTTACCCGCAGGAAATGCTGGAAATGGGGATGGATATGGAAGCCGACCTGGGGATCGACTCGATCAAGCGGGTCGAGATCCTGGGCGCGATGCAAAACCGCTTTCCCGAGCTGCCGAAAGTAGACACTTCTGCCCTGGCAGAGACGCGCACCCTGGGCCAGATCACCACGCTTCTTTCTGAAAGCCTGCCGCAAGGGCGAACGAGCGCACCTTCTCCGCAGCCAGCCTCGAGCGCCCCGGATGCCGCTCCAGTCAGCCCGGACGCGCAGGCGACAGCCTTTATCAACGTGGATCAGATTTCCTCGGCGCTGCTGGATGTCGTCAGCGAGAAAACCGGCTACCCACAGGAAATGCTGGAAATGGGGATGGATATGGAAGCCGACCTGGGGATCGATTCGATCAAACGGGTCGAGATCCTGGGGGCCATGCAAAATCGCTTTCCAGAAATGCCCAGGGTTGACGCCGCGGCGTTCGCTGAGATACGCACGCTGGGACAGATTATCACCCACCTCTCTGAAAGCCTGTCGGCGGCAGGCATCCCGGCGATAGAGCAGCCTCAAGCCACGCAAGCAGCAGCAAGCTCCCCGGCTCAAACCGCTACAACGGAGGCTTCCGACACGCAGAACGGCGAGAAAGAAATCGCCACAGCGCTGCTCGAGGTGGTCAGTGAGAAGACCGGCTACCCGCAGGAAATGCTGGAAATGGGGATGGATATGGAAGCCGACCTGGGGATCGACTCGATCAAACGAGTAGAGATCCTCGGGGGCATACAGACACGCTTCCCCGAGCTGCCCAAAATCGAGGCAGACATCCTGGCAGAAACGCGGACACTTGGGCAGATTATCGATGTATACAGGAACCAGGCAGCAACCGCTCCGGCGCAAATGACAGCCCAGCCCGAACAGGCCTTGTCCCCAGCACCTGCGATTGCACAGGGAACGGTCGAGCTCAAGCCGCTCCCCCCACCAGACCAACTGGAGTCAACCCTGCCAGAGGGATACTCCTGTATCGTAACCAACGACGGATCGCCGGCAACGGCCAACCTGGTCCGGCAGCTCTCGCAGCGAGGTTGGAAAGTGGCCGTCTTAAACTTCCCCAGCAATCTGATCGCCAACGATACCAGCCTGCCCTCCCAGATTCACCAGGTTCATCTGGAAGATACCTCAGAAACAGCTCTGCAGCAAGCGCTGGTGAAGCTGGCCAGGACCTTTGGACCGGTAGGCGCGTTTATCCACCTCAACCCGGTGGTCAAGACCAGCACCACCCACCTGTTCTCCGAGAAATCAGAGCAGATCATGGAGCAAATCTTCCTGGCGGCCCGATTCTTGAAGGACAGCCTCAACGAGGCTGCCAGGGCAGGCAAGAGCGCTTTCATGGCGGTAACCCGTATCGACGGGCAGTTTGGCCTGAGCCAGCGGACCGAAGCCGATCCCATCCAAAGCGGGCTGTTCGGCCTGGTGAAATCGCTTGGCCTGGAATGGGAGAACGTCTTTTGCCGGGCCATCGATCTCAGCCCTGATCTTTCGCCAGAGGATTCCGCCAGAGCGATCCTGGCCGAACTGGACGATCCGAACCGCCTGATCAGTGAGGTTGCCTACGGCCCGCGCGGCAGGGTCACCCGGGTGGTGGTGCCTGCTTCAGCCTGAGAGAGGTCATCATGAACAGACCAATTTTCCTGAAACCCTCCTCGACCATACTGGTAAGCGGGGGAGCAAGGGGTATTACCGCGCAGTGCGTCATCGCCCTGGCCAGGGCATTCAAGCCCAGGTTTATCCTGGTCGGCCGGTCGTCGCTGGACTCCGGGGAGCCGGAATGGTCACGGGGAGTTGAGAACGAGGGCGAGCTGAAGAAGCTCATATTGGCAGACCTGCAGGACAGGGGCGAAAAGCCGACCCCGCTGGTCGTGCAAAAAATCTTCGGGTCGATCCAGTCCAGGCGGGAGATCGAAGCTACTCTGCAGAACATTCACGAGGCGGGTGGAAAGGCCATCTACGTGAGCGCGGATATCGCCGACCTGGTTTCGCTCAGGCCCAGGCTGGATCAGGCGATCCAGCAGCTTGGCCCCGTCACCGGCCTGATCCACGGCGCGGGGAGCTTATCGGATAAGCTCATCGAAAAGAAAAGCCAACTTGATTTTGAAATGGTCTACTCGCCAAAAATCAACGGTCTGAAATCCATTCTGGAATGCATTCCACCCGACCAACTGGATTTCATGGTATTTTTTTCCTCGATCGTCGCGGTGTACGGCAACCTGGGGCAAACGGATTACGCCATCGCCAACCAGATCCTGGACCAATCTGCGCGGCTGATCCAGCAACTCCACCCGCGCTGCCGGGTGATCTCAATCAACTGGGGGCCGTGGGAGGGTGGGATGGTCACCCCCAGCCTGAAGAAGCTTTTCGAGGAGCGCAATGTAGAGCTGATTCCACTCGAAACAGGCGCGCAAACGCTGGTGCAACTGCTCTCCACCCCAAAACAGCCGGCAGTCCAGGTTGTAGTTGGCAAGCCACCCGCAGCGCCGGTGCGGAACCCGGCCAGCAGCCCCCAGGTCTATCACATTACCCGCGCGTTAAGCGCAGAATTGAACCCCTTCGTCACGGATCACGTGATCGGTGAATCTCCGGTGCTGCCGGCCACCTGCGCCGCGGCCTGGATGATCAACGCCTGCGAGCAGATCTTTCCCGGTTACACATTTTTCCAGATGGACAGCTATAAAGTCCTCAAAGGGCTGGTGTTCGACGCGAGCCTGGCCAGCCAGCACACCCTGGAGATCAAAGTTATTTCCAATAAAGACCAATTGCTGACGCTGGACTGCCGCATCTGGAGCAAGAACGAACAGGGAAAAACGTTTTACCATTACAGCGCACAGGTCACCCTGCTCACCCGGATCCCCGCGGCAAAAAACCAGCCAGCGCCCGAGATGAAAGAAAGCCTCCTGATGGGAGAGCAGCTTTACCAGGATGGGACTCTTTTCCACGGGCACAGCTTCCAGGGGATTGAGCGGATCTTCTCGCTCGATCCCGATCGCCTGGTCATGCGCTGTATTCAGCCAGCGATCAACGAACAGAAACAGGGACAATTTCCCGTTCAAACCTGCAACCCCTTCTTGAACGACTCCATCGTCCAGTGCCTGCTCGTCTGGTCTCAACGTTTCGACCAGGCGCCGTGCCTGCCTTCGAGACTGGAAAGGCTCGAGCAGTGGCTTCCGGCAGCATTCGGCCGGCCGTATATCATCACATTGACGATCCAATCGCACACGGATAAGGCGGTGGTAGGAGATATCCTGGTCCAGGATTCCGACGGAAATGTGGTGATGAAATTCACCGGATTGGAAGGAACGATCAGTCCGATGCTAAAACGGCGGATTGGGGTCAGGACTTCAGAGAGCGCCTGATATGATCCAACGAATACTGAAATCATCCACACGGATGGCGGTCATGGGAATGGCGCTTTCTGTGGGGACAATCCTGGACCTGGACACTTTTCAGGAAGCGCTCTATCGCGGGCAAACGGAACCACTAGGCGAGGAGCAGACCGGGAGCGCCCCTGACCTGACGAAGACGATTGGTGATGCAATCCGGGACGCCGGTTTGGAAAATCCGGCAGACCTGGCAGTGTTCCTTGCGGTTGATGGGTTGGCCCAGGAATCTTTCGAAAAGGATTTTTCGCAATTCAGATTGGTCCTGCAACTGGCGGGAAGCTCGACCTCTCTTGGCGAGATACTCAGACAGGCAGGGGAAGCCCTGGTGGGAGGAGCGAAAGCCGCGGTGATCGCGGCCTGCCAGTTGCGCTCTGGAGCGATGGCCCGCCGACCCGGGAACCTCACTCTCAGCTTCGAACAAAACGGGATGCGTGCGCCGGAAACCAGCGGCTGCGCAGCGGTAGTGCTGGATGCAAATCCGGACAAACCGGTGTATGCCTGGATCGAAAGTTACGCGGCGGTGGAAGATCTGAGCCTCGCCAGCGCCGTCGAAGAGGCGGGCCGCATCGCCCTGGGGGCAAGTGGACACCTGCCAGAAGAAATTGGATGCATCGAGGTATCTGGATTTGGCGATGCGGATGACGCCGAGGTCGCAGGCCTGAGAGGAGCTTACCAGGTCGGAAAGGTTGGCCTTACCTGCGCCGTGGGCAGCAGCACTCCCCTGGTGGGGAATACGGGCTGCGCCGCGGGACTGGCTGGCCTGGTGCGGACCTGCCTGAGCGTTACCCGGCGGTTTTTCCCCATGGTTCCAAACTGGAAAGCGCCGATCGATCCTGGCTTATGGGCAGGAACCCCATTTTACGTTCCGCAAGCCTCCCAGACCTGGTTCCAGCGCCAGGGGAACCGCGGTCGATCGGCAACTCTGAACCACATCGGGCCGGCGAATACCTGCACGCACGTGGTCCTCGCCGAAGCCGACCAGCCCCAGAGGATCGTAACGGAGCGAATCCACACCCTGGGGGTTACTCTGATCCCTTGCGTGGGTGCAAATACCGAACAACTCCTGGCGCAAGTAGCTGGGATCCGCGAGAAGATCGAACGAGGCGAAGGGTTGGAGGAGGTCGCAGCGGTCGCCTTGAACCGCTACCGTGGACTGGCTGACGTTCCATACGCCCTTGGCCTGCTGGGTCACAACCGGGAGGAATTCCTCAAGGAAATACAGTTTGCGGAACGAGGGATCCAGAAATCATTTGAAACCGGCGGCGAATGGCAGACGCCGATGGGCAGTTACCTGACCGCCGCTCCGCTGGGCAACAAGGCGCAGATCGCTTTCGTCTACCCGGGAGCCTTCAACTCATACCTGGGGATCGGGCGCGATCTATTTTTCGCCTTCCCCGGACTGTACGACCGGTTCGGGGAGCTGACTTCCAATATCGCCATGGTCCTGCAAGAAGAAAAGCTGTATCCGCGTGGGCTGTGCGCCCCAACACCCGCTCAACTCGAAGAATTCGAAACCCAGCTCAACGAAAACGCGGTCGCCATGCTGACTTCCGGAGCCACACTGGCAGTCCTTTACACGCTGGTTCTCCAGGAATGGTTTGGTATTCAACCAAGCGGTGTTTTTGGTTACAGTCTGGGAGAAGACAGCATGTTGTTTGCCTCGCGGGTCTGGAGGGACGGCGAGATCGCCGGATCAGCCCTGTCAACCTCTCCTATTTTCCAAACGCGAATCACGGGGCCCAAAGAAACGGTTCGAGAGTACTGGGGTTTAACTGACAGAACACACGTCGAATCGAACGGCTCCCTCTGGGGCAATTATATTTTGATGGCCCAGGCCGAGCAGGTATATCCTGCCCTCCAGTCGGAGGAAAGGGTTTACCTGACACACATCAACACCCCCCACCAGGTGGTAATCGGCGGAGACCCTCCGGCGTGCCAGAGGGTGATCCAGAGAGTTGGGTGCCAGTCGCTGAAAGCGCCTTTCGATCACGTGCTGCACTGCGAAGCGATGGCTGCTGAGTTCTCGACTTTGGTCGAGCTGAGCACCTGGCCCATCCACCAACAGCCGTCCTACCCGCTGTATTCAGCCGCCGATTACCACCCGCTGCGATTGGAACCCCGCGCAGTGGGACAGAGCATCGCCAAAATGTTGTGCACGCCCCTGGATTTCCCGCGGCTGATCAACCTGGCATACCAGGATGGAGCCAGGATCTTTATCGAGCTGGGGGCGGGCAGCAACTGCACGCGATGGATCGACGATACTTTGAAAGGCCAACCTCACGCGTCGATATCCATCAACCGCAAGGGGTTAACCGATCCTGAAGCAGTCTTACGCACCCTGGCGCGCCTGATCAGCCACCGGATCGAGATTGACTTCAGCAGGTTGATTGTATGAATGTATGGTTAAAGGGAATTCGTAAAAGCTGAAATGGCGCCTCTTGACCCATCTCTCGAAGAATACCTGGACGGCTGGCGGATCCGCCAGTTGAAACGTATGCGATCCTCCTCTACCCTGTCCAGCCGGGCTCATTCAAAATTCCTGGAATCGCGGCGCTCCAGCCTGAAAGAGCTGGCCGACCTGACCAAAGACGAACTGGAAGCGTTGGGCGGGGCTCAATCCACGGTGAATACTAACCTCGTTGTGAAGCCGGTCTTGTTCGATACACGCCTATTAGAAGAGTTTGGCCGGGGGTCGATCGTCGCCTGCCTGGGAGATGCCTTCGCGGTTTACGCCGGCCGGCGCTCGCCGCGCATCCCGAATGGGGACCTGCGGATGATGAGCCGGGTTACGACGATCGAAGGGGAAAAACGAAATTTCGATCGGCCGGCCAGAATCGTGACGGAGTTCGACGTCCCAGAAAATGCATGGTTTCTCCGACCCGTGCGGTTCAGCTTTGTCCCTAATTTCGCATTGATGGAAATGGCTTTACAGCCTTGCGGGTTCCTCTCCGCTTACCTGGAAACATCATTGACCCGGCCTGAGCAGGAGTTTTATTTCCGCAACCTGGACGGTCAGGCACGCCTGGTCTTTTCCCCGGACCTGCGAGGGAAAACGGTGACGGCGCGAGCCAGGCTGTTGAAATCGACGACCAGCAGCGACATCATCATCCAGCAGTACGCATTTGAGCTGCTGGTCGGAAACGCCCTGTTCTACGAGGGGAATTCAACCTTTGGATATTTCCCGCCTTCGGCTATGGCCAGCCAGGCCGGGTTGGACGGCGGTAAATCCATGATGCCATGGATCGACGCACAACGGAAGGTGGCTTATCCAGTTCAGCTACTGCATGCAAGCAGCAGCGTTTCCCGGGTCAATCAGGACCACAAGGACCGCAGACTGGATGACCTGGACCAGTTGGTTTTTATCCCCGGCGGCGGCCGCTACCAGCAGGGCTACCTGTTCGGATCGAAGGTCGTCCACCCCGAAGACTGGTACTTCCGCTACCACTTTTTCGAGGATCCGGTGATGCCGGGATCATTGGGAATCGAAGCGGCGCTCTCCGCCATGCGAACCTATGCCGCGCAAGCTTTTGCGAGCCAGTTCAACTCCATGCGGTTCGGCGTGGCAGAGTACGAGCCGGCAACGTGGAAGTACCGCGGACAGATTCTACAGAATAACCGGCAGATGGATCTTGAGGTTCACTTCAAAAAAAGCGAGGCCCAACCCGGAAAACTTACTCTATGGGGCGACGCCAGCCTGTGGTCCGACCAGACGCGAATTTACGAAATGAGCCAGATTGGGGTCAAACTTACGGATGGATAAGGAAAAGAACGCATGACTAACGCTGCTTTCGCAACAACTATTAAACATCCCGGACTGTTCCAGGGAATGACCTGGCAAGGGCCGGTCGAATCCATCGCATTCGATGAGGCAGGGATGCAGGCCTGCCTGAGCCAGCTTGATCTGCCCTGTTACGTGGTTCGCCAGGGCGTGCAGACTGGAATGACCACCACCGGAAGCCTCGTCCCTGTACAAAGCGCAGATGCCGGAGGATTGGAAATGATCGCCGCGGCGAATGCCATGCCCACCGATCAGTTTGGCGACCCTGATTTCATGCGAATGTATGGCGTCCAGTATGCTTACATGGTCGGTTCGATGGCAAACGGGATTTCCTCAGCGGACCTGGTGGTCGCCATCGGGAAAGCGGGCTGCCTGGGATCCTTCGGCTCGGCGGGTTTATCGCCGGCACGGATCGAGGAAGCCATCCAGAAAATTCAGGCGGCGCTGCCCAACGGTCCTTACGCGTTCAACGTGATCCACAATCCCAACGAGCCGAACCTGGAGAGGAAAGCTGTGGAGCTCTTCCTGCAGAACGGGGTCCACGTGGTTGAAGCGTCGGCGTTCCTCAGCCTGACCCCCAATATCGTCCAGTACCGCGCCGCCGGATTAAGCGTATCGCCAGCGGGCGAAATTCAGATTGGCAACCGGATCCTGGCGAAGGTATCGCGGAAAGAAGTAGCGACGAAGTTCATGGAGCCCGCCCCGCAGAAAATCCTCGCTCAGCTCGTCGAAGAAGGCCGGATCACCCAGCAGCAGGCCATTCTAGCCGAAAAAGTACCTGTTGCCGACGACATCACCGTGGAAGCTGACTCCGGCGGGCACACCGATAACCGCCCACTGGTCGCATTGATCCCATCCATGATTGGTCTGCGGGATGAAATCCAGCAGAAATTCCATTTTCTCCAGCCAGTGCGGATTGGAGCTGCCGGTGGGATCGCCACCCCCGAATCGACGCTGGCAGCCTTCATGATGGGCGCGGCGTACGTATTGACCGGCTCGATCAATCAGGGCTGCGTCGAGGCAGGCTCGTCCGCCCATACCAAAAGCATCCTGGCCCAGGCCGCGATGACCGACGTCACCATGGCGCCCTCCGCGGATATGTTCGAGATGGGCGTCAAAGTCCAGGTGCTGAAGGCCCGCACGCTCTTCCCCATGCGAGCCTCAAAATTGTTCGAGCTGTATAACCGCTACGATTCCCTCGAAGCGATCCCGGTGGAAGAGCGTGAAAAATTAGAGAAACAGATATTTCAACGGACCTGCGAAACGGTTTGGGAAGACACGGTGAAATTCTTCAAGGAGCGCGACCCCGAGCAGATAGTCAGGGCCAACGCCAACCCCAAGCGGAAAATGGCCCTGGTCTTCCGCTGGTACCTGGGCCTCTCTTCGCGCTGGTCGAATTCCGGCGAGCCAGGTCGGGAGATGGATTACCAGATCTGGTGCGGGCCTTCCATGGGCGCCTTCAACGATTGGACGAAAGGCACTTACCTAGAGGACGTCAATAACCGGCGGGTTGCCGACATAGCTTTCCAACTCTTGAACGGCGCAGCATATCATTACCGGGTTCAAAGCCTGCAGACGCAAGGGGTTCAGATCCCGCTGGGGATCGCTCGCTACCGGCCAACGGCCCCTCTCATCTGAGAGAAGCTGGTCGATCAAGGAAAAAAATGGCAGCTATCCTTTGGGAGAAACCTCATGCAAGATTGAGAATGCCTGCCGGGCGGGTCCACATCTGGCTCACCAGGGTTGTACAGGACCCGGTGATGAGCCCGGGCGTGCTCTCGAGAGACGAGCTGGAGAGAGCCAATCGCTTCAAGGTTAAAGCGGCGAAAATCGAATTCATTCAAGCCCGGATGTTTTTACGCCGGACCCTGGCCCGCTATCTTTTCATCGATCCATCAGCCATCCGGTTGTGTACCTCTCCTTACGGCAAGCCATTTCTCGAGCCCAGCCAGAACTGGCAGCGGTTGGAATTTAACCTCAGCCACCGGGATGGACTATGCCTGCTGGCAGTTACCCGCGGGAGGCGGATCGGGATCGATCTGGAATTGGTGCGCGCAACCGTTGAAATGGAACAGATCGTCACAGCCTATTTTTCAACAACCGAAAGAATTGCCTATTCCCGCCTGAGACCTCAAGAGAGACTCGAGGGGTTTACGCGGGGCTGGACCTGCAAAGAAGCGTATCTGAAAGCCGCGGGCAAGGGATTTCACCAGTCGTTGACCAGCTTCAGCGTCGAGCTGAACCCCACCCTTCCGCCCCGGATCATCGCATCTACAGGGGGTGGAGAAGAGGACGGGAGGTTCAAGCTATTTTGCTTCACGCCGGCCGAGAATACCCGAGCCGCAGTCGCGGTGGAGGGACGCGGGACAGAGCTTTCGGAATGGAATTTTTACCAGGTGGATGGGGAAACTGATGAGTAAAAAAGTGGATTTATCCGTCGCACGCCAGGAAGCAAAGGCCGGCGGCGGTGAAACGCAAATTGATAAACAGCACGCCAAGGGCAAGCAAACCGCGCGAGAGCGGATCCGGCAGCTTTTAGACCCGGATACCTTTATCGAGACAGATCTGTTCGTTACCCACCGGGCGACCGGGTTTGCCATGGAGCAGTCCCACCCGGCTACCGACGGCGTGGTCACGGGCTGGGGAAAAATCGATGGGCGCCTCGTTTATATCTATGCGCAAGATTTTACCATTCTGGGCGGCTCGCTGGGCGAGGCTCACGGACGCAAAATTACCAAGATCATGGACCTGGCCTACCAGAACGGCGCACCGCTGATCGGCCTGAACGATTCTGGCGGCGCGCGAATCCAGGAAGGAGTCGACTCGCTCGCCGCGTATGGCGAGATCTTCTACCGGAACACCCGCGCCTCGGGGGTCATTCCTCAAATTTCTGTCATCCTGGGACCCTGCGCGGGCGGCGCGGTCTACTCGCCGGCGATCACCGATTTTATCTTCATGGTCGAGCAGAACGCCTACATGTTCATCACCGGCCCGGAGGTAGTTCGCACGGTGACCCATGAAAATGTGGATTTCGAAACGCTGGGCGGCGCGAACGTTCACCGGATGCGGAGCGGGGTGGCGCATTTTACTGGTCCAACGGAAGAAGACGTGCTCAACCAGGTACGCTGGCTGCTCTCCTACCTGCCGGCGAACAACCTGTCCATCCCACCCCATAACTCCAGCGGGGACGACCCGCGGAGGACGGCGGAGGATCTCGAGCAAATCGTCCCCACGGATCCCGGCCGTCCATATGACGTCCGCCAGGTGATCGGCGTCATCGTCGACGTTGGAGAATACATGGAGGTGCAGGCAGATTTTGCCTGCAACATCTCGGTCGGTTTCGCGCGAATGGACGGCCATCCGGTGGGGATCATCGCCAACCAGCCGGATCATCTCGCCGGGGTGCTCGACATTGACGCCTCGGAAAAAGCGGCCCGGTTTATCCGCTTCTGCGACGCGTTTCACATCCCCCTTATTACCCTGGTAGACACGCCCGGATTCTTGCCCGGGACGAGCCAGGAGCATGGAGGGATCATCCGCCATGGGGCCAAGCTGGCGTACGCCTACGCCGAGGCGACCACCCCCAAGGTATCCGTAATCCTGCGCAAGGCATATGGTGGGGCGTATATCGTGATGAGTTCGAAGCACATGCGCGGGGATCTCAATTTCGCCTGGCCAGAGGCCGAGATCGCGGTGATGGGCCCGGAAGGAGCGGTGAACATCGTCTTCCGAAAGGAGTTGGCCGAAGCGCAAGATCCGGCAGGGATGCGCGCCGAGCTGACCCACCAGTACCGGGAAGAGCTGGCCACCCCATTTATCGCGGCCTCGCGCGGGTACCTGGACGACGTCATTTCCCCGGCAGATACGCGCATGCGGATCATCGACGCCCTGGAAAGCCTGCGTGAGAAAAGGCAGTCCACCCCGCCGCGCAAGCACGGGAATATTCCTCTGTAGTAAAGGTGGACAGAATGAAGGTCCTGGTCGCCAATCGAGGCGAAATAGCGCTGAGGATCCTGCGGGCCTGCCGGGAGCTGGGTTTTCCCAGCGTTGCTGTATATTCCGACGCGGACGAGGAGGCCCTGCACACCCGCTATGCCGACGAAGCCGTGCGAATCGGCCCAGCGCCGGCAGCGGAAAGCTATCTTAATCTCCAGGCGGTCCTCGCCGCGGCCGTCGCCAGCGGAGCCGAAGCTGTGCATCCGGGTTACGGGTTCCTTTCAGAAAACGCGAGCTTCGCCAGGATGGTCGAGGAGGCCGGGCTGGTCTTCGTCGGGCCCAGGCCGGAGACGATCGCCCTGACCGGAGATAAGCTCGAAGCGAGAAAGGCCGCGCGAGACGCCGGCCTACCGGTGCTTCCCGGACCGGACGTGCCAGTCCCCGATGATATTCCCGCCGATCTCAAGAACGGTGTGGCTTATCCGGTGTTAATTAAAGCAGTGGCAGGCGGCGGTGGACGCGGCATCCGCCTGGCCCACAATCACGAAGAGCTGGAAAAAATGGCCCAGGACGCGCGGCGTGAAGCCCAGGCCGCTTTCGGAGATGACACGATCTACCTGGAACCCCTAGTGCAACAGGCCCGCCACATCGAAGTCCAGATCCTGGGCGATGGGCAGGGGAACATCCTCTGCCTGGGTGAGCGCGAGTGCTCGATCCAGCGACGCCGCCAGAAGCTGATCGAAGAGGCGCCCGCGCCAGGTTTGAGCCAGGCGGCCCGGCAATACCTTTATGATGCCGCTTACCGGCTGGCAAAATCGCTGCAGTATCGCAGCCTGGGTACGGTCGAGTTCCTCCTCGATACCCAGGGCCAGTTCCATTTTATCGAGGTAAACCCCCGGGTCCAGGTGGAGCACCCGGTCACGGAAATGGTCACCGGTCTGGACCTGGTTACTCTTCAGCTTCAGCTCGCCGCGGGGATGCCGCTGCGCTACGGCCAGGAAGAGATCACCGCCCGGGGCTGGGCGATCGAGGGACGAATTCTGGCTGAAGACCCGGAAAGCGGGTTCCTCCCCGCCACCGGAGAGATCTTATACCTGAAGGAACCCGGCGGGCCCGGCGTCCGAGTCGACAGCGCTCTATACATCGGAATGCCTGTACTGGCAGAGTACGACTCGCTGCTGGCGAAAGTGATCTGCTGGGGCGAGAACCGCGAATCGGCCGCGCAGCGGTTGCGCAGGGCCCTGGTCGAGTTTCAGATTGGCGGGATACCAACTGACCTGGAGTTCTTATGCGAGGTGGTTGGCAGCCAGAATTTCCTCGCCGGACGAGCAGACACCACCTATCTGGATACCTTCCAACTCCCTCCCCGGAACGGCGAGGAACCCCTGGAGCGAGAAATCGCCCTGGCGACCGCCATCCTGGCTCATCAGGCAGGCCAGAATAGCCAGAGCGAAACGAACGGCAAGGAGGGCAGCCAGTGGCGCAACAGCGCCTGGCGTGAACAGATGCCGGGCAGCCTGTAGGAGATCGAACATGACTCTCTATCGTGTGTACATCGGAAATAACGAGTATCAGGTTGAAATCTCGGACAACCACGTAGCCGTGAACGGCGAACGGGAACAGGGGCACCTGATCCCTTTAAACGAGCTGGGATCTTACCTGCTCAGGAGAGGCGTCCAGGCCCGGGAATTACAACTGCGCCTGCAAGGCCCATCGACCTACGAAGTGCTTTCCGGTGTGCGGCGGGTCATCGCGCGGGTGATGAAAGACCGCGGCCAGTTGCGGGGGCTTATCGAGCCCGGAATAATCGGTGGGCTGACCGCTCCCATGCCCGGAATGGTGGTAAATGTTAAAGTCAATCCGGGTAATTTTGTCGACGAAGGCCAGGTACTGGTGGTCCTGGAATCAATGAAAATGCAGATGGACCTGCGGGCGCCGGCCTCGGGCCGGGTGGCGGCCATTCACGTCCAGCCTGGCGACCAGGTGGAAAAAGGCAAACTGCTGGTCAAAATCGACAAAGAAACAGCTTGACTTTTCCCTTTTTCAACCGTAGAATGAAAAAGTGGTTCTTTAGGAATCTCCGTGGGAAGATCCATCACGGGAAATCTCAATGAACCGAAAATGTTCAATATCCCAGCGCAGAGGAGAGACCTGAATCTTCAGGCGCCGAAGGGGCAAACCGGAAAGGAAGCAGCTTTCCGGCGAATCTCTCAGGTAAAAGGACCCTGCGTATGGCAACCTCTGGAAAGTCGAATGACACCGACGGGGCAAACCTCTTGACGAGGTGAATCTCTCAGGTTTCCGACAGAGGGACACCCGCTGATGGGTGCCCCTTTTTGTTTTCTGTTAAGACCGACCAAATCCATCCCTAACCCTGTGAAGGAGGTATCGAAATGATCATTCCATCTGACCTGAAGTACACCCGGACTGATGAATGGGTCAAAGTTGACGGCAGCGTTGCCACCGTAGGGATCAGCGATTACGCCCAGGAACAGTTATCCGACATCGTGTTTGTTGAAGTCACAGTCTCCGTGGGTGAATCAATCAAAAAAGACACGGTTTGTGCAACCGTGGAATCGGTCAAGGCTGCCGCAGACGTCAACCTTCCAGTTTCAGGAACGGTAACCGCGGTCAACGAGAACCTTCCCGGCGTCCCGGAAAAAATCAACACAGATCCGTACGGTGAGGCCTGGATGCTCAAGGTGGAGATCAGCGATCCCTCTGAACTGGACCGTCTGATGGACGCGGCGGAATATGATACCTATTGTAAGGAGCGTGCGCACTAATGTATACGTCTCATACTGAAGCCGACCGGGAGGCCATGGTAAAGGTTATCGGCGCAAAGAGTATTGAGGACCTTTTCGTTGACGTCCCGGCTGCATACCGTTTTCCAAAATTGAACATTCCCCCGGCGCTGACCGAGATGGAGGCGATGGCCGAGTTGCAAGAGCTGGCCATGGCCAACGAATCAACCCGCGACCTGGTATGTTTCCTGGGAGCTGGGGCTTATAACCATTATTCACCGGCGGTGGTGGATGCAATCATCCGCCGGGGAGAATTCCTGACAGCCTATACGCCCTACCAGCCGGAAGTATCTCAGGGGACCCTGCAGGCTATTTTTGAGTTTCAAAGCCTGATCGCCAACCTGACCGGCATGGAAGTAGCCAATGCCTCGCATTACGACGGTGCGACGGCAACCGCGGAGGCAGCGGTGATGGCCTACTGGAATTTCCGCGGCAAGCGCAACAAAATGGTCGTCGCGCCCGCGGTTCACCCTCACTACCGAGGCACCCTGCGCACCTACCTCCACGGCTACGAAGGCCTGCAAATCGTCGGCGACGAGCCGATTGCCGATCTGGACGCCGGGCCGGAGGCTCTGCTCCCCCTGATCGACGCGAACACCGCTCTGGTGATCGTCCAGTACCCCGACTTTTTCGGGCGGATTTACGATTTCACGGCCCTGATTGAGCGCGCGCACAGCGCCGGGGCGCTGGTCGCCGTGGCAGCTAACCCGATCGCCTTGGGAATGCTTCGCACCCCCGGGGAGATTGGAGCGGACATCGTGGTGGGAGA
Source organism: Anaerolineaceae bacterium (assembly GCA_035542155.1). Taxonomy (GTDB): domain Bacteria; phylum Chloroflexota; class Anaerolineae; order Anaerolineales; family Anaerolineaceae; genus DATKLX01. The sequence continues at coordinate 42,700 of DATKLX010000239.1, forward strand.
AGGCCAGCCACTGGGCATCCCGTTGTGCTACGGTGGACCCTACCTGGGATTCTTCGCTACCCGCAAGGACCTCGTGCGTAAAGTCGCCGGCCGGCTGGTGGGAGAGACCGTAGATAACCGCGGCAACCGGGCCTACGTGCTGACCCTGACCGCGCGCGAGCAGCACATCCGCCGCGAAAAAGCCACCTCCAACATCTGCACCAACGTCGCCCTGATCGCCCTCGCGGCGACGGTCTACATGAGCGCGGTGGGGAGACACGGGCTGCGCCAGGTGGCCGAGCTGTGCTTCCACAAAGCCCACTATGCCGCCCAGCAGATTTCTAAGATCCCTGGCTACAGTCTTTGCACGGATGTGCCATTGTTCCATGAGTTCATGGTGTGCTGCCCCAAACCGGTGGATGAGATCAACTCAGTGCTGCTGGATCACGGCATCCTGGGCGGGTACGATTTGAGCCGGGATTATCCCTCACTCAAAAACCACATGCTGGTTGCGGTGACGGAGATGAACACGCGTGAGGAGATCGACGCGCTCGTCGAAGTGCTGGGGGAGGTGGCCCATGGCTGAACCAACCATCTACGAGCTCTCTTCGCCCGGGCGCAAGGGGGTCCGCTTCCCCGAGCCGGACGTACCCCGCACTCCGCTGCCAGCCGAGATGCTGCGCAAAGACCTGCCATTCCCCGAGCTGGGAGAGCTGGACGTGGTTCGCCACTTCACCCACCTGTCTCAGTTAAACTACAGCATC
>DATKLX010000240.1:0-12121 GCA_035542155.1 Anaerolineaceae bacterium
ACATGGGAGGTGCCTCCGCGGTATGGGTTTGGTCTGGTCACCTTCCTTTTACCAAAGAGGCATTTCGTTTGTCAAATTGTTAATGTGCTGGGTGCGTGTTTCGCACCAGAAACTAAGCTAGCGAGCCATCCACGAATAAAAGAGCACGAATACACGAATGTGGATCCAGGCATCTTCTTTTAGATAGCGCCCCATTTGCCGAAAGTAGAGAAGAAGCCAACTTTTTATGTCGAACGTACACGTTGGGTCAGAACCTTTTCGTGTATTCGTGATGCCGTAGGCATTTGTGGATGGCTTTCAAGGCTACCCGCGTCGGGCCGGTGGAGGCAGATGAGCGGATCCAGCCCATGTAGGGTGGGTGGAGCGACGAGCGAGCTTCCCTCGTTTCGTTATCTGTCGTCGCGCAACCCTCCACCCCGAATACCGGTCTGACTTCCTCGACCCGGCGGCTAAAGCTACAGCGACCCTTACGAAGCCTGCCTGCGCAGGCTGGAACAGGTAACTGCCTGTCCCTGGTTCTTCAGTGGGGATCTGACGACTGATAATTCCCTTCCTTAGTCAGCTAATGAAATTGTAAAAAAACTACCCCCCTGCGGCCAGATTATGGTACACCTTCCCCAGCAGGGTGCGTAACTGGCGGCGCTCCTCGGCGCTCAACCCGGCCAGGCTGGCCCGCTCCAGCTCCTCCCAGGCGCGGTCGACCGGCTCGAGCCGCGCCCTCCCCTGCGCGGTCAGGTAGGCGCGCGAGACGCGCTGGTCCACGGAGTCCGGGCGGGTTTCAAGCAGGCCGGAGCGCTCCATACGCTGCAGCATGCGCGTGACCGTGGCCGGCTGGACGCACAGCGCACCGGCCAGCTCGCCGCAGGTCAGCCCATCCCGCGGGGAAAGGCTGGCGAGGAGGAACTCCTGCCCGGGGTACAGGTCGACCCGGCCGAGCAGCTCCTGGGCTTTGTTGCGGTGCGCCCGGCAGACCTGGACCAGCAGGATACCAAAGCCTTCCGTCTCGGTAAAGGGAGCCATCGTCTTCCGCCTCTCCGTCCGCCCAATTATTTAGCCGGACAAATGAATTATAAGAGAAAATTCGTCCGAATAAAACTGGCCGAAAGTCCAGTATAATATCAATATGAGAAAATTAGTCGTCTTAACATTTCTTTCACTGGACGGCGTGATGCAGGCTCCCGGGGGCAAAGGCGAAGACCCCTCGGGCGGCTTCGATCTCGAAGGCTGGGCCGTGCCCTACTTCGACGAAGCGATGGGTGACGAAATGGGGAAACAAATGGGCCAGCCGTTCGATTTGCTGCTGGGTCGAAAGACATATGACATATTCGCCGGGTATTGGCCCGGCCAGGGCGACGACAATCCGATCAATACCGCAAAAAAATACGTCGTCACGAACCGGGCCGTCAGCACGGACTGGCGGGAGACGATCCCCATTCAAGGCGATGTGATCGCGGAGATCAAGAAGCTCAAGCAGCAGGACGGGCCGATGCTGCAGGTCCACGGCAGCAGCGACCTGATCCAGACGCTGCTGGCCAACGACCTGGTCGACGAGCTGTGGGTGAAGATCTTCCCCGTCGCGCTGGGGAAAGGAAAGCGGCTGTTTGGCCAGGGGACGATCCCCGCGGCCTTCAAGCTGACGGAATCAACCGTCTCCCCGAGCGGCGTGATCGTCGCTTCGTACATCAGGGATGGGGAGGTCAGGCTAGGGTCGTTTTGACGAACAGGAAAGCCGGCAACGAGTGGTAAACGAATAAACGAATTTTTAAGCCATTCCCGCTGGCAAAGAGGGTGTAATTTCGATGATCCAACCTTTGAAAAACCCGACAGGATAGTTTTCGTAGAGATCCATTGGATCGAGCCGCCATTCGTTTATTCGTTGGCTTTATTCGTTGATGGTTCTCCCACCAGTGAGTAGGGTGGGTTTCCAACCCACCCTACTGATACTGGAACAAATCAATTTTTTCACAGAACCCGAAAAAGTGTGGCCCCTTTCACCTCGCCTCGATCCACCTCCCCTTCCCCAGGGACCAACCGCACCTCGCCACGAAGATCCGTTTCGCGTCCGCCAGCCGCTGCACGTTCACCGTTCCCGGCAGCACGTCCCGCAGCCCCAGCCACACCCCCGAGCAGTCTCGCCACTCGGGTACGGCCTGGTCGAACTCGTTCCGTACTTCCCCGGACTTCAACAACCCCCAATCTTTCACTCCTGGCGCCGGCTCTTCATACACCCACAGCCGGCGGTTCTCTCTCACCCGCGCCAGGAGCTGCCTCCCCGCCGCCGTGCCGATCTTCGCCCAGGCTTCGATCTCTATCTTGACCTTGTGGTCGCCAATCCGGTACTGATTCGTGGATACACCGCTGGCCGCGTCCAGATCCACCGCCGCGATCAGCGTCTGCCGCGCCGCCGCCGCGGCGATCTGCGCTGTCGTTTCCTGCGCCCCCAGGACCTTGAACCACATCCAGGCCGGCTGGGGGTGCTGCTGCCAGGCATTGGTCGCATAGACCAGCAGATTCCCCCGCGGGTAAGAGTAAGAGCCGCCCGTGTAGGTATCCAGCATGAAGTAGTGGTAGCCGTCCGGCGCAGCATTCGACCGCTTCACCTGGATGTGGTAGGTAGTCGCCGGCGCGATCGCCACCACCGGCGAGATCAGGACCTCCTCTAACCGCATGTTCCAACTGATCCCGCCGCCGGCCAGGCTGCCGCTCCCCAGCACCGTCCCCGGGTTGCCGCCCGAATCGGCGCAGAGCTGCACGATCACATTGTCCGCCGGCGAGCCGATCTTTTTCAGCCGCAGTTGCACCCGGTCGCAGAGCCAACTCGCCGAGCCGGCCGGCGTGCTGAATGGCTGCGAGTAGGCCCAGTCCGCCCACTGCGCTCCAAACCAGTCTTGAGTCCCCCCGTATTCGAAAGTTTCCCGCCCGGCCGGGTTGGCCCAGTACAGCCAGTCCAGGGTGTGCCACCAGCCGCGAAGAAGTAATTGGGCGCCTGGTTGCTTCGTGATTGGGACCGAATTGCCTTGTTGCCCGAGCGACGAAGCAACCTGTTGACCTGTTGACCATTCCACCCCTGGATACTTGCGCTGGTCCAGGACCTTATCCCGCAGCACCTGCGCGGCTGCGGCCGTGCTGCCCACCTGGCTCACCAATAGCTCTTTCACGCCGTACGCTGTCTGGCTGTCGGCGTTGTCGGCCCAGCTCGTGGTATACCGCCCGTTGACCAGATCCAGCCCCGGCGTCAACGACGAGAAGGTCACCGCGATCCGGTTGGCCATCCCCTCCAGCGCCACGCTGGCCGCCAGGTCCTGTTCGTTCCAGACCTTCGCCCGCTCCACGTAGCCCCACCAGGCCAGCTCCTGCTTTTCCGTGTCCCAGATTTCCACCGGGTAGCGCAAGAGCTCCACCAGCTCCCACAGCGCCAGCTCCGGGCCTTCCGCCGCGAGCTCCGCTTCGTCCGGCCCGCCCATCCCCGCCCAGCTCATCCGCGCCACCACCAGCCGCAGCCAGTCCAGATCTGCCCGCTCCGTAAAATCCCTGTTCTTGATTTTGGCCGTCAGCATACGATCCTCCCAAATCTACCATCAGCCTGTCCTGGCGGACAGGCCAGGGCAATTAAAGCGTCCTCGTCCAGTTGGGAATCGATACCGAGACCTGGCTCGTCCTGTCGATCTCCGCCGCCGATCCGGCCAGGTTCTTGGTGAACACGTACAGCCGCTGCTTCAATCCAGGCTTCGCCAGCAGCGGGCCGCCGTAGATCACGTAATCCGAGAACATCGCCCCGCCGCCCTTGTTGATCGCCGCATTCCCCAGCCTGGAGCTGATCTGCAGCGTTTCGTTCGTCGCCAGGCCCAGACCGCGTGGGACCAGACGCATCCAGGAATCGGCCGGGACCAGGGCGAGGTAATCGACGTTGAGCGTTCCGCCCGCCGCGCGCTTCCCGTAGAGCCCCAGCGTCAGGTTCCCCTGCTCGCTCCAGCCGACCAGCGCTGGCGGGAGTTCCAGCGCGCCCAGCTCCTGCAGGTCCACGCTTGCAGACATCAGGCATTGCGGCCCTTCCCAAACCACCTGAGAGCCAAAGAGCAGCTTGATCCGCAGGCAGAGATCGCTGTATCCGTTGGGAACGCCGAAACGGATCAGAGGCCGGTACGGCCGCCACAGCCCGCCCGAGGTCGAGAAGTTCCAGGTCAAAAGCTGCGCCTCCGCGGCGCCCGCCCAGATCACCGGCTTAAAATAGCCTCCGCTGCAGCTCGCGCTCGCCTGGTTTGCGGAGCCTCCGCTCGCCGCCTCTCCTTCCAGCCAGGGATAGCAGGGATTGACCATGTCGCCCAGGAAATCGTACAGCCCCAGCAAAATCTCTCCGGTCGCCGAGCCGCAGGTATTTTTGAGGTTCACCGTGATCGGCGCCGGCAGGCTCGCCGGATTTTGCGAACTGGCCCACTCCAGCCAGTTCTCGTGACTCGTGCTGTCCGTGTGGTTCTGCAGCGTCCGGTTCGCTCCGCCGCCGGTGTCATTGCTCACCGTCGCCAGCGCGCCGGCGTCGAATTCCCAGCGGTTCAACCGCACCACGTGCAGCCGCAGCGCCAGGCCCCCGGCCGCGCGCGTGCCTTTCAGCTTTTCGATCCAGCCGTCATGGACCTCCGAGAGATACACCGCGTCGGCGGCCGTGTCCGAAAAAGCGAGCCAGATCATCCGGGGATGCTGCGACCGCCAGGTCGCCCGCGCCTGGCTGAACTTGTTTTCCAGGTCTTTCAGCGCCGCCAGGAGCTGCGCGTCGCTCCCTTCGAGCGCCACGTCGATCGCGTCCTCGACCAGCTCGTCGCTCGCCGCCTTCGGCGCGTAGATCGCCCCGCGGTACGGCGCCGCCATGCCCGCCCCCTGCAGCACGGTCAAGCCGTTGCTCGATCCCAAAGCTAAATAGTTCATCAAAACTCCTTGAAAAAAATCGAACCACAAAGCACACAAAGGGCACGAAGAGCTTGTTTGGTATTTTCCTTGGTGCTCTTCTTCGTGTCCTTTGTGATTAAAATTTCTCTCCATCCCGAGCGTCGACCGGCCAGCTCGAGATCGCCGGATCTGTCGACGGGTAAGGCGGCGGCGCCGCATTCGTAAAGCCGCTTTTCCTGGTCATCTCCGCGTCCCGGGTCAGATCAGCCCGGTACTGGCCGACCATCTTGCGAAAGTCGTTCAAATACTGGCGCCCCAGGTCGACCAACTGCTGCGGCAGTTGCTGGTTGAGATCAAAGGCCTCCGACCGGTCGACGGCCCGGCCCGATACGGCGTAGCCGGCCGCGCCCACCACCAGCGCTCCCTCGTGGATTGCCGGAAGCGTAGTAGCCACGGCGCCGTCCAGCCCGCTCAACGTGACCGCCGTCACCCCCTGGAACCCCAGCATCAGGTTATACTCGTTCAGCGCCAGGCGAATCCCCTCGTCAAGCTGCGCCTGCGGGTAATTCACCCCACCCGCGTCGCCCAGTTCCACGCCTACCCTGGCCCGGATCGAAGCTAAATCAGTCGCCATTCCTGGCCTCCTCCCTAGGATACTTGAATGCTCCCTCCACTGTCCGCCGAAAGGGCTGGGTTTTGGCAGGGGAGGGAGCTGCTGATCACTTCTTGCTCTTTTTCAAGGTGGCCACCCTGGCCGATTTCGCCGGTTCTTCCTCGCCTGCCGCCGCGGCGATCGCCTTTTCTGCCAGTGCGGACCGGTCCGCTTCTCCGCCTGGTGGGCTCGCCGCTTCTGCTGGGGCGATATCGGCCAGCGTAAAGCTCAGCTTGCGCCCATCTGCGACCACAATCACCAATCGATCCGGGTAGATCTGCCAGGCCAGCAACTGGCTGGCCTGGCAGCCGGCCCGCTCCGCGGCTCGCTCAATCAACTCGCGCTCGTTCATTGGGTGGGCCCGTTGTTCCCGGGAATGTTTGGCCGGTCCGCGCTGAGCCCCGACTCGACCGCCGTCCCAAGGATGTACCCCACGATCACCACGACCAGGCTGATCAATTGCTCTTCGCTCACCGGAAAATTCGGCCTGTACGCCTTGATGATCACGAAGGCAATCCCAACCATGGCCGCTCAGAACTTCCGCGAGGCAAGCACTGACTTCCACTTGGGGGTTTCCATGCTCCAGTTCCTTTCTTGAAAGATTAGTCCCTGCGCTGTGGTGAGGACTTTTTGCTCAGATCTTACGGCACATTCGCCTTATAGAGCGGCCGGAAGTCCGCCACCAGCACGTTCAGGAAATGCCGCGCTTTGATCCGCAGCTCGTCGTTGGTGAACATCGCCGGGCTGTACTGGTCGCCGGCAACGAAGATCTCCGGCATGATCCCAAACCGCTCGCCGATGATGATCCCCGGCGCCGGGCAGGCACTCGAATACTTTTTCGTTGTTTCTGGCAAAAATATCGCAGTTGATAAACTCAATGGGCCCTATCGGGTTGCCCGCGCGGATGAGGATCGTCGCCCTGCTGACAGTTTGAGGGTCAAAAACGATATTTCTGAACCTCAAGTTTCGCGGCGCCCCAGCCCCAATCCACACGCAGTACGTCGGGTTGGATGAACCGCGAATGATTACGTCCCCCTTCACGCCTGTTTCAGGGGCAACTTCCACCATCATGGTAAAGTTGCGCGAAAGCGCCAGATAGCCGCTCCCGCTGTCTTCCGCATACGTTCCCGGCCCGACCAGGATCAGGTGACCGCCCGCCGCGCTGATGGTGCTCAGCGCCTTATTGACGGTTGCCCAGGGATTGGCATCCGATCCGTTGCCTATAGCATCACTGCCTGTTTTGCGGACGTAGTAGGTCGTCACATTTCACCTCAGTACAGTCCTACCAGGTTCATGTTCGGGCTGGTTGAGGCGGCCAGCACTCGCGTCGCCTTGATCGGCAGGATCGTTCCCGCGGTCAGCGCCTTGAACAGCACAGTCTCCCCGCCGGCTGTGACCAGGTTCACGTCGCCGTTCCCACCCACGTAGATCGCGCGGGTCTGGTGCGCCAGGTCCGCTGTGTCGCTGGGGGTGATCTCGAAGGCGTGCGCCGGCGACCCGGTGTCCGTGTCCACCCGCTCTGCAAAGCTGCCGTTCCCCAGGTCCACCAGCTCCCCGGTGTACAAATCTCTGCTTTTTAGAAATTTTTCGTTCGCCATATCGTTTTCCTCCAATCGAAAATCGCCTGTCCCGATGAACTTTTCGGGGAAAATCGAAAATTCCTAAAACCCTTCCCTATCCATAGAATGTAGTGGGTCCCTTCCGGCTAAAATCACCGTCTGGCCAGGCAGAAACCATTCCTGCTGGTCCAGCACGCCGACCAACGCCGCAGAGAGCACCAGATCATCGTGGACCAGCTCGCCGGTTGCTGGGTCTCTTGTGCCATCCGGAACGCCCCATCTCATTCGGTGTTCCGGTCCTGGGATGATGGTCATCTGGCACAGCTCCAACTGGTGGAAAAATTCTTCCTGAAGCTGGTCATCGCCATTTTTACCGTTGTTCGAGGACCAATCCTTGAAACGTCCCGTCTCCACAATCCCCAGCAGATCCCACCCCAGCTCGCTTTTCGTACTGCCGTTGAACAGAAAAGGGATCACTTTGCCAGGGCGCCCGCGATCTAAGAAGCTCGCCAGCCCTGCACCAACTCCCGTCGCATCCACAACGACCCACCGTGCACCCCAGCTTTCGATCAGCCCAAGGATCTGGGCATAGATCCGTGTATGCTTGATCCCCGTCCAGCTCCTCCGGTCCACAATCCGGTAGACCGGCGCTTTGACTGCGGGATCCGAGAGCAAAGAGAGGTCCACGTCGACCACCGTCAGGGCTGTCGAATCAAACCCCACAGAATGCCTCACAAATAGATGGGCTTATCCAACAAGTTACCATTATTGACCCAGCTCACCCATTATTCGGCCGCACCTTTCCCCTGGCGCGAAGTACTTCTCCCCGAGGAAAAACACAACTTATAATCCGTTTACCGAATGGTCTTCGCCGGTCGGTCCCCCGTTCTGCAACAGATTTTGACCAGGTTCACTTCCCGCTAAACCAGCAGGAATTGCCATTCATCTCGGTTCGGACTATTCTCCCTGTTGCCAGACTGATTCAATTATGGGTACGGGCAGCAGAGGAGGTAAGCCATGACCGGTCAGCGGGTCCATCTGCAAGATCTCAAGCTACATCCAACACAGGGGTTAGTACAGGAGAATCTGACCATCCCACTTCTCTGGAGCCAATTGACCCCCGAATCGCGAAGGCAGCTCGCTCAACAACTGGCCCAGATGATCCAGAAAATTCGGGAAATGTCTGGCCAGGAGAAGGGCCGCGATGAACGGGTATAGCTCTTCCAAAGTGACCAATGAACATCTGGCCAAACTCGCCTATATTTATGTCAGACAGTCTTCGTTGAGCCAGGTGATCCGGCATTCGGAAAGCACTGACTTGCAATATGAACTGGTTGGCCGGGCTGCACAGTTTGGTTGGCCCAGTGAACGGGTCAAAGTGATTGACGAGGATCTGGGTAAATCCGGCGCTTCTACGGACGGGCGCCAGGGTTTCCAATATTTATTGGCTGAGATTGGGTTAGGAAAGGTTGGGATTGTTCTGAGCATAGATGCCTCACGGCTCTCTCGAAACAATGCCGATTGGTACCAGTTGTTGGAGTTGTGTTCTTTGTTTGGCGCACTCATCGCAGATGGAGAAAGCTTATATGATCCGCGGGTGTATGCGGACCGCTTATTATTGGGGCTTTCTGGGATGATGAGCGAGGCCGAACTGCACCAGATAAAACTCCGGATGCATAATGGCGCTCGACACAAGGCAGAACGCGGCGAACTGCGCCAGGCTTTGCCGGTCGGCCTGGTCCGCATGCGGGAGAATGAAGTTCTTTTTCATCCGGATACGGAAGTGCAAAGCCGTATCCGTTTGGTCTTCGAGAAATTTGAGGAATTAGGGACGGCTCGGGCCGTGGTCCGCTATCTGCATAACCAGGATCTTTGGCTACCTTCCCGCCCACTCCTGGGTCCTGCTCCGCATGATGTAATCTGGCAACCAGCCCGGACCAGTGCGGTGTTAGGCATTCTCAGAAGCCCCGCCTATGCGGGCGCCTATGTCTATGGCCAGAGCAGATGTGACCCCACTCGACGAACACCGGGACATCCAACTTCGGGTGTGGTTCAAGTACCGATTGAAGATTGGCCGGTTGTGATCCAAAATATTTATCCGGCTTACATTTCCTGGGAACAATTTTTGACGAATCGCAAACGACTGGCTGATAACCAAAGTAAGTATCGGGAAGACCGACCGGGGGCACCCCGAAAGGGGCAAGCGCTTTTGCAGGGGATCATTCGCTGTGGTCGATGCGGGGCGAAAATGTACTTGCATTATTCGGGTCCCCAGGGTGAATTCCCCGTATACGGTTGTCAGTATGCACACCAACAACTGCAACACGGGCACTGTCAGGAGGTTCGCGCACTCGGTTTAGACGAGGAGATAGAACGAATCGTATTGGCCTGCTTGGCTCCTGACCAGATCGTTCTGGCTCTAGCTGCTGTAGAACAGCTTGAACAGGAAAATACAACCTTACGCCAACAATGGCAAATCCGTTTGGAACGAGCGACTTATGAAACGGAACGAGCCCGCCGCCAGTACAATGCTGTGGAACCCGAAAACCGGCTGGTGGCCCGAAATCTAGAAAGTCTATGGGAGCAGAAACTGCGCGCCAAGGAACAACTCGAACAGGATTACCAGGTCTGGCTGCGAAAAAATCGGCTGGAACTAACTCCCGAGGACCGGCAAGAGATTCTGGCCCTGGGTGAAAACTTACCGCGGGTCTGGTATGCGCCGACTACCACTCCGGCAGATCGTAAGCAAATTGTCCGCTTGCTCATTCGCGATGTGGTTGTGGACCAACACAGAGAAAAAGGGAAAGTATGGTTCCAAATCAATTGGCAGACGGGAGCCATGAGCGAACACGGGTATACCCGCCGAGTGATGGGCTATAAGGACTATGCGGATACAGAGAGACTGGAACAACGCATCCGGGAACTGCATGCGGCAGAGAAAATGGACGAGGAGATTGCCGCGACTTTAAATACGGAAGGATTTCGCACCCCGCACAAACAGCTATTTACCAGCAAGCTGCTTTGGATCCTCCGGAAGCAGATGGGACTGCCTTCTGTCATACACCAAGGATTTACCCCAGATCGGTGGGAGGATGGCACTTATTCGGTGGAAGGAGCCGCAAAAAGAATAGGCGTGTTTAAAGGTACAATTTATACATGGATTTATGGGGGCCGCCTTCAAGCCCAGCAGGTGGGTAAAGGTACGCCTTGGAAAATCCCTCTGGATGAAGAAAAAATCACTGCGCTCCAATCCCACTTGGAACATGTAAAACGATCTAAAAAGAAGGCAGTATGAAGACATTGGTGAGTCTCGCCTTGCATTGGTCAGTTCACCGCCGCTTTCTGCGTCGCCGGCCGTTTCATCCTCGCCGGCTACGTCCAGCAGCAGGGCATAGATGTGCCCCGGCGTTGGTGCATGCTGCCGTTTGTGTTGTCCCATCATCAGCGATCGCCGCGCTGGCGGGAACATTCCGCCCTCCGCGTCGATCTCTTCGCTGAAAAATTGGGTTTTGACCATCGGGTGATTGCGCCCCAGCCTGGCAACCTGCTCTGCCACGAACTTGCCGTAAGCCGGCACCTCCGCCGCGACCACGTCCGCGTCAATCCGAAATACGCGTTTCATTCCGTCTTGCCGCTCCGCTTCCAGTGCCGCCCGCATTTCCCGGGCCAGCAACGTCTTGCTCGTCCAGGCCGTTCCCCAAAAGACCCGCGTCGCGTTCGTGCTCGCCGCCATTGGGGCGATGTCCTTGTCGAATTTGGCTGTCAACACGTCTTGCGCCTCGTCGACTTCCAGCAGAGTCGAGGCCGTCGCGCCGACGATGTTCGCTTCTGGCCCTCCGGAAAGAAAGAAGATCCGCGCCCGGTCGATCCGATAGATATAGCCCTGTTCTTTGATCCAGGAGTCGCGGGTCAGCACATTCCGCTCCAAAATCCGCTGCAGCCGCCGCATGGCATTTAAACTCTGCGGCTTCCAGGTCGGCGAGATCTTGATGATCTCCGCGTCGGTCGAGCCGAGCAGCTTGAGCAGATAGGCTTCGATCTGCGCCTGGAGCTCGTTCTTCCCCGACTGCCGTGGGAAGAGGACCACAAAGCTCAACCCAAGGTGGCGCAGTACCGAGTCGACAATCTTCTCGGCCACCGCCACCTGATAGGAGCGAAGGGTCACCCCACCCACACACGGAAACGCCCGCGGGTTGAGGAAAGCCTGCTTGAACTGCTGAAAGAGCAGGCCCGTGTAGGGCAGCCCAGGACAGGGAAAGCTTTCCACAGGAGTGGAGACTTCTGGCTCAGCCACTGAGCTCCTCCAGGGCTTCCTCCGCCGCCCGGCGGATCAAATCCTGCACATCGACCCGCAGCGAGCATTCCTCGACGATCGGGCACTTGCGGCACTCGCGCATCGAGCGGCGCAGCCGGCGCAGCGTCCGGCGGATCTCGTTGCCCAAATCGCGCACCTGCTCGTAGACCGGGCAGTCCGGGCGGTTCATATCCCCAGCTCCTTTAACGCTTCAGCCAGCGCCCGGCTCATGATTTCAGCCGTTTCAGGAGTCCGGTCCTGCTCCAGTTTGCGCTGCGCCCGGATCAATCCGGCCAGGCGCGAGCAGGCCATCCCCAGGACTCCGACCGTCTTCTGCCAGGTATCGAAGTCGAGCGTCTCGCGGCTGGACCGCCCGGCCAGGTTCTGGATCGCCGCGCGCAGCAGGGCGATCTCGCCGTGCAGATCCTCATCCGCGCCTGCGTTCAGCCCGGCCAGCTCGCTGGAATAGGGCGCGGTGGGCTCGATCCCACCTTCGCTGGCTTCCGGTTTCGATTGATCTGCCATTCTTCACCTCGAAAGGAGAACGTATTAGAACTTTTGTTCTATTATAGGGTGGTCCAACATAAAAGAAAATCCGTCATTTTTGACCTGAGGTTAGGACAAGAGTTCGGACAAGCGGAAGCAAAGAAGCCTCGAAAAGGATAAACTTGGTTTTCCACGACCATCCTTATCCAAAAGCGAGGCTTCATGAACAAGTTTATCAATAATCAAGAA
>DATKLX010000241.1:0-13853 GCA_035542155.1 Anaerolineaceae bacterium
ACCACCCATTACAACGACCCGCACATCCTGGCCGAGGTCAGCCGCAACCTGGGCGAGCCGATGGTGGGCCGCCAGATCGCCGCCCTCCCCGAGGCCGAGCTGATCGCTTCCCGCGGCTGGTGAGGGCCTGCTCATGAAGATTTGATCCCGGTTCTGTGATAAACATCATCTCAGATAATCCTGTTTTTCAGGGAGATCTCGAGTATAATCAGGCTGTAGTGCTTCATGCTTAACAACCCAATCGATGGTGGATGGAAGCGCCCTTCCCCCGGATGGGAGGGCTCAGGCAAACCGCCGAGGCGAAACCGGTGAGAGTCCGGTGCTGTCGCGCAACTGTAAGTTAGCCGTGTCGAGCTAACGAGCCAGGTCGACCGCTTCCCTCTGACATTCCTGATCCTCGCAGAAGGGAGAGCGGAATATGGCTGGTGCAAAAAACCATAAGCTGACCTCAACACCCTGTCTTCGTAACAGGGTTTTTTGTTTTTTGATCCTGGTCCTCGCGGCGGCCTGCGCGCCGTCCGCTGCTGGCGGCCCCACCCGGGCACCGTCCCCGGCGCCCACCCAATCCCCCATCTCGCTAACCGACGGGTTGAACAACACCCTCGTCCTGGAGCATCCTGCCCGGCGGGTGGTTTCCCTCGCTCCGTCCAACACCGAAATCCTCTTCGCGGTCGGCGCCGGCGATCAGGTCGTGGGCCGTGATTCCATCAGTGACTATCCCGATCGAGCCAAAACCCTGTCCGATGTGGGGGGTGGATTCGGCGCGATCAACACCGAGAGGATCGTTTCTCTCAAGCCAGACCTGATCCTGGCCACCGAGATCACCCCACCCGATCAGGTAACGGCGCTGCAAGATCTGCATCTGAACGTTTTTTACCTCAAAAATCCGCTCAGCCTGGATGACATGTACCATAACCTCGCCACGGTCGCCCGCCTGGTCGGGCATGAAGCCGAAACGGACCGTTTGATCCAATCCCTGAAGGCCCGGGTATCCGCGGTGACTGCCAAAACCTCCACCCTGCAGGAGCGGCCCACGGTCTTTTACGAGCTGGACAGCACCGATCCAAACGCGCCCTGGACTTCTGGCCCTGGAACGTTCATCGACGTGCTCCTCACCCAGGCCGGTGGAAAAAACCTGGGCAACAGCCTCGGTTCGGCCTGGGGCCAGATGTCGGTCGAGAAGCTGCTGACCGAGAACCCGGATTACATCTTGCTGGGTGATTTCACCTACGGTGGGGTCACCCCACAACAGGTTGCCGCTCGCCCGGGCTGGCAAAAACTGGGCGCGGTCCAGGCTCAACGGGTGTTCACCTTCGACGATAACCTGGTCAGCCGTCCCGGCCCGCGCCTGGTCGATGGGCTGGAAGCCCTGGCAAAGCTGCTCCATCCGGATTTGTTCAAGACCACTCCATGACTCGGAATCCGAATCAGTATCTGGTCAACTTTTTCGCTCTGATCCTCGCCGCGGCCCTCAGTGTGGCGGTCGGCTCGGTCGTGATCCCTCCCGGGACGCTAGCGCGGATTCTTCTGGCCCGGCTCCCGGGGGCTCTCATCCAGCCGGACTGGCCGGAAACCTTTTCGGTGATCGTATTTCAGGTTCGTGTTCCCCATACCGCCTTGATCCTGCTGGCCGGAGCGGCCCTGGGCAGCAGCGGGGCGGCCTACCAGGGCCTTTTCCGCAATCCGCTGGCCGATCCCTACCTGATCGGCGTGGCCTCCGGCGCCGGGCTGGGAGCGGTGCTGGCTATGAGCTGGCAGTGGCAGATCTCGGTCCTGGGCTTGTATGCGGTCCCGGCAGCCGCGTTTATCGGGGCGCTGCTCACGGTAACCCTGGTATATTTTCTGGCGCGAGTCGGGGGCGCCGCCCCCACCGCCAACCTGATCCTGGCCGGCGTGGCAGGCAGCGCCTTTATGAACGCGCTGACCTCTTTTTTAATGCTCGGCTCCAACCAGGAAATCCGCCGCGCCCTGAACTGGCTGCTGGGCGGCGGCTCGATGAGCGGTTGGCAGCCGGTCCTGGCGATGCTGCCCTACCTCATCCCGGGAGCGACGGTCTTGATGGCTTCGGGCCACGCCCTGAACGTCCTCCAGTTCGGGGATGAACAGGCCCAGCAGATGGGGCTACCCGTGGAGCGTAGCAAGGTGGTCATCATCGCGGCCGCCTCCCTGACCGCGGCCTCCGCGGTCGCCTTCGCGGGGATCATCGGTTTTATAGGCCTGATCGTCCCCCACGTCATCCGCATGGTCTGGGGGCCGGATTATCGCCAGATCATCCCCCTCTCTTTCCTGGGGGGTGGGGTCAGCCTGCTCCTGGCTGATTTTCTGGCGCGGACTGTGCTGGCTCCCCAGGTTCTTCCGGTGGGGATCGTTACGGCGCTGGCCGGCGCCCCGTTTTTCCTGTGGGTCCTGCGCAGGGCAAAATCTGGCAATATAGGGTGAAAGGCAAGAGGTGAAGTATGCTGGAAATCGATGCGATCGCTGTGAGCCTGGCCGGGCGATCTATCTTGAAAAATGTTTCCTTGAACGTGGCCCCCGGCGAGGTGGTGACCGTAGTGGGTCCCAATGGCGCCGGCAAGTCGACGCTGCTGCGCGCGGTCAGCGGGGCTCTCCCCCTGAGCGCTGGCTGCGTCCGCGTGGGGAGCACCGATATCCGCGGGCTGAGGCCTCATCAGCTTGCCCGCCGGCTAGCCGTGGTTTCCCAGGCGCGCAGCCTCCCCGGGGCCTATACCGTGGAGGACACCGTCCTACTTGGACGCACCGCCTATATGAACTGGCTCGGCCAGCCCGGGGAAAAAGACCGCCTCGCTGTCCAAAACGCCCTGGCGCTGACTCAAACGGACCATCTGGCCCACCGCGTGGTGGGTGAGCTGTCGGGCGGCGAGCAGCAGCGGGTCCTGCTGGCCCGCGCCCTGGCCCAGGAAACCCCTCTGCTGCTCCTCGATGAGCCTGCCACTTACCTGGACCTTCAGCACCAATCCAACCTTCTCTCCCTGCTCCGGAGGCTGGCGCTGGAAAAAAGCCTGGCGGTGTTGATGGTCCTGCACGAGCTCAGCCTCGCCGGCCAGTATTCCGACCGGATCGCCCTGCTGAACTGCGGCCGGCTGCAGGCTGTCGGCGCCCCCAACGCGGTCCTGACCGCCGAAAATCTGACCTCCGTCTTCAGCGTCCCCATCCAGGTCATCCCCCATCCCGATTTTGGGACGCCTCTGGTCATCCCGGACGGCCGGGCCGATCGACTCCGCGCGACTCAATCCATTTATCACGGTTAGCCAGCCATGCAGCTCGAAACCCTCATCTCCAGGATCGTCCCACTCGACGAGCGGGCCATGCAGGCGGCTCGAGAACGCCAGGACCGCCTGACCAAGCCGCAAGGCAGCCTGGGCCGCCTGGAAAACCTGTCGATCCAGGTAGCAGGAATTACCGGCCAACCGATCCCACATATCCAGAAGAAGCTGGTCGCGGTGATGGCCGGCGACCATGGGGTCGCCGCCGCCGGGGTCTCTGCCTATCCGCAGGACGTGACCGCGCAGATGGTGCTCAACTTTCTCCGCGGCGGGGCCGCCATCAACGTCCTCTCCCGCCACGTCGGCGCGCGGGTCGTCGTGGTGGATATGGGCGTCGCCCAGGACCTGGACCCACACCCCGGGTTGGTCGATAAAAAGATCGCCCGCGGGACCGGCAACATCGCCCGTGAGCCGGCCATGACCCGCGCCCAGGCCAGGGAGGCCCTCCTCGCCGGGGCGAGCGTCGTCGAGGCTGAGCTGGACGCGGGCCTGGACCTGCTCGCCACGGGCGACATGGGCATCGGCAACACCACTCCCTCCGCGGCAATCGCCGCGGCCCTGACCGGCTGCCCGCCGGCGCTGATCGCCGGGCGCGGAACCGGCCTGGACGACGAGGGCTACCAGCGCAAGATCCAGGTAATCCAACAGGCGCTGGACGGCAACCGCCCCGATCCGCAGGATGGGCTGGACCTGCTGGCAAAGGTAGGTGGGTTTGAGATTGGTG
The DNA here is from genome assembly GCA_035542155.1 of Anaerolineaceae bacterium. Lineage (GTDB taxonomy): Bacteria > Chloroflexota > Anaerolineae > Anaerolineales > Anaerolineaceae > DATKLX01. Next base: position 4,009 of record DATKLX010000241.1, read on the forward strand.
GCCTGGCGGGCGCAATTCTCTGCGCGGCGGCAAACCGCCGGCCGGTCGTGATCGACGGGTTTATCTCCACCGCGGCGGCGATGATCGCGGCGGTGCTGGCCCCTCAGGTGCGCTCCTACCTGATCGCCGCCCACTGCTCCCAGGAGCTGGGCCACCGGCGCATGCTCGACTGGCTGGGGGTCGAGCCGCTCTTCGACCTCCAGTTGCGCCTCGGCGAGGGGACCGGCGCGGTGCTGGCGATGTCGCTGGTCGAGGCGGCCTGCAGGCTGCTGGCAGAGATGGCCACGTTTGGCGAAGCGAGCGTCTCCGAAAAAAGCTGATCGCCGGCCGGTTTTTCCAAGAGGAAGGAGCAAGATGGGACGTTTGACCCTGATCCTGGGGGGCGCGCGCAGCGGGAAATCGACCTTTGCCGGGCAACTGGCCCTGGAAAGCGGCAAACAGGTGGCCTACGTCGCCACGGCCCGCGCCCTGGACACGGAGATGGAAAAGCGCATCGCGGTCCACCAGCGGGAGCGGCCGGGTTCCTGGACGACGCTGGAAATTCCTTCCCGGCTGGGCAGCCTGAGGGATCTCCTTCCCTCCTCCGCCCAACTGGTCCTCGTCGACTGCCTGACCATGCTGGCGACCAACATCCTCCTGGACGTGACCGAGGACGTCGACCATCCGGACGAAGAGGCCGCGACGGCGCGGATGGCGGCTGAGATCGCGGACCTGGCGGCGCTGGTCCAGGATAGCCCCTGGGATTGGATCATCGTCTCCAACGAGGTGGGCCTGGGCCTGGTCCCCCCCTATCCCCTCGGCCGGATCTTCCGCGACCTGCTGGGATGGGCCAACCAGCGCCTGGCCGCCCGGGCAGATGAGGTATACTGGCTGGTAGCCGGGATCCCCGTGCCGATCCACCCATTTCGGCAATCCCAGATCACGGAAGGATGAGTATGCGCTCCCAGGTAAAAACGAAGCCTGAAATTTCCCCCATCCCGGTTCCGGAAGAAGAACTTGAGCCGCTGGTGCGGGTCATCATCCATAATGACGATGTCACCCCTATGGATTTTGTCGTCCAGGTGCTCGAGCGCTTCTTTTTCCTCAGCCGGCCAGACGCGCTGAACGTCATGCTCACCGCCCATTACACCGGAATGGCCATTGTCCAGGTCCTGCCCCGGGCGGAAGCTCAGAAGCGTATTGGCAAGGCGCATTTCGCCGCCGGGATGGAAGGATATCCCCTCCACTTTTCCCTGGAAGAAGAATAACGTCTTTATTGAATAGCCGGCTTTTCTTTTTTGGCTTCGCTCCTGGCTCTTTGCCAAGAATCCTTATTGATCGTTTTGCCATTCTCCAGGTGAGCAGAATAGCGGTCTCTGCCCTGCTGACACTGGCAGGTTCGACAGATGGACTGAAGATATTGTTGTTCCAGATTTCGCCGGTTATATTCTGATTCAGCTTTCCATTCACCGCATTTTCTGCACTGCCTTATCCGACACCCCTCAGAATCCAAAAGGATATCACCTTTACGGGGATATCCTTTCAGAAAAATATTCCTTCATATAAGGTGGGCGCGGGGAGGCTCGAACTCTCGACCTCATGTGTGTGATACATGCGCTCTGACCAACTGAGCTACGCGCCCGGGAACCTTTTCTCCCCAGATTGTACCATCCCTTCGTGAAGAAATCAATGCAAAGGATTCTATTTTTGCCAGATCGCAAACGAGATGAGAAGCCGTAGCCGGGCTTGCACCCTTGGTTCAACTCGTCGTTCAACGTTGTTTTGTTCTCAAAAATTGTCATAAAAACAGAAATAAATAATAACACTTTTGTAAGGAAGGGCAATCATCGAACCAAAATAGGGTATAAGGATGAAGCATATCCAATAGGGATGATCAAGGAGAAAATTTTCCATATCTTCCGACACAGAAGATTGAAAAGAGGATGCTATACCAGCTCTTACAATCACACGGAGTCAATGATGCAAAATGTTAAAAGTTTGATCCACTTTGCTTCATCGTTTATCCTTACCGCCAGCCTGACCTTGTGTAATTTGCCATGGACAGCTTCAGCCGTTCCTCCGACCGGGGTCGCAACGACTGCGCGGGCTGCCGCAGGGCCAACAAACCCGGTCTATTTACCTCTCGTTACAACGAGTACAGCACCGGGTCCTTATCCTGGAGGTGGCTCTGACTGGTCACAGCTCGGCCACGACGCTCAGCGATCGAATGCCACTTCAGAACAGGTCGACCCTCCGTATTGTTATGCCTGGAAATGGGTCGGGGTTCCTTTCGCTTCTCGCGCTCAACCGATCGTCGCCGGTGGTCGTCTCTTCATCGGGGGGATGGATGGCGTCCTCTATGCCCGCAATGCGACCACCGGGGCGCCCTTATGGTCCTTTCAAACGGGGGGGCCGATCCGGCATTCGGCGGGTGTGGCTGGGACGATCCTGATCGTCAGCTCCTATGATGGCAACACGTACGCGCTCAACACAGCCAATGGATCGCTGTTGTGGCAGGTTGCCGCCGGCTCCAGCGCAACGGCGCCCTTGATCGATGCGGGTCGATTGCGGGTGTTCGTCGCCTCCACCAGTGGAGTGTTGACCGGGCTGGATCTGCAATCGGGGGACAGGCTCTGGTCGTACGATTCCGGTGCGCCGATCCTCACTTCTCCCTCACTGAGCTCGGATGGCAATCTGGTCTTTTTTGCCAATGAAAGTATCAAAGCCATTGCCGTGGATGCAGCCAGCGGTGCGGTGCGCTGGCAGACGGGATTGCAGGGCCAGACGATGACCGAGCGCTACCCGGTGGTTTCCGGGAACACCGTCCTCTACCGCTCCCAGCCGATTTATTTCTTTCACAATCTGTTGAGAGGTTGGGGAGATGACATCATGGATCAGGCGGGTGGCGTGCTGGCGGATTGGACGGCAGATTGGAACGCGGTAAAACCCAAGATTTTGTCCTTCCTAAATTCCACCCCTTCAGCCCAGACCTTTTTTGCTTTGAATGCCACCACCGGAACCAGCCTGGGGACGTTGCCGGTTCTGTATACCTATGGCAATAATGACGTCCCCAATGTTCCGGTCGTTTCAAATGGCCAGATCTATGTGACCTACCGGGCTCGCCACGGAATCCAGACGGATTCGGGCACGGTCCATGTGACAACCAAATATGATGCTGAATTGGGGAAGCTGAATCTCTCCACCCTGGATATCACCGCTTTGAGAGCCGCAACCAATATGGCCGGTACGCCCCAATTCCGCATGACCTCGGACGAGCCAGCCATGCTGAGCATGGGCGGAGATATCCTTTGGGTCGACAATTGGGAAAGATTGGGGGGCATCAATACCAGGACCGGTCAACTGATCTACTCCTCAACGGTCTCGAACGACTGGCCGGAGTGTAGCTCTCAGTGCGGTCCGGGTGGGTCCAATGCTTTCTTCCCAATGAGCGGAAAACCATCCGATCCTGCGTATCCTTTTCCCGCTCCACGAGTAGGCGAAGGGCGCTCGCGCAGTGGCCTGGTGATCGCGAATTCCATGCTCTATTGGAAAGTCATTGAGGGCGGATTAGGCGCCATCGCCCATGACCCGGATGGCGTCTGTGCGACCCCGTTAACCTGGCAGGATCAGCTGCAAGATCCTCTGTCCGCCTGGCAGCTCAATCCGAACGTCAATGCCAACCGGGCCTTTGCAGAATACGTCACTACCGATCTGACCAGGCCGGTCGCAAACCCGCCCCAATCCCTGGTCGATCGCGTCCGTAGCGAAGTGGGCGCCTTCCTGGCAGCCGCCGGCAGCAACCATATGGTCCCCTATTATCTCGAGCGCGGGATGAGCTCGGAGACCATCTGGCCCTATAATACCTCTCCCGATAAAACCGGTATCCCCATCATACAATATGGAAGCCATGGCAACGCCTTCTGGCAGGATCCAGGCGAGCTCCTGTATACCATGGCGATGGCTTATCCCTACCTGGACGCGTCTCTTCAGAGCAACCTGAAAACCTATATGGCTGCAGAAATGGTCCGCTATCCACCCCTGAAAGATCTGCCCTACGAGGATAGCGGCCACGATTGGTTACGCAGCGGCGCACAGCGGGAGCGCTACAGCGTTCCTTTTCGAAATCAGTTGGCATACTGGCCGCCCCCTTCGGTAAATTATTCAGTCCTCTATAGCCTGTGGCTGTGGTCCCGGAACATCAACGATTGGAGCTATGCCACCGCCCATTGGTCCGATATTCAAGCCCTGGCTAATACTCTTGGGGGAGCTTCCAAAGTCCGCTACTATGCTGACCTGGCAGGTTCGATCGGGTACGCCCGTCTGGCTCAGCAAATCAAAGGCAGCGGCAGCGCTGAGTATACCAACGGCTTGAATTCAGCCGTCAGCGCCATGCAGGCCAGCCTGAATTTCGCGGCCTTCCGAGATCGAGCAGCCAGTGATTATCTCGATCCCAGGGACCAGGCGACTGGCTGGTATGCGCCCGTGTTCTATGGGATCGTGCCGGAAGTGGGCTTATTCCTGAGGGAAAAACTCCAGAACCAGGCGCAAACGTACCTGGCTTCCCTGGAGGGATACAATAGCTCGGGCGTAGGTCTGGTGTGGTGGTATCTCACTCAGGTTGGAGCGCACGCCGAAAACGGAGAAACCTCTTTCGAGCTGCCTTTTGCCGCCTGGTCGCATTTTCTCGCCCACGCCTATATCTTGCAGGAACCCCAATCCGCGCTGGTTCGGTACCTGGATCGACCCTGGGCTCCCGGCGACCTGTATTCCATCCAGAAATTGGTGTCCGCGATCCAGGCCCCATAATCCATACCATGGCCGCTTATCAGCGCTCGAACAGCACGGCCCACACCCCCGCGGCTCCCTTCGCGGCCACCACCAGCGGGTGCCAGGCGCAGGCCAGGGCCGCCGGTAACCTCCCGCGCAAAAAATAGTGCGCCCTCAGCCACTCTGCTCCCGGGAACAGCAGCCACCCCACCACCTTCGCCGCATCGACTACCCGCTCCATCAGCGCCAGGTGCAGCAGGTACCCTCGCTCGTTGGACCATTCCCCCGCTGCACCTGGCGGCTTTCCCGGGCCGGCGATCCAGCCCACGAGCCGCCGCTGCAGTGCTGGCGGTCGCAACGCTGCCAGCGCCTTCTCCGGAACCGGCGTCCCCAGGTCGCGCGCCGCCGCCTCCAGTGGAAAATAGACGATCGCTCGCATCCCCGCCGCCCAGGCCCGCTCGACGAACCGGTCCCAGCGGAAGGCCCCTCCCGCCCGGACCAGTCTGTCGATATCCTGGTATCCCTTCGCGTGCCCGAGCTGGTGCACCGCCAGGTGCAGGCACAGGTGCAACAGCGTGTCCTCCGCCGCGAGGATCCGTACCTCGCCCTTCCCCATCCGGCGCGGCTCGCTCCGTCTCCACACCTCCACTTCGTCCAGCCGGATCCCCTTCAGCAGCCACTCCAGGCAGATGAGGTGGTAATGCAGCTCGACCAGCGCTCTGCCTGCCCCGCGGAAATGAATCTCGCCTGACTCCCCGTTCTCGAAAGGGCTGAACGGTTGCGCCGCCCTCACTTCCTCCTCGAAACCGGCCTCCCGCATCGCCCGGCGCGCCGCCGGCAGATCGTCCACCCGCACCCACAGGTCGACGTCGTCCATCGCCCGCTCTTCGACCCGCGCCAGCCCCTCGCTCAAAAAGGCCGTCCCCTTGAGCAGCGCCGGCTGGATCCCCGCCCGGTTCAGCGCAATGACCGCCCGCTCTGCCTCGTGGAGGAGGAGCAGGTTCGCCGCCGCGGTCTGGTACTGGATGGGAGGATGGGTCGTATCGATAGCACCATTCTAGCGGCTCATCCCAGGATCGTCAATCTGCCAAAATGCCATAATGTTTGCGTAAAAAAACCTTTCACATTTGTTGACAGGCTGTACAGCCTGCTCTATAATGAGTACAATTCTTGCTCAGATTCATTTATCCACACACTTCACTGGGGGGATTCTCATTGCTGCCAGCCTCATCGAAACGGATCACCATCCCCGATGGCGTCCTCTCCCAGGAGATCAACGACGAAACTGTCCTCTTGAATCTGGCCAGCGAGACCTACTTTGGCCTGGACGACGTCGCCAGCCGCATGTGGTCCGCTCTGACCGCCGCCGGCTCGATCCAGGCCGCCTGCTCCACGCTCCTCGCCGAGTACGCCGTCGACCCGCTCATCCTCCAGCGCGACCTTCAGACCTTCATCGAGAAACTGTCGCAGTATGACCTTGTGGAAGTGGTCGACTGATCGTCTCTCCCGCTGGCGCTCCCTCTCCCCCGCGGAACGGGCTGTCTTCCTTCGCGCCCTTCTTTTCCTCCCCGCCGTCACCCTCGCCCTCCGCCTCCTCGGCCTCCGCCGCACCCGCTCCCTCCTTTCTTCCATCAGCAATCAGCCTGTCCTGCCTGCCCCTGGACCGCGGTGCAGGTGGACGGATAGGCCAGGGCGATCTACAATCAGCAACTTTGCCCCCTCCACGATAGTCCGCTTGGTCCAGGCTGCCGGCCGCCAGGTTCCCGGCGCGACCTGCCTCTCTGCATCCCTTCTCGCCTGGACCCTCCTCCGCCGCCAGGGCGTCTCGACCGAACTGCGCATCGGCGTCCGCCTCCTCGATGGCCAGTTCCAGGCCCACTCCTGGCTCGAGCGGTCCGGCCAGCCCCTGCTCCCCGCCCCTCCGGACGAGCTGCCTTTCCTTCTCCTCGACCTCCCCCTGATCTCCGGAGCGCGAACCCCATGAGCGGCCTCGCCGGCATCTACCTCCTCGACGGCGCGCCTGCCCATCCCCAGGATCTCGAACGCATGCTCGCCCTCATCACCCACTGCGGCCCGGATGGCGCCGGGCGCTGGTTCGGCGGCTCGATCGCCCTCGGCCACCAGATGCTCGCCGCTACCCCGGAATCCCTCCTCGAGCGCCAGCCGCTCCGCGATCCTACCGGCCAGCTCGTACTCGTCCTCGACGGCCGCGTCGACAATCGCGACGACCTCTGCCGAGCCCTCCTCGCCGCCGGCGCCGACCCGCGCGTCGACACCGACGCCGAGCTCGTCCTCCAATCTTACCGCGCCTGGGGCGAAGCCTGCCCTGCCCGCATCCTCGGCGATTTCGCCTTCGCCATCTGGGATGCCCGCCGCCAATCCCTCTTCTGCGCCCGCGATTACATCGGCGTCCGCCCCTTCTACTACCACTTCGACGGCCGCCGCTTCCTCTTCGGCACCCTGCTCCGCCAGATCCTCGCCTTCCCCGGCGTCCCCCTGGCACCCAACGAGGGCATGATCGGCGAATGCCTCTGTGACCGCCTCACCTCCCGGTCCGAGACCCTCTACGCCGCCGTCATGCGCCTCCCCCCCGCCCACATTCTCACCATTTCCCCCGCCGGCCTCAAGATCGCCCCCTACTGGGACCTCGACCTCGCCCGTGAGATCCACTACAAGACCAATACCGAGTACGCCGACCACTTCCGCTCCCTCTTCGACGAAGCCGTCCGCTGCCGCCTGCGCTCCTCCCGCAAGGCCGGCGCCTATCTCAGCGGCGGCCTGGATTCCTCTTCTGTCGTCTGCACCGTCCACCACCTGGCTTCCACCGGCCAGGTCAGGGTCCAGGGCTTCGAGACCTTCTCCCTGGTTTTCCCCACCGATTCTGAGTGCGACGAGAGCCCGTTCATCCAGGAGATTGCCGGCTGCGTGAAGGTTCCCGAAAACCGCCTGCCGCCGTCTCCGCTCGACTTCGACCTGTTCTCCCGGCAGGCCCGCCGCCACCTCGACCTGCCCGACACGCCTAACGGCGTCTTGCAGTACCCTCTCCGTTCTCTCGCCTGCCAGAAGGGCTTCGGCGTCCTCCTCACCGGCCTGGGCGGCGACCAGTGGCTCGCCGACAACCCCTACCACTATGCCTCCCTGCTCGGCGCCGGTCGCCTGGCCGAAATCCGCCGCCAGGCTCGCTTCGATGGCCTGGGTACCCTGGATCTCGCCCGCGAAGCTCTACCCCCGCTCCTTTCCCCGCCCGTCCGCACCGGCCTCAGGCGCCTCCTCGGCCGCAACGGTATCCCGGCCTACATCCGCCCCGAATTTGCTGGCCGCGTGTCCCTCGCCGACCGCCTGAACCCGCCGGTCCCCGCTACTCCCACGCGCCCGTCCGGGCTGGCCCGCCGTGGCCTCTGGGAGGTGGCCGTCGACGGTCGCCTGGCTTGCTCCTTTGAGATCAACGCCCGCATGGAGCCCGGCCTCCCCCTCGAAGAGCGCCACCCTTTCTTCGACCGCCGCCTGGTCGAGTTTCTCGTCGCCATCCCCGAAGACCAGCGCCGCAAAGGCGCCTGGGAAAAAGCCGTTCTTCGCCGCGCCATGCGCGGCAGACTCCCCGAGCGGGTCTTTTTTCGCCGCAGCAAAGCTCAATTCCTCTCCATCCTGGAAGCCGCCGTCGATCAGGCCCTTCGCCGGCGGCCGCTCCATGACTGGTGCGCCGGCCTCCTGGACTATATCGACCCCGGCCGGCTTCCCCCCTGCGACCAGGCGGGTCCCCTTCCCGCCGGCCTGCTTTGGCCAGTCTGGATGGTCTTGAGCCTCGCCCTGTGGTCAGAGTGCAGTTCTCTTGTCATGGTTGAATAGGATACAAAAAAATGGAAGAGCTCAGCCAGGAAACCCAACCCCCCAAAAAGCCCTACCACCCCCCCACCCTGCGTCGCCTCGGCCGCATCGCCGACCTCACCCGCGGCTCGCGCCGTTCAGGCGCCGACCAGGGTCCTTTCCATCGGCGCCGGGGAGGAGGAGGCGGCTCACTCACCGGGGACAACGAATACGCCCCCGAGGACCTCCTGGAGCCCTGAGGTTCCCCCGCATGACCTCTGGTCCTTCGCTCCCTCTGCTGGAATGCCAGCTCCAGCCCTTCGAGGTCCGCGATTCCCCGCCCGCCGCCGGCTGCTACCCGTCCTGGGTCAACCAGTACTCCGCTCCCGGCGGCCAGGTCTGGCTCTCCATCGCCCGCCTGGGCCGCGGCTACCTCTTTCACTTCCCCGGCCTGGCCGATTTTACCTGGAATCCTCCCGCCGGCCCGGTGGCCTGCTTCCCCGCCCCCCGCGCTTCCCCCTCGACCCTCCTCCACCTCTACCGCAACCAGGTCGCCCCCATGCTCGCCGCCGGCCAGGGCCATCTCATCTTCCATGCCAGCGCTGTCGTCCTCCCCGGCGGCGCCCTGGCCTTCCTGGGCGCCGCCGGCCTGGGTAAGTCCACCCTCACCGCCAGTTTCTCCCGCTCTGGGGCCCGGTTCCTCGCCGACGATTGCCTCATGCTCGCTGAGGAGGGCGACCAAGTCTCGGCCTGGCCCGGTCTCCCCGGCCTGCGCCTCTGGCCCGATTCCGCCCGCCTCCTCGCCGTTGCTTTTCCCCGCCGCTCGCCCAAGCTCCGCTTCGAAGCCGCCGAAGTCCACCTCCCCACCTGCGAGGTCCCTGCCCCCCTTCGCGCCGTCTACCTCCTCGCCGGCCCTTCCTCGGCGATCAGCATCGCCCCCCTCGCCGGCGCCGCCGCCTTCGCTGCCCTTTCCCGCCACGCCTTCCGCCTCGACCCCACCGACCACCCACGCCTCCGCGCCGAGTTCCACGCTATTGCCTCCATCGCCGCCCGCCCCCTCCTCTATCGCCTCGCCTTCCCCCGCGACTTCTCCCTCCTCTCCGCCGTCCGCCAGGCCATCCTCGCCCACCTCTCGACTCTCCCTCCCTGCTCTCAAATCGAGTAGGGGGCGGCGGCTAGCCGCCTCCTCTCACACCACCGGACATGCGGGTCCGCATCCGGCGGTTCATCCAGAAATACGCAGTTCTTGATACCGAGTTTTGATACTCACCAGTCCTAAGCTCCGAAAGTATCCG
>DATKLX010000242.1:0-9296 GCA_035542155.1 Anaerolineaceae bacterium
GGGCTACACCATGCAGATGCCCACCGAGGATCGCTACCTGATGACCCGTGAAGAGCTGGAAGACCGCATCGCGGTCATGTTGGGCGGGAGATCCGCCGAGCAGGTGGTCTTTGGCACGATCAGCACCGGGGCCAGCGACGATATCAAGCGGGCGAGCGAGCTGGCGCGGCAGATGGTGACGGAATATGGCATGAGCGAGCGGCTGGGTAATGTGCGCTATGCCACCCAGCAGTACCAGTACCTGAACGGAGAATCGAGCGTTTCAGCCAGTCAAGATACTTTGTGGGTGATCGACGACGAGGTCCAGAAGATCATCTCGACCCAATACGAGCGAGCCAAGCAGTTGCTCAAGGAGCATCGTATGGCTCTGGAGCGCTTGAGCAAACAATTGTTGGAGACCGAGACAGTAAATGGGTCTGATGTGAAGGAAGCATTAGCGGTTGAAGTCAGTAAGTCGAATTAATGGTAGCGATGGGAGAGCCACCCCTGGGATTATTCCAGGGGTGGCTCTCCCGAGTAAGCAGAAAGGGTTATCACCGTCCACGGGTGGGCAAATTCCTGACCGAAGTGGATCCGTACAAGCCCCCCAAGAAAGGTTGCATTTATGCCTCTTAAAAAGAACTTTCTCATTCTGATCAGCGATTCTGGCTACGGCCATCGCAGCGCAGCCAATGCGGTCGCGAAAGCCATGCAGATTCAACATCCCGAGGATAGCAACTCGGTCATTGTGAACCCGATCCTCGAGCAGCAGTCGCCGCAGCCGTTGAAAATCTCTGAAAAAAATTATGACCATCTCGTCACCACGAACCCGAAGTTTTACCGGTTCACGTACGAAATCAGCGATTCGCGCCCGGCCAGCGGGCTGGTTGAAAACGTGCTGACCGTGGCGCTGTACGGGGAGATGAAGCAGCTCATCCAGGATTTGCACCCGAATGCCATCCTGAGCACGAACCTAATGTACAGCAACCCAACCGGAGTCGTTTTGGACTCTATGGAGCACCGGCCGCCCTTCTATACGACTGTGACGGATTTTACCGATGTCCACGCCATGTGGTTCAATGATTATCCGGATCGCTTCTTTGTTGCTTCTGAAGAAGCTCACTCGAAAGCCATCGAGTGTGGGATCGACCCCCAAAAAATCACCATCAGCGGTATCCCGGTAAATCCGGATTTTGCAACCAACCAGACGCCCAAATCCGAGCTGCGGAAAAAACTTGGACTTGATCCTAAGTTGACCACCCTTCTTTTTGTCGGCAGCCCACGCGTGAACGGCATTTTTGAGCACCTGGAAGCACTGGAAACGGTTTCTCTGCCATTCCTGGTCGTTTTAATCGCGGGTGGCGACAAAGAACTTTACGAAAAGGTCTGCGAGCGCCAATGGGCTTTTCCGATCCAGGTCCAAAACAGAGTGACGAACATGCCCCAATGGATGCTCGCTTCCGACCTGCTGGTGACGAAAGCCGGGGGACTGATCCTCTCGGAAGGATTAGCCGCAGGACTGCCCATCCTCTTGATCGACTACCTGCCCGGCCAGGAAGAGGGTAACGTGCGATTTGTCGTCGATCACAAGGTAGGGAAAGTTGTCGAAAGTGTTGATAAATTTCCCGCATTGGTTATAGAATTATTGAATGATGATCAATCCTATTTAAAAGAGTTATCATCCAATGCACGCCAATGCGGCCACCCAGATTCAGCCCTGGTGATCGCTGAAGCGCTCTGGAAAGCAGACGAGAAAGGAAAAATATAATGTTTCCCTTAGGAGATGCCTCACGCCGTCCGATACGGTATCCTGTCATGACCCTGGCGCTAATCATTGTGAATAGCATCGTATTCATCATCGAGTTAGTGGAAGGTGATCCATTCATCAACCGGTTTATGATGGTGCCAGCCAACATTGTCGCAGGAAAGGATTGGTACACCATCTATACTTCCATGTTCATGCACGCGGGCTGGGAGCATATTATCGGCAACATGATCTTTTTCTGGGCTTTTGGCCCGCAAGTCGAAGATGTGATGGGACGTTATAAATACCTGATCTTTTACCTCCTGGGAGGCACAGCGGCCGCTTTTGCCGAGATCGCGGCCGATCCCACCTCAACGATCCCCAGCCTGGGGGCCAGCGGCGCGATCGCCGCAGTGATGGGCGCATTCCTGGTCACTTATCCGAGAGATCAGATCCGCACCGTGGTTTTCATTTTGTGGTTTGGCAAGATTACCTATATACCCTCCGTCGTGTTGATCGGGTTATGGTTTTTAAGCCAGGTGTTCAGCCAGATAGGCACGGTAACAGGGATAACGACGAATGAGGGTGTGGCTTATATGGCACATATCGGCGGGTTCATCTTTGGCGCAGTAGGCGGACCATTGTTTGAGTCGCGGGAGTTACGCCAGGAAGAAGGATTGGAATAACTTACCGCAAACGGCTCACCGTTCTTCAATGTTTGGATGTTAGCCTTTCGGGCAAACTGTTCGGCCAGCACCGAGGGATAATTCGTGTAGAAATGCTGCTCCTCGAGTGCCTGCTGGTACAGCTCGGGGTGGAACAGGCGCGCATCGGCGTTGGCGGCGAACAGGGCAGCCAATGAGGTGAGGATAAAGAACAATGCAAAGAGCTGGCCAAAAAATCTCGCCCCTGAGGAAAGTTTCTATTCCATCCTGGTTTATCTCACTTTGTTTACTGAATTGGTATAATATATGCGAAACCATACGGAGGGTGGAATGAGCAACCTCTCTCGATTCGAGTGTGTGCCCTGCAAGGGAAATGAGCCGAAGATCAGTGACGTAGAGATCGCTGAATATCAACCGCAGGTGCCGGATTGGTCGATCCTGGAAGCGGATGGAATCAAAAAGCTGCAGCGGACTTTCAAGTTCCCTGATTTTGCCCAGGCGCTGGCGTTCACCAACCGAGTCGGGCAGCTTGCCGAGCAGGAAAACCACCACCCGTCGATCCTGACCGAGTGGGGAAGAGTCACCATCACCTGGTGGACCCACAAGATCAAGGGGTTGCACCGGAATGATTTCATCATGGCTGCCCGCACGGATGAGGCGTATTCAAAGTGAGGCCGAACCGGTCTGGCGAATAAAGCCAGAGTTTGGATGAGTGGTACAGTAATTCGCCTGCCCCTCAGGTCAACCAGAGGCCGCTCCAGGGGGGCAATACTATGGTGAGCGTTTCGCCGGAGACAATCGTTTCCTCTGTTCCTATTAAATCGCGGATAATGCGCCCGTCGGCCCAGCCGAGTCTCTCCACCGGAAGATGTACGGTCCGCCGGGTTGGACCGGCGTTGAAAGCCGCCACCAGGTTCTCTTCTCCCAGGCTTCGGGAAAAAACGAAGATTCCCCGGGTATCATCGACCAGCAGTTGCTGGTAGCTTCCGCGCCTGAGGACGCTCATACGCTTCCGCAGGTGGACCAGGTGACGGACAAATGGTTGGAGAGAATCCTTCCATTGAGTCGAATCCCAGGGAAAAGCCCCACGGCAGCCGGGATCCTTGCCGCCTTCCATGCCGGTTTCATCTCCGTAATAGATACCCGGGATGCCGGGAAAGGCAAACTGGAATAACAGCGCCATCTTTATTTTGCGCAAATCGCCCTCGAAAAGCGTCGAGACCCGCTCGGTATCGTGTGAACCGAGCACCAAATACATCGCGTTGATGTTCTCGCAGGGGTAGACTTTTAGCAGGCGCTCGAGGCGCTCCCCCACCTGGCTGGGCGGGATGGTTTTACCGATGAAGCCGAGAACGGCCTCGCGGAAGGGATAGTTCATTAACCCATCGAAATGCTGGTCGTCGCACCAGCGAGGGAGAATTTCCCAGATCTCTCCCAAGAGATATGCCTCCGGATTGGCCGCTTTAACCACCTGGCGAAACTCAGCCCAAAAAAGATCATCGTCGATTTCATTGGGTACGTCCAACCGCCAGCCGTCTGCGCCCTGCTCGATCCAGTAGCGCCCAACGCTGAGGAGGAACTTGCGCACGTCAGGAGTATCGGTATTGAATTTTGGCAGGCTTTTATGCCTCCACCAGCCCAGGTAATCAGTCGCCGGGCCCGGGCTATAAGCGTCCACCGGGAAGCGACTGATATGGAACCAATCCCGGTATGGAGAACGCTCCTGGTTTTCCAGCAGGTCCGTAAACGCAAAAAAACCCCTCCCACAGTGGTTAAAGACGCCGTCCAGGATCACGTGCACGTCATTGCGGTGGGCAACAGAGATCAGGGCGTGGAAATCCGCTAGCGTTCCCAGTTTGGGATCGATGCGGAAGTAATCGGTGGTGTTGTAGCGGTGGTTTGAGGTGGCAAGGAAGATAGGGTTCAAATAAATGGCGTTGATCCCCAGGTCGAGCAGGTAATCAAAGTGCTGGATGATCCCGCGCAGATCACCGCCTTGATAGCCCCATGTTGTGGGAATCGATCCCCAGGGCTGAACGTTTGGCGGATCGTTCGCCGGATCGCCGTTCGCAAAGCGGTCAGGGAAGATCTGGTAGAAAACTGCATCTTCTACCCAGTAAGGGATGCTCATCGATTTTTAGCTCCTCGAAGAAAATAAACCCACATACTTTACCGGCCGATTGGCATAGGTATCCAGAGGAAGGCGTTTCTCGGTGAGCGCCAGCAGGGTCTCGGTCAGGATCCGGTTTACCGGAGTCGGGACACCGCAGCGCTCCCCAAAGCGAACGACCGCTCCATTGAGGAAATCGACTTCGCTTTTCCCCCGCTGAAGATACAGGTCGATGTGAAGCGAAGGCATCTTCCCACCCCTACCCTCACCTACCGATCTGGACAGCAAGGGACGCGCTATGGATGCGGGTAGATAGCGGATCAGGAAGGCAAGGGCACGGACCGGGGTTCCCGGCAGATCGACCACTCGATAATGGAGCGAATCCATCACCTTGAACGCTTCACGGATCTGGCGGATCTCGATCCGGCTGATGCCCGGATCGGCGAAGACCTGCGCCGGGGACCAGTCCAGGATAGCGGAAGCGGCGTTGGCGAGTAGATTGGTGATCAGCTTGGACCATTTCATGGCAGGCCCATCCACGTAATAGTGCGCGTTCAACCCCGCTGCATTGAAAATCCCCAGCAAGGCGGGGGTGAGCCGGTGGTTACCGGCGATGCCAATTCCACGTTTGCGCTCGACGACCACGTTTCCGGGTCCCTGGCGGCCAATCGCGGTGGTGACCGACCCAGCGATTACTTTCTGCGCGCCAAGAACCGAGCGGAGCACATCTTCATTCTCAACCCCGTTCTGAAAACAGATCAGCGGCGGAAGGGCCACGGAATAAGGCGCGAGATTGATCAGGGTTGGCGTGGTATCGTAGGCTTTCACCGCGAAAATCGCCGCGTCGTAAGGCCCGCGTGTCAGCGCTTCATCGATTGACCCGGTGACGACCGGGTTGGGAACAGTGAGCTGTCTTTCTCCCACGCAGAGACGGATCCCGCGCTTGCTCAGCAGACTGGCCACCTCTGGCCGCTCGGTGAACACGACCTGTTGGCCGATCAGCGCCAGGCTGCCGCCGATATAGGTGCCAATCGCACCGGCCCCAAAGACCAGAAAGCGCAAGCGGGGAATGGTGTTCATCGTGGGTTAAAATCCCCACCCCCGGGCTCCCTGGAGAAATACCTCTCCGGGCATGGGTTTTTTCCCTGCCGGCTGGACTTCATCCAGGAGCAGAATCCCGCGTCCGGTTCCATACGCTGGCTGGCGGCGAACGATGCAAGTTCTCCCCGGCTCTTCCTGGTATTTTTCGTCGGCGTGAGCGCGGCATACCTTCAATATTTGCCCCTGCCAGAGCGTGTACGTTCCCGGCCAGGGGTTGAACGCGCGCACTTTCCGCGCCAAATCGGCTGCCGGCTGGCTAAAATCGATCAGCCCGTCCTCTTTCTTGAGCATCGGCGCGTAGGTAGCTCCCTCTTCTGGCTGTGGCTGGGGCTCGACCTTGCCTGCCAGATAGCCTGGCAGAGACTCGATCAGGAGAACCGCACCCAACTCAGCCAGTTGGCTGCTCAATTCACCCGCGGTGATCTCCGCCGGGATGGGCATTGGTCGTTTTGCAAGGATGGGGCCGGTATCGATTCCCTCGTCCATGCGCATGATGCTGATCCCGGTTTCGGAGTCGCCATGAAGAATCGCGGACTGGATCGGCGCAGCTCCGCGCCAGCGCGGTAACAGCGAAGCATGGACGTTAACACAGCCAAAGCGCGGGAGATTCAGGACGTTGCGGCGTAAGATCTGGCCGAAGGCAGCCACCACAATCAGGTCCGGATCCCAGGCCTGGATCTGTTCAAAGGCTCCCGGATCGCGCAGCCGGTCAGGTTGGATCATCGGCAGTCCCAGCTCCTGGGCAAGGGTTTTCACCGGCGGCTGGGACAGCGCTCTCCCCCGCCCCGCGGGTTTATCCGGTTGGGTTACTACCCCAACGACCGGGTACTGACCGGCCAGCGCTTTCAACACGCTGGCCGCAAATTCTGGCGAACCCATAAATACAACTCGGGAAGATGGCATAGATGCATTTTAACACAGGAAGAGTGGAATGATGGGTGAAGACCAGCGGAGTTCTCTTTCTCGATAGGGAAAAAGGCTTTTATTGGGTGCTGGCCCGCTTGTCTTCTCTTGAAATTGTTGTACAATATAAATCTATAAGACCTTAAATTTTTTTTGAATTGATTCAAAATGGAGGAAACATAACATGGCTGACCAGTATACGAACGTTTCATCAGATTCGGATGTCACCGCTGACGACAAACTTTGGGCAATGCTGGCTTACATCCTCAGCCCGATCGTCCCTGTCATCATTCTCCTCATGGAAGATAAGAAGAACCGGCCATTCATCAGGGCGCATAATGCGCAGGCCTTGGTCTGGGGCCTCTTGTATACCATCGTCGGCACCATCACCAGCGCGTTCCTCGTCGGCCTGTGCATCCTCCCCGTTGGTTTCATTCTCTCAGTTTATTGGGGCATCCAGGCTTACCAGGGCAAGTACGTCAATATCCCCGTGATCACCAACTTCTGCAAACAGCAAGGTTGGGAATAAACCCAGGCGTTCGCAGAAAAGGCATCCCGCGTGGATGCCTTTTTCTATTTAATCCTTATGCTTTCCAGGATGGACCGTGCGCCACCGACTCCGATCCGGCGCAATTTATTCTTAGTATAACCATGACATTTATCGACAATTCTCGTGTCTTCTGACCGGCGACTCCTTCTGTGATATATAGTACAATGGGCCCATGCCGGTCGAGGATTGGAAGCTGGATTTTGAGTTAGAGTTGCAGCGCGCCGAAAACGCCCGCAGATCGGGCAACGAAGGCCAGGCCAGAGTCTGCGCCCGCCGCGCGGCCGGGCTGCTCAGCCAGCAATACCTGCGCACCCTCTCCATTCCCTTCGAGGGCTATAGCGCGTACGACCTGATCGCTGTCCTTCAGGAACAGCCCGTTCTCCCAGAACCAGCTCGTGAGATTCTCGCCCACCTGAGAGCGCGGGTGGAACCGGGCGGCGTTTTTCCTCTCCCGGTCGACCTGATCGCGGAAACTCGCCAGCTCCCCGCACTGTTGGGAATGGTGGATGAGAAACCATCGAATTCATAAAAAGGATGCAAAAAGACCTCATGATGGACTGCGAAATCATCGTCTACGGCACGACCTGGTGCACCGACTGCCTGCGAACCAGACGAATTCTGGATCGCGAAAAAATCCCTTACCGCTTCATCAACATCGAATTCGACAAAGAGGCAGCCTCGTACGTCACCCTGGTCAATCATGGAAACCTGAGCGTTCCGACCATCGTGTTCCAGGATGGGAGCCTACTCGTCGAGCCGAACGAGCGCCAGCTTCTCGATCACATCGCGGCTGTGCAGGTGAATTAGATAAAAAAACAGCCGCTCGAAAAGTGGCTGTTTTTGTGTAAATTCGCAGATCTTACTTAAATATCGCCCGTTTGAGGGTGAGCAGGCCCAGCCCGGTAATCAACCCCCCGAACAGGACCAGCAGCGCCAGGCCAATGGCAGCCAGCACCCGTTCGGGATCTGGCTCTTCTTCATAAACCGTGACCGGCGGGATCACCAGGCGGTCTCTCAGGTGGGTCACAAAGCGGGCATCCGGATTGACTGGTCTCAAGGAGGTCTGCAGATGATTCTCAAATTCGATTAAAGTGTCGCTCTTGACGGTCATTTGTTCTCTTCTCTTCTCTTCTCTGAATACTCAGGCGGATGCTCATCGGTGATTTCCAGATCGTCCCTCAAGGTCAGCAGGGTACGGTGGTAGAGGCTCTTCACCGCTCCTTCACTCTTCCCCATGATCACACCGATCTCTGCGTTGGAAAGGCCTTCCACGAACTTCAAGATGATCAGTTGTTGCCGGTCCTCGGACAGCTTCCGGATCTTTTCGAGCAGGTGCTCCATTTCCTGATTGCTGATCAGCAGGGTCTCAGGGAGATCCACCTTATGGTGCAGGGGGATGTTATCCTCAAGCGGAACCTCATGCCGCCGGCTATTATCGCGGTGCCAGTTAGCTACCAGGTTATGGGCAATCCGGTACAACCAGGCTGAGAAAGGCACCCCCATATTGCGGAAATGGCCGATATGATTGTGCGCTCGAAAAAACACACGCGCAGTCAAATCCTCAGCATCGAAAGCATTCCCCGTCCGATAGTAAATATAGTTGTAGATGCGTCCCACGTACCGCTCGTACAACTGGCCAAAGGCTTCCACATCTCCCTGGGACGCACCTGCCAGGATTGCTTCTTCATTGTTTTCTGGCACTGTGGCAATCCCTGCTGAAGAGCTTTCCTATTATTAAAACACCGGCTATGGTCGAAGGTTTCAATCCAGGAAAAGAACTCATCGTAGTTCCATCGCGGCTTTGACTGCAGCATACGCGTCGACGATCCCATACCCATAAGCGTTGTTCGGCATAGTGCCGCTCTTGACGCAGGAAGGCAGCCCGCCCTGGTGCGGTTTGGCTGTCTGATCCAGGATTTGCTGCGTTAGATCGATATTGCCTCGCAGCGCCGGGTTGGCCGACCACATCAGGGCAACCACGCCAACGACATGCGGGCCGGCCATCGACGTACCGCTGTTGCTGGCATAGGTACTGCCCGGGAAGGTGGAGAGCACCCCCTCCCCTGGGGCGGCAATGTCCGGCTTGACCCGCCCGCTGCCATCCACGGTCACCGGGCCAAGGCTGCTGAAATTGGCCAACTGTCCTGTGGTGTCCACTGCTCCCACGCTGTAGGCCTCCGCGTAAATAGCCAGCGGGTTGTCTACCGTTCCGCACCCGAACAACCCGTCATTCCCCGCGGAGGC
>DATKLX010000243.1:0-10410 GCA_035542155.1 Anaerolineaceae bacterium
GGGTTTGAGAATACTTGACTTCGGGCAGTTGCAGGAGGACAATAGACATGGCAAGCTCTTTAGTAAGAAGGTTTTGGCGAATCTATCTTACTGCGAGCTTGCTCTTTTTTCAAAACCTACCAGCTTTGGGACAGATACATATATCACGAGTCAGTACGAGCGCGGTACTGCTCCAGGGCCTGGAGGATGCTGGCTTTCTTGGCGGATTCGTAATTCCCCAGGTCTTCGCCGGTATCGCGGCCTTCGACCACGTCAGCCAGCCCGTCGAGGATGCGGTCGAAGAGCAACACCCGGGCATAAAACTCCATGCGCCGCTCTAAACCCGGGTCGGCGTGCTGGACCAGCTCGTGCCAGCCAAACCCCACCGGGAACTCTGCCCGGGCCTGGCCCAGCGGGTCGAGGAGCAGGCTCCAGTCCTGGGCCGGGTCGCCGATGGTCAGCTCGTCCCAATCGAGGATATTCCAGCGCCCCCCTTCGCTGCGAATGATGTTGCTTGGGCTGAGGTCGCCGTGGACTGGCGAAACCGCCGGCGCCTGGAACGCGCTGCTAAGACGGGCAGCCTGCTCCAGGCCGCGAACCTCGCTCTTCAGCCAGTCAAGCTGGCGCGCCTCGAACC
Source organism: Anaerolineaceae bacterium (assembly GCA_035542155.1). Classification (GTDB taxonomy): domain Bacteria; phylum Chloroflexota; class Anaerolineae; order Anaerolineales; family Anaerolineaceae; genus DATKLX01. The sequence continues at coordinate 617 of DATKLX010000243.1, forward strand.
AGTCCGGCAGGCGGCCTTCTAACCCGCGGAGGTCATCCAGAAAGCGGTTGTGGTAAGCCTGGAGGTAGCTTTTCAGGCAAGAGCGCGGCCCATCCAGACCGCGCAGGACCACTCCCAACACCTGGTCTCCGTGCAGGCGGTCTATCGTGGAGAGGACCTCCTGGAAGAGGGCCGGCTCGCTGACCAGGTCTGGGGATTTCCCGGGGATATCGACCAGGAGCAGGCCGGAGTAATCGCTGCCGGGCAGGTCGACCCAGTCGACCAGGCGGGGGGCGTGATACTCTTTTTCCAGGGTCGAGTGCAGCCGCTGCCAGCGCTTGAGCTGCGCCTTATTCCGCGGCGCTTCGCTCACTTTGAAATGGTAGCTGTTCCGCCCGTCCGAGAGCTGGAAAGAGGCGTTGGCGAAGCCGGCCCAATTTAACCGGTAATTCACCTGCACCGCATCGGTCTGCAGGTCATAGATTGCGCCTTGTTCGGTGAAGTGCTGCCTGACGAGCTGAGTTAGTTGTTGGATTTTCATTGGCTCGCCTCTGGGTGACTTTCCCCCTGTAGTAGATGGCTCCTGGCCTGATTCTGCAACGGAATCGCGAGTCTGTAAAGGGAAATCGGCGATAATTGTAGGAGATGGAGATTCTCTTACAAACCGGCCAGCCGGCCCCCGACTTCGAGCTCCCCGACCTGTTGAGCGGCGAGGCCGTCCGTCTGCGCAATTTCCGCGGACAGGTGGCGATTGTCAACTTCTGGTCGGCGGCCTGCTCCTGGGCCGAGCGTTACGACCGCGAGATCCTGCCGCTGCTGGCGGCCTGGGGGCCGGCCGTGGCCTATTTGCCTGTCGCGGCGAACGAGAATGAAACCGACGAAGAGCTGCGCCGGGGGGCAGAGGCAAGAGGCCTGCCCCGCCTGCTGCGCGATGTGCCTCACCAGGTAGCCGACTGTTACGCAGCCCAGACTACCCCGCACTACTTCGTCATCGACCCGGGCGGGATCCTGCGCTACCAGGGCGGGTTCAACAACGCGACTTTCCGCGAGAAAGTCGCCACCCAGGCCTATCTCGTCCCCGCGGTCGAGGCGGTCCTGGCCGGCCATGCGCCCGACGTAGACACCGCCCCGGCCTACGGCTGCGCCATCATTCGCTACCCGGAAGAGTAAAAGAACTGTTCTCTGCTCCCTTTTTCCCCGTTACGATGATCGTAATGGATAGAGGATGATTGCCGGGTAAGATAGAAGCAGATTGATCAGTCTCAGAGAAAGGAAGGATCAGGTATGGTACGAATTTCTCGTTACGTCTATTCGGGCGCGGCCTGGCTGTTTCTGGCCCTTGTGGTGACCCAGGTCTTTCTGGCCGGGATGGCGGTAGTCGCGATGCAGATCAGTTGGGACGCCCACCGCGGCCTGGGGCACATGCTCGGCTTCCCCATCCTCTTGATGTTAATCGCGGCGTATACCGGGCGCATGCCCGGCTCCCTGAAACGCTGGACCTGGGCACTGTTTGGCGTATTTATCCTGCAGGCTGAGGTGCTGATCTTCCTGCGCGAATCGGCGCCGGTGCTTTCCGCGTTCCATCCCGTCCTGGCCCTGGTCGACTTCGCCCTCGGCCTGTATCTGGCCCGCCGCGCCTTGCTCCTTCAGGAAAGTACAAATGAACCCTTAAAACCCCAAACCCGCGAAGGGGAAGCGAGGGTTTAAAAATTTACCACAATCCGTGATCTCTGCTTGCCCCATGTTATTGTGAGGTGCCCTCTGTGGTGAGGCTCTTCTCCAGCTCTTTCACCCGCGGATAATCCTTATAGTACCCCCGGTAGCTCTCGGGGAGGAGCGCGGCAATGCGGCACATGATCTCGTCTGTGTTGCGCTGCAGCGAGGTATTGCGGTCGGCGCGGTCGAGCGGCGGCAGGGTATAAAGCTCCCCGTAGCGCACGTGGATCTTCGGCCGGCGGAAGGTGAGGATCTGCGCCATAGCGTGCTCCGTCCCGGTGATACCGACCGGCACGATTGGGACGCGCATCATCTCAGCCAGGTAGGCCGACCCCTGTTTTCCCTCGAGCAGCGCATGCGTGTTGCTGCGCGTCCCTTCCGGGGCTATCCCCAGCACCCCGCCCTTCTTGATGTGCTCTTTCGCCCCGCGGAAGGCATCGATGTCGGCGCGGCTGCGGTCGATCCAGATCGAGTGGGTGGTGTGCACAATGAAGGAAAACAGCGGGTTCGGCTTGTACTTGTCCGCCACCAGGGCGACCATGTCGTTTCGCGGGGTGGTGATCATCAGCAGAGGCACGTCCAGACGGCTGATGTGATTGGTCGTCAGGATAAATGCACCCTGCGCGGGCACGTTTTCCACCCCCTCGATCTCGATATCGGTCAGGCGGTGGAAGAGAGTGGAGAGGATGTCGTGAAGTTGGGCGCGTTCCATGCTGCCTCCAGGCAGGGTCTAACCAACCTCGGCTTTCGGCTCTTCCGCTTCCTGGCTTGGCTTGCGCCGGGCGCGCAGGTATTCGGTAAAGACCGGAATGAGCGAGATCAGGATGATCGCCATAATCACCAGCGAGAAATGGTCGCGGACGAAGGTGATGTTGCCAAAGAAATACCCTCCGAAGAGGAAGAGCGCCGTCCAGATCAGCCCGCCGAAGACGTTGAAGCTGATGAAATAGCCGTACGACATGGTGCCGATCCCGGCCACGAAAGGCGCGAAGGTGCGGATGATGGGAATAAAGCGGGCCAGAAAGATGGTGATCCCGCCGTGTTTTTCATAGAACTTCTGCGTGCGGATCAGGTACTCTTTTTTCAGGAACCGGCTATTGTCTGTGAAGGCGCGCTGGCCAACGATATTGCCAATCCAGTAGTTAGCCGTATCGCCCAGGATCGCAGCTCCGGCCAGGATCGCGTAAAGGAGAAAGATGTTCAGCTCGCTGCCCGGGCGGGCGGCGATGGCTCCGGCGGCAAAGAGCAGCGAGTCCCCGGGCAGGAACGGGGTAACCACGAACCCCGTCTCCATAAAGATGATGAAGAACAGCAGCAGGTAGGTCAGCGTGTGGTACTGCGAGATTATTGCGTCGAGATGCGTGTCGAGGTGGAGAACAAAATCGATAAAGGCGCGGATGATATCCATAAAGCTGTCCTAAGGAAGAGGATGGTTGGGGGAGTCCCCCATCAGGGCCGGCTGTGAGCCGGGGATCGAGGCCGGCGCGCGCAGCCGGCGGTTGAAAGTGATCAGGATGGCGAGCAGGACCACGGCCAGGCCGCCCAGGGCGACCAGAGTCATCGCCCCGTTCTGGCCGAACCCCTGCGGCAGCTCGCTCAAAGGCTGGTTCACCAGAGGGATAAAACCCATCAGCAGGCTGAGGCTATTCCACAACCCGTGGATCGCGACTGCGCACAGGTAAGATGCGCCGAGGAGCAGGAAGCGGCGCTGGTTCCAGGCGGAGACCAGGCCCCAGCCGACCAACCCGCTGCAGAGGATGTGCAGCAGATCCGTGCCGCCGCGGGCCAGCGCTACCACCGCCCAGTCGCTGCCCGACTGGCTGGTGGCCGTCCCCAGGCTCTCCATCAGGGCGAAACCGGCTCCGCTGAGCATCCCACCGACGAACCCCTGCGCGGGGGTCAGCCCGCGGCCCACCCCCCTCCAAGGGGGGTCCACCAGGAGCCACAGGCCGAGTGGTTTGGCCAGCTCTTCGATCAGGGGGAACACCCCCCCAATCAGGGCCAGGCCAGAAAAGACGACTGCCGGGTTGGACAGGTACGGGCGCAGGATGCGCATGATCGTCTCGGGGTCGGCCTGCGAATTCATCAGGCGCTGGCTGAGCCGGCTGAAGGTTTCCCTCGTGGCCGGATCGCGCGTGACCACGATCCCGATGACGATGAAGAGCGCGACAAACACGAGCAGCTCGGCGACCAGGCTGACCAGCGGCCCGGCGACCATTCCCACGTTGAAGATCCCCCAGGTGCGCTGCGGGGAGCCGGCGGATAGGCCTCTTCCACCCAACAAAAGCAAAAAGAGGATGGGCAGGCTAACGGCCAGGATGTCCAGGATGGGGAGGACCAGCGCGCCGGTGCCCTGCGAGGTGGCCGCCCGGTTGCCCAGGAGGAGGACCAGCGCCCAGAGCGGGAGCAAAGCCCACATCAGCGCGTCCGCAGAAGGGCCGCGCGCCTCGCTGGCCAGCCAGGCGGGCGGCTGCTTTTTCAACAGGCACAGCAGGGAAAAATAAATCGATGGGAGAAAGAGCAGCCCAAGCAGGTCAAAAATCGCCGCGGCCGTCAGGCTGCTGCCGGCGTCGCCCGAGAGCGCCGCCTGGTTGAGCCGGGCGGCCAGGCCCGCTGCGGTAAAGACGGCTCCCAGGCTCCACAGAACGACCAGGGCCAGCCCGCTGAAGGCAAACTGGCCGATGGTCAAGACCTGCGAAGAGCCGGAAGAGGGCTGCGCCTGGTTCACTTTTCCTCGATGGTGATCGAATCGATCCTGTCTCCCGGGGGCAGGTTGCCGCCCTGGGAGGGGTCGCGCGGGGTCAGCTTCTGGACCACGTCCAGGCCCTGAATGACCTGGCCAAAAATGGGATATTTGCCGTTGAGATAGGAGATCGGCGAGCGGGTGATAAAGAACTGGCTGCCGTTCGTGTTCGGCCCGGCATTAGCCATCCCCACCACACCCGGACGGTCGAACTTCAGATCCGGGCTGATCTCATCCGCGAAGGCATACCCCGGACCGCCCCATCCCGTGGCAGTGGGATCGCCCGCCTGGGCCACGTCCGGGTTGGTCACCACGCGGTGGAAGGTGACCCCATCGTACCAGTGGTTGCGCGCCAGGAAGACGAAGTTGTTCACGGTGAAGGGCGCTTTGCCCGGGTACAGCTCGATGACGATATCGCCCCGGCTGCTCTGGATCCTGGCGAGGTACTGCTTCTGCGGGTCGATGCTCATCGCCGGGCAGGTGCTGTATTGGCGCTCCTGGAGCTGGATGACCTTGACCAGGTTGGACAGGTTGATGTAGTCGCTGGGGCCGGTGTAGATCTTTCCGTTGACCAGCAGGAATGGAGTATATGGCAAGTGGATCGAAGCGGCGAATTCCTGCTCTTTTTTGATCTTATCCACGACCGCCTGGCTTTTCAGGTCGCCCTGGAATTTACTTCCATCGAGCTGGATCGACTTTGCCTGCTCGACCAGCCAGGTCTCGAGCTCCGCCGGGGTCTTGGAGGTCCATGCAGCCTGCTTTGCGTAGAGCAGGTCGTGCATCTCCCAGAATTTGTCCTGCTGGCCGGCTGCCTCGGCGGCCTGGGCGGTCAGGAAGGAATTGTCGTCCGGTTGGGGAGCAAAGCTGCGAAAAACCAGGCGGAAATCCTGGGGGAAATCCTTGACCAGTTGCTGGAAGACCAGCGCCTGCAGCGCGCATTTGGAACACCCGAAATCGGCGTACTCGATGACGGTCATTTTCGCCTGGGTAGCGCCCAGGGACCAATCACTCTTTTCAGGGGCGGGGAAGATCGAGACCTCCGTGGCCTCGGGGGTTGGAACCGTTCTGACTACCGTGCAGGCGGCTGCGGAAAGGTTCGCCGCGCCGCTGCCGGAAAGCATCGGGGTGGCCGGAGCCGGGGGCGGCGTTCCGGGGCGGGTTGCGGTGGCGGCTGGAGAGGAAATGGGCGGCCGCGTAGCCTGCCCGCCCGGCGAGCAGGCGGCCAGGGCCAGCCCGGCGGCAGCGATGATCAGGAGCAATTTCTTCATAACCGTATGGATTGTTCTTCCAGGCGCCTGGACACAATAGCGCGCAGATCGCGTTGAATCTGGCCCGAAGGGCGGGCAGCGTCGACGATCACCCAACGCTCCGGCTCCTCAGCGGCCAGGCGTAAATAGCCGGCGCGTACACGCTCGTGGAACTCCAGCGGGTAAGCATCCAGCCGGTTCCACTCGCCGCCTCCGCTGCGCCGCCGGGTCAGCCCTTCGACCACGTCCAGGTCGAGTAGCAGCGTCAGGTCGGGTTTTAGGCCGCCGGTGGCGAAGGCCAGCAACTGCCGAAGCGTGTCGATATCGGTCCCGTGGCCGTAGCCCTGGTATGCCAGGGTGGAATCGCCGAAGCGGTCGGAGAGGACCAGGCCGCCGCGGCTCAGATGAGGTCGAATCACCTCTTCGACGATCTGGGCGCGGGCGGCCAGGAAGAGAAGGATCTCGGTCCGGGTGGTCATGCCGGTGTTGCGCGCGTCGTTGAGCAGGATCTGGCGGATCTGCCCACCGATCTCGGTCCCACCCGGCTCGCGGGTGGTCAGCACCCGGTAACCCTGATCTGTCAGGAATTCAGCCAGGGAGGAAATCTGCGAAGTTTTGCCGCTGCCGTCAGGGCCTTCCAGGGTGATAAACATGATGGTCAGTCGCGATAAATTCGCACCCGCCGGTACGGGTCCTTTCCGTAAGAATGGGAGACCAGTTGGGCCTGGCGGGCCATGTCGTGCTGCAGGCGGCGGATGGCCGCGGTGGCCGGGGGTAGATCGACCCAGCGCTCGCCGTTCAAAACGGCCTGGATGGCCGCCTGGGTCTGGGTGCTGTAATCGTCGATCATGCTGGTCTGGGGCGATTCGCCGGGCAGGTTGTACATGTCGGCGAGGAATTGCTCCATTTGGTTGACCGTGTTGGCGCGCAGCACGTAGATTGGCATCCCGCGCGCCTCGGCGTCGAGGATAGTCTGCTGGCGGTTGCGGTAGTAGGCGCGCAGGGTGACCAGGGCCTGTGCTTCGTCGATGTCGCGGACGACGATCGCCGGAACGCCCAGCCGCTTGGCGGCCTGGGTCAACCGGTTGCGGGCCACCCCGTAAGGATAGATGCGGATGGGCTGCTGCTCGGCGTTGCGCGCCGCCTCGCCTTGATAGGGCGTGCCCGCGGCAAACGCCTCATCCTCCGCCGTCTCGCCGCTCTCGGCGCGGGCGTTGGCCGCCCGGTTATAGGCCGACTGCCGCCCACCGAAGGACTGGCGGCTGCCTGGCTGGCGCTGGAAACCGCTGGCCGGTTCGCTTTCCCCGCCGTTGCTGCGGCGGAACCCCTGTGGGGAACCGTTGCGCGCCAGCGCGGGGAGCACCTGCGGCTTTTCCACGCGCACTTCGCCGTTTTCGTCGCGGTAGCGGATCTCGGGTTGGAGCAGGTAGCCCCGGAGCAGCGAGTCGACCGCCACCGAAACGTCCGGGTGGATGGCGACGCGGTCGCGTTCCTGGATCTCGATCAGCACGTCGAAGGTCGGCGGAGCGCGGCGCTCGAGCACGGTTTTTTGCGTGCCGCGCCGGCGGGCTTCCTCGTCGGAGAGGGTTACTGATTCGATCCCGCCAACCAGATCGGAGAGAGTCGGGTTGAGGAGCAGGTTCTCCAGGGTCCGCCCGTGGGCGGTGCCGATCAACTGCACGCCGCGCTCGGCGATGGTTCGCGCCGCGGCGGCTTCCAGCTCGCGCCCGATCTCATCGATGACGATCACTTCGGGATTGTGGTTCTCGACCGCCTCGATCATGACCTCGTGCTGGAGCGAAGGGGTGGCCACCTGCATGCGCCGCGCCTCGCCCACCGCCGGGTGGGGCACGTCGCCGTCGCCGCCGATCTCGTTCGAGGTGTCGACGATGACCACGCGCTTGCTGTCCGCCAGGGTGCGCGCCGCTTCGCGCAGCATGGTCGTCTTGCCGATCCCCGGCTTCCCCAGGATCAGCAGGCTCTTCCCCGATTCCACCAGGTCCTCGATGATATCGATGGTGCCGTAGACCGCCCGCCCCACCCGGCAGGTCAGGCCGACGATGTGCCCGCGCCGGTTGCGGATGGCTGAGATCCGGTGGAGGGTGCGCTCGAGCCCGGCGCGGTTATCCGCGTCGAACTCGCCGATCCGCTCGACGACGTAGTCGATGTCCAGCCGGGTGATCTCGACCGGGTTGAGCTCCAGCTCGCTGTCGACAAACCGGGCCTTGGGCAGCCGTCCCAGGTCCAGGATGATCTCCAATAAATTGTCACTGTTATTTGCACGGATCAGCGCCTCGGAGACCGCCGGAGGCAGGACGCCCATCAACGCATGCAAATCATCCGTAATTCGCCGTTGTGTCATATCTTTCTAAATGCTCTCTTATCGCTTTCTTTTTCCTGGCTCCCATGCTCTGCGTGGAAGCCGTTTTCGACGCTCTGCATCGTAAAGGTCAAGGCCCTTTCTGGTCGATGTTGGCAATAGGTGCCGATGGCTCCGCCCGGCCTTTTTCCAGGGCCGGGATCAGCGCCGGCTGGACAGCCCGCTGCGTGATCGCCAGGTGTTTGATCATCAGCGCCTGGCGCGGGCCCACCTCCACGTTCAGGTCCTCCATCGCGGCTTCAAGCCATCCCTGATAAGATCGGATGCACAGGTAGACTGGCCTTCCGCCCCGCCGCGGCAGGCTGCAAATCAGGTCTGCCAGGAGGGTGGTCACGTGATCGGACGAGGGATGGACGAAGGGCTGCACCCAGATCCCGCGCGGGCCGTAAATGAGATCGGCAAACGCGGTGATCTCCCCCTCTTCGGTGCGACAGACCATCCCTTGCAGCCCCTTTTCCCCCATGCTTTCGCTGGGCTGGACCAGCGCCGGGACGAGGGATTGGTACAGGCTGCGCACGGCGATCTGGTCGGCGTCTCTGGCCACTTGCCAGGTGCGCCGGTCGGTCGAGCCCAGGGGCACTTGGACCGCCTTGAACTTCCAGATCCGCTGCCAGGCGAAGATCGAGAAGCCGGCCTGGCGCATGCCTTCAAAGGCCTTGGTCTGGTCGTCGACTTCCGCCAGGAGGTGGAACGCGCCCCATTCCCCCGCCTTGGTGGCCAGGTGCTCCAGCAGGTCGGACAGGGTATTGGTGTTGAACCTCTCCACCGGCGCCAGGAACGCCAGGTGGGCTGCTTTTGCTCCCAGGGCGTACCGAAGCTGTCCAATTAAGGGCGGGTTGCCCTTGCCGTCCAGGCAATAACCGGTATATACCCCCTGGATTGGATTCAGGTTTGCCAGCGCCCCCATCGCGCTGAGCGGGCTGCCGTGAGTCAGGGTGTATGAGCTGTCCAAGCTCAACACCTGATTGCGGTATCGGTAAAGAGTTGGCAGGTCCTGCCAGCTCAGAGATCGGATTCTGATCTTGCTAACTCCACAAAAAAACGATGGAAGCGGTCATCGGGGGTCAGCTCGGGGTGGAAGGAGGTGGCCAGCAGCCTTCCCTGCCGGGCAGCCACGATCCGCCCATCACTTAACTTCGCCATCACCCGCGCCTCTCCCTGCACTGCCTCAATAATCGGCGCCCGGATAAACACCGCATGGTAGGGCCGGCACTGCGGGTCCACCACGCTCAGCTCCGGCACATCCAGTTCGGTCTCGAAGCTGTCCACCTGCCGCCCAAAGGCATTCCGCTCCACGATGATGTCCATCACCCCCAGCAGCGGCTGGTCACGGTGGATATCCCTGGAGAGGAAGATCGCCCCCGCACAGGTGCCCCACACGGCTTTCTCCTGGCTGAAGCGGCGCAGCGGCTCGATCAGCCCGTAGGCCACCGCCAGCTTGCCGATCGTGGTGGATTCTCCACCCGGGATGATCAATCCATCCAATCCCAGCAGGTGCTCGGGCAGGCGCACCTCACTCGCCTCCGCCCCAATCCGCTCCAGGGTGGCCAGGTGTTCAGCAAAATCCCCTTGCAGGGCCAATACCCCTATCTTCATGAGCAGGCCCTCACCAGCCGCGGGAAGCGATCAGCTCGGCCTCGGGGAGGGCGGCGATCTGGCGGCCCACCATCGGCTCGCCCAGGTTGCGGCTGACCTCGGCCAGGATGTGCGGGTCGTTGTAATGGGTGGT
>DATKLX010000244.1:0-3916 GCA_035542155.1 Anaerolineaceae bacterium
GGGTTTTGGCAGGCGCGGTAAAGAGATATTTCGGATTTGGCTTCCAACCGACCCGGCCTATATCCAGCCGGTCTGCATCCCAACAGGTCCACACAGTGATATCGTCTGATCCTCGTCCACTGGTATGCCCCTTACAGGCCGCTGCCAGCAGATACAACCCGGCGTTATCGATCTCATAACCCGCACCCTGCAGCGCCATTGCCAGCGACGCCCCTCTTCCGCCATGTCCAATATCGATCCCGTCATTCCTTCGCTGCGAATCGTGGAAAACGGCAAAGAGCTCAACGACGTCCAGGCGTGCTCCTGTCTGTGCCTGGAGACGCCTACCGTTTTCCAGCACTCGCGCCCAATGGGCCAGACCGTGGATTCCCCATGGGCTCAAGCGATAATGGGAAAGAATTTCTTGCAAGAGCTCTGGTTTGAGGCTCATGCCACCGGTCTCGATTTAGTTTCCTTGGCGAGCTCTGCTTGCTGGACCCAGGCCGGGCGGTTTTGGCCGGTTTGATATCGGATAATATAATCCTCTGCCGGGTGGTTGACTGCCAGGGTCAGCTCGATGAACTTTTCATGGTCATAATCGACTCGCCGATGGTCAACCTGGTGGTCATTCTGGTCAATGTTCAGCAGCACATAGCTCGCGCGTAGATCCGGCGCGAATGGGTTGCTCACACTGCCCAGGTTAACCACCTGGATCCCGTTCACGGTCCGGTTCAACGGCCAATGGGTGTGCCCAACAAGGATGAGATCGGCCTGGGCGCCGGCCACCAGATCAGCAAGATCCGCATCGCTGATCGTTGGGGGCACGCCTGGGCCATCGTCCTTTCCCGGGGAGGCGTGGACGGCCAACAGTCGGGTACCATCTGGAAGCGTGGTGCGTTGGTCGAGCGGCAAACTGCGGAACCAATCCATCCAGCCAGCCCGGTTGAGCCGCTCCAACGTCCAATCGAAGCCGTCTGCGATTGCCCGGAACACCTCCTCGAGGTGGGGATTTCGTTCCAGATCCTCCCGCCTGGGTTTCGGTCGCTCGCCGGTCACCAGGTACCGGTCGGTGTTTCCCCGCAGATAGCTAACATGGGGGATCTGATGGATCATCTCCACAGCTCGCACCGGCTCTGGACCGATCGCTGCATAATCACCCAAATACCAGGTTTCATCCACTCCCCCGATAGTTTGAATGTCCTCCAGGACTGCCTCCAGCGCCAGTGGATTTCCATGAATATCGGAGATAAATGCGATTTTCATATAAACTCCTCACTGCTCAACAATTCGGGCCCGAATATTGGCCTGTTCTTCATTGCTTACCCCCGCCGCGCGGAGGTATGCCGGGATGCTCCCATACTTTCCGTTCAGATACGCCAGCGTGAACAGCATCGCTTCTGGCCGGGCGAGCATGGATACATATAGTTTTTGCCGTTCATCTGGATCTTTCGATTCGCCATCCAATATTTCCTGGTACAGCGGCTCAAGGTAGCGGTTTGATTCGGCGTAATCGGCAGCGATCAAATCTTCCGGCACCCCAGCCAGGGAAAGGATTAATGCCGCAATCAAGCCGGTACGGTCTTTTCCGGCGTGACAGTGAAACAGGACTGGACCTGGATCTGCCTGGGCGATCACCTTCAAGATCGCGCCGATATTCTCTTTGAACAGGTCCAGGATCAATGGATAGGCTTCTTCTGAGGATTTGGTTTTTTCCAGGGCCGTCATTGCGGCCTTCCTTTTATCCTGGAGCACAGATAGGTGCAGATACTGCGGGTAATTTTCAGGCGCATTGCGAATGGAAAAGGGATGTAGGGCATTCACCAGCTCACCAGGGGTGCGCAAATCGATGATCGTGGAAACGCCATAATCCAAAATTGCCTGAATTCCCTGGCGGGTCAGGCGGCAGAGATTATCCCCCCTCAGGATGGCACGCCAGCGGGTCTCCTTTCCAGCTTGCGTAGGATATCCTCCCAGATCGCGAATATTGAGACAGGCATCCCACACCAGGTGGCGTGTGGAAGTTAATGGTTTAATACTCATTATATATATTCCTGTTTCCGTCCCCTCCACTACTTCAAAACCTAAGAACCATTCCCTAATTTTACAATAAGGTCACGAAAATCTGGTTATGCGTCATCTGATTTAACCAGATCTTAATTTATTTCTTTTCCCGGCGATCAATTTCGGATAAAATAAATCCAGAAATCTCTATTCACCCATCCATGGAGGAACCCTATGGAATCGACCGGCCAGTTTACCCCCCAGATCAGTGACGAAGCTGTCGCAGCCAAAACTGGAAAGAATTGGGCAGAATGGTTTGCCATCCTGGATGCTGCCGGTGCAGCCCAATTATCCCACCCGGAAATCGTCGCCTTTCTCGCCAATGAGCATCAAGTCGGGTCATGGTGGCAGCAAATGATCACTGTGACCTACGAGCAAGCCTTTGGTCTGCGCCACAGGTACGAGACTGCCGAAGGTTACCAGGTCAGCGTCAGCAAGACCATGCCTCTTCCCGTGGGCGCACTCTACCGCGCCTGGGAGAGCCCAGAATCTCGCTCGTTCTGGCAGCCCGAGCTCGCCGATCTATCCGTCACACGAGCGACCCATCAAAAAACCATCCGCGCATTGTGGAAAGATGGTAAAAGCCGGATCGATATCGCCTTCCTGCCCAAAGGCGAGCAAAAAACCCAGGTAACCATCCAGCACAACAAGCTGGATTCCGCAGAGGATGTCCCCGGGATGCGCGCCTACTGGGCTAAGGTCCTCCAAACCCTCCAGGAATATCTGACAAAGTAGCTGTTTCCATTTATTCCAGATCGGGTGGACTGGCCCGGCGCATCCGCTTGATCGCCCCCCGTCGTTTCTTCGTCTCGACCCGCTCAGTCTGTGAAGCAAGCGTCGGCCGCGTCCGTTTCCGCGAATGTGGCTCTTCGAGCGCGCGCTGGATCAATTCTATGAACCGCTCAAGGGCGTCTGCCCGGTTCTGCTCCTGAGTCCGGTAGCGGTGCGCGTCGATGACCAGTACTCCATCGTCCGTCATCCGCGATCCTGCCAGGCGTTCCAGTCTCGCTTTAATTTCATCGGTTAATGCTGTCGTTGAGCGTACATCAAAGCGCAACTGTACCGCGGTAGCCACTTTGTTGACATTCTGTCCTCCAGGCCCACTCGAACGGACGAATTCCATCTTGATTTCGGAATCATCGATTCCAACCCCCTCTTTGATCTCAATCATAAGTCCAAGTATATCACCGCTTTTTCGGTTTATTCCAAAGCAGGAATGTCAGTAGCTTGCGGGTTCACCAGCGTCTCCATCCAATCTGGCGCCCAGGCAGCCGGTGCGGGCTCCATTTCCATGCCTAGCTTTTCTATCAACCGGAACGAGCGTTTATTTTTGGGATGCACGATCCTGACGAGCCGGTTTAATTTCATTTCCTCAAAGGCGAAACGCACCACCTCCCGGCATCCTTCAAACGCGAACCCCTGTCCTCAGAAAGGCCGGCCAAGCTTGTAGAACAATTCTACTTCAGGTGTGGCCAGCGGGTAACGCGGAAGCACGTACAACTGCAGCCCATCGGTACCGATCAATTCGCCCATGTCGGCCAGTTTATACCGCCATCATGCCGCAGCCGTCATCGGAGTTGGTGAGGATGTATTTCTGGATTAATGCCTCGCGCTCTTCCGTGCTGCGCTGGTAGCCAGGATCAAATTTCCATACGTCCGGGTGTCCCTCCAGCACCGGATAAGCTGCGACGATATCCTCCTTTATAAATTGGCGTAGGATCAGTCGTTTTGTTTCCAGGCGGTGTGGCATGTACTTCCCTGTTCTCTCGATCCTCACCCAAGGGGATCGGATCCTCAATCTCATTGTAGGTATTTCACGGTTTTCGTCAAATTGGGGTTATGATAGAATCGTGAAGAAATGGACCTGTTTGAGCAT
>DATKLX010000245.1:0-55715 GCA_035542155.1 Anaerolineaceae bacterium
GGGCTACAAGACCTGGCCGGGAATGACCAGCGGCTTGATGGTGGCTGGAGTGGGTGTGGCTTAGCCCACCATCCTCTTTCATGGAGAAAAACTGCCTGGCCGATTTTTCCCAATTCGCCTACCAATCTTGGGACAAACACCGTTCTCATTTCTTATTTACGCGCTTCGCGGAAACGTGTATAATAATGGTGTTGAGTATCTCCCTCTGTGGAGGGGGATTTAAAAACGGATCGATCACCCTTTGAACGATTGAAATAGTCGAAAGTTTGTGTTGGTTCCATGCCTGCCGTACGCCGGGGATGGTCGCCGTTTCGTCGGATGGGGGAAATCGAGTCGGGTCTGTGTTATTCTGAAGAGAGGATCAAATGAATATCTACGTAGGCAATCTGTCGTTCCAGGCGGGCGAGGACGAAATCCGGCAGGCATTCGCGGCGTACGGTACAGTGGCGTCGGTCGCGATTATCAAGGATAAGTTCACCGGCGAATCCCGCGGTTTCGCGTTCGTGGAAATGCCCAACCAGGCCGAGGGCCAGGCCGCCATCCAGGGAATGAATGGCAAAGAGCTGCGCGGCCGGTCCCTGACCGTGAACGAAGCCCGCCCGCGCACCGAAGGCAGTGGAGGCGGCGGCCGGGGTGGGTTTGGCGGCGGTGGTGGTTATGGCGACCGGCGGGGCGGCGGCGGTGGTACTGGCCGCGGCGGTGGTCGGGGCGGCAACGACCGCAACCGGGGTGGTGGCGGCGGTCACCGCGACTGGTAACCTGAATAGAAATCGAAAAGATCCCTGCCGAAATAGGCAGGGATCTTTCATCGTTGGAATTCACCCCTCGTTTCTGTTCTGACCAGCAGATACCAGTTCGAGGCCTGGTTGTGCAGATGGCTTGGCCAGACCTGGGCCAGATGAAAAAAGGAGCCAAAGGCTTCGCTCATCGTCTCTGCCGTCAGGCCAATCCCAAAGTGCCCGGGAATCATCCCCCAAATCAAAAATTGGCTCCCTGGATGGGTCAGGCGAGCCAACTCGCCAGCACACCGTTGTCTGGCAACTGCACCCAGACTGTGCAGGCAGCCGACATCCAGAATGACGTCAAAGGATTCATCTAAAAAACTCAAATCGGTCACATCATGGACGAAAAAGGCCAGGTTTTCCAGAGTTTGTCCGGCTTTGCTTCGCGCCAACTCGATCGCCCGGGGCGAAAAATCGATCCCCACCACGGAAAACCCCCTTTTCGCCAGGTAAATCGCGTGGGTACCCGTGCCGCAGCCCAGGTCCAGCAATCGTCCGCCTGGCCTGGATCCCAGTTCCAACACCGGGTCAGGAATGCTGCCGTCATCCCACCCTGGCTGCGAGAAACGATAGGCCAGGTCGTAAAATGTTTGCCCCAGAATCGCCATACAAGCCTCCGTTGAACTGTTTGAACCAGTATAGCGATCCATTATGAAAAAATAGTGACAGGAAATGGGAAAGACTTTGAAAGGTAGGTAGTACTCGCGTGCTTGACAAAGACTCCTCCCGCTGATATGGTTAGAGCATCATGACAGCTCTCAACGTCCTCCTGGTCGAAGATAACGCTGCCCTGCGGCGGGCGATGAAGGCCGGGCTGGAGAAAACAGGCCAGGTCCGGGTGGTTGAGGAGTGTGCCAGCGGCGAGGAAGCGCTGGCCCTTTTCCTGGATCTATCCAGCGGCCTTCTGGCTGTGCTGATGGACGTGGCCCTGGCGGGCGCGCTCAACGGCATCCAGGCCGCGGTTTGTTTGCGTCGCGAATACCCGCGCCTGCCCGTGGTGTTCTACACCATCCAGGACGACGACGCGTACTACCGCGATTTTCTCCGTTCGGGGATCCTCAGCCACTATGCCTACGTGCGCAAGAGCAACTATTTGCTGCCCGAGAGCGTCCTCCCGCTGTTGCGCGATGCCGCTGCCGGGCGCAGCTTTATCGATCCAGAGATCGAATCGCGGGTCCAGGAGGTGCGCCATAAGGACGCCAACGACCCCCTGGTCCTGCTCGAGCCCAACGAGCAAGCCGTGGTAGCCCTGCTCGCCCAGGGCCTGACCAACGAGCAGATCGCTGCCCGCCTGGGCTACCGCGACGCGCGCGCTGTCAGCCGGACCAACGGCCAGATCTACACCGCCTGGAACCTGGACAATTCCACGACAGATGAGAAAGTCGCCCGCACCCGCGCTGTGCTGATCTACCACCGCCGTCAGTTGCTCGTCTGGGATGAAAACGGCATCCCCTGCGCCACCGACTCCCTGGGCCGCTGGACGCCTATAGGCACATAGTTGCTAAGTGAATGGGGTGCCTGGCCACTAGGTCGACCATGTGCCCAATCGAGCAGGCAACGAAGCAACATAGTAATTTCTCACTGTTCTCGGTTCTCGCTTAACCCATGTCCCTTTCTCCTCTCCTCGACTGGTACATTCTGACAGTCTCCTTTTTCAACACCATCTCCCTCTTCTGGCTGGGGCTGATGATACTGTTGAACGGGAACCGCCGCTCGGTGGGGACTTGGCTGACCGGGTGGGGCCTGCTGCTGGCGGCGCTCTTTTTCACCAGCCACACCGCTATCCTCGGCCGCGGGTTGGACATCGTTGGGTATGGGATGGATTTCTGGTGGACGGCGAGCTGGGTCCCGGCGCTCACCGCGCCGCTGGCCTGGTATGGGGCCATGCTGTGGTATGCCGGGTTCCGTTTCGACCAGCCGCACCGCCACCGTCCCTGGCTGCTGGGCGTCCTGGGGCTGTTCGCGGCGCTCGTCTTCCTGCTGATCTTCGCCAACCCGCTGCCTGATTACACCTCTGTCGCCGGGCGGTTTTTCGTCGCCACCCCTTCAATCGCCGGTGTGCCCCTTTTGATCCTGGCCTATTTGATCTACTCGCTGGCCTGCTATCTGCTGCCCCTCGACCTGTTCCTGCGCCGCTCGGCTCCCCGTGAGGCTGCCGCGCGAGAAGGCTCACTCCCAAACGACCCCCGCGAGCTGGCGCGCCCCTGGCTGGTCGTGGCCTCTCTCTTCCTCCTCCTGGCGGGTTTCGTGCTGGCCTGGACGGCGTTCTGGGCAGTCCGGGCCGATCCGTCGCTCTCGTTGAGCCAGCCGGCGGCGGCCGCGCAGGTCAAAATCCTGGACCTGACGGTCGCATCCCTGGTTGCCCTGGCGATCACCGTGCTGGGCCGGGCCATTGTGGCTTACGAGGTCTTTACCGGACGGCCGCTGCCGCGGGTCGGTTTCTTCCGTCACTGGCGGAGCACCGTCCTCCTCGCCGCGGGGTATGGGGCGCTGGCCGCCGGGGCGATTGTCATCCAGCTTCGCCCGTTGTACAGCCTGATGCTTTCCACCGCGCTGATGACCTTCTTTTACGCGCTCTTTAGCTGGCGGAATTTTGCCGAGCGCGAGGATTTCATGAACCGGCTGCGGCCGTTCGTCGCCAGCCAGGACCTCTACGACCAGATCGTCCACCCGGGATCCACCGCCGGCGCTGAAGGCGAGCGGGCGACCACGCCCCAGGCTCTGTTTGAGAACCTCTGCGGGGATGTGTTGGATGTGCGCTCGGCCTGGCTGGTCCCGGGCGGCGCACTGGCCACGCTCGCCGGGCCGCCACTCGTCTTCAACCCCCCGGACAGCACGGTTCATCAGGCCATCCTGCTCACGGCTGCGGCGCTCGAGGCTCGCTTCCAGGATCCCGTACTGCGCTGCCTGGCCGTCCAGGACCTCTTTCCCGGCGAGACCGTCTGGGCGGTCGCCTTGTGGAACGACCGGCGTTTCGGCGGAGCGCTCCTGCTCTCTCCGAAATGGGACCGCAGCCCCTTCACCGAAGAGGAGATCGAGATCGCCCAGGCCGGCGGGGAACGCCTGCTGGATGTGCTCGCCGGGGTCGAGATGGCTCGCCTGGCCATGGACCTTCTCCGCCAGCGGATCGCCCAGGTGCGCGTTTTAGAAGGCCAGGGGAGGCGCGTCCTCCACGACGAAGTGCTCCCCGAGCTGCATACCGCGATCCTCTACCTCTCCGGCCAGGAGCAGACGCCGGAAATCCGCCAGGCGGTGGAGACCCTTTCCAGGGCTCACCGGCGCATTTCAAACCTCATGCGGGATATCCCTTCTTCGGTTCCGGCTCGCCTGGCCCAGGGCGGGCTGGTTCCCGCCCTGCAGAGCCTGCTGGCGAGTGATTTCCAGCGTGATTTTGACGGTGTGGCCTGGCAGCTCGAGCCAGCCGCCGCGGAGGCCGCAAACCGGATGCCGCTGTTCGCGGCTGAGGTGGTGTTCTTCGCCGCTCGCGAGCTGGTGCGCAACGCGGCCCGCCATGCTCGCGGGCCTGACCACCGCCGGCTGGACCTGCTGATTTCTTTAGCCAGCCTGCCGCATCAGGCTGGCCTGGCGCTGGCGGTCGAAGATAACGGGGTTGGGTTGAAATCGGGTTTCGAGGATCGACGCGACCGTGGCCCCGCCCAGGGGAACGCCGCGGACTCGCCTGTGCCTGCGCCTGTTGTGCATTCCAAGGTGCAGGAGGGAAACGGCCTCCGTTTCCACAGCGCCATGCTGGCCGCGGTCGGCGCCAGCCTTGAGATCGGGCCCTGCCCGGCGGGAGGGGTGCGCGCGGTGATCCGTATGGCCGCCCCATCGCCCGGGACGCGCTGACTATTTCTCCTGTTTTTCTTGCTGAATTTTCACAAAGGCCTTCACCACGGCCGGGTCAAAAAGTTTCCCTGCCTGGTCGGTGAGATAGACCAGAGCCTGTTCCTCGGACCAGGCACGCCGGAAGGGCCTCTCGGAACAAAGCGCGTCCCATACGTCAATTACGGCAAAGATCCGTGCGGAAAGCGGGATGCTGTCCCCTTTCAATCCCGCCGGATAGCCGCTCCCATCCCATTTCTCGTGATGGTACACCGGAATTTCGAGCGCCGGGCGCAAGTCCACGATCTGTTCCAGCATCTTGCGGGCTTCCAGCGGATGGCGGCGCACGATCTCCCATTCCTCCTCGGACAGCGGCCCGGGCTTGAAGAGGATCTCGTCCGGAATCGCTATTTTGCCGATGTCGTGGAGGAGCACGCCGCGCTGAATGTGCACCAGATCATCGCGGTCAATGCCCAACCGTTCCGCCAGGCGCAGAGTCAGTCCAGCCAGCGCCCGTGCATGGCCAGCCTGCTCGTGGTCGTGAATCTCCATCACCCGCGAGAGGGCTTCAATGGCGCCTTCTGAGGCCAGCCTCAAGCGAGCGTTTGACCGCTGAAGCTGCTCGAACAACTCGGCGGTTTCGATCGCAATTGCAGCCTGTGTGCCCAGTGCATTCAAGAAATCAATAAAATCCGGGTTCTGCTCGACTTTCTCGCTGTGGAACAACTGCAGGACCCCCTTGATTTTTCCCTTGGCGATCAAGGGTATGCCGATGTAGGTCACGAACCCGGCCATGCGCATTTTATCCCGAAAGACTTTATCCAGCAGCTCCGGATCGGTGGTAAATTCCAGCTCGCGAGTCACCGCGATCCGCCCGGCGCTGCTCTGTCCCAGGCGCAGGCGGGTACCGGTAAATTCGGGATAATTCACTCCTCGAAAGACGGAGGTCTTCAGGGTATGCAGGTGCGGGTCATAGAGCATCACGCCCGCGGCATCGATGTGTAACTGCGAGGTAATCTGGGTGATGAGGATGTTCAGAGTCAGGTGCAGATCCAGGCTGGCGGAAATCGCCTGGTCGATGGCGCGGAGCGCCGTCATGCGCTGGAGATGGATGGCGGTTTGTTCGTGGAGGCTGGCCCGGTAAATGGCGTTCGCGGCGGTCTGGCCCATCTCCAGCAGGATGTCCATCTCTTCCTGGCGGACGGGAGTTCGGCGAGCAAACCACAGGTTGCCCATTACCTGTTTCTCTCCAATCAGGGGGATGCAGCCAAGCGCCTTGAAATCCATCACCACCCCGTAGTTGGTCACATCAGCTTTTTCCTGGATAAGGTTATCAAGATAGGGCTGGTCGCGGAGCTGGAGAAGAATCTCGACCGAGGTGAAATTGCGCAGTTCCTGGCCCGTCCAACCAGCCCACGCTCCACGGGCCAGCTTCATCACCAGATTCTGCATGCGCTCGTCGAAGATCACCACTCCGGAAGCATCGCTGTGGAGCGCCGCCTGGAACTGGTCCAGGATCACCGGGTAAATCTCATCGTAGGTCAGGGCGTCGCGTAAGGCGGTGGTCAAGCTGGCCACCGCTTCCAATTCAGTGATCTGCTGCTTGCGCTCGCGGATATCCACCACTATCGAGAGCAGGCAGGGAATGCCGCCATATTGGACGATGGTGAAAGTAGCCAACCCAAAAATCAGTTGCCCATCCTTCGCGCGCAGCAAAACTTCCTGGTTCCTGATTTCCTTTCCCTCTTGCAAGGACTGAATGAGCTGCTCGCGATGCTCCGGCTGAGCCCACAGGTTAATCTCCAGGGGGGACCGGCTGAGCACCTCTTCTCGCTCGTAGCCAAGCAGAGAAACAAACCCATCGTTGACCACCAGGAAACGCCCATCCACCAGGGACCCGATGGCGATCGAGACGGGGCTGGAATATATCAGCTTGGTAAGCGTATCCTCGATCGAGAAACGGTCACTGATATCGCGGACAACGCCTTCCACGGCCAGAAAGTTCCCTTCTGCGTCGTATTCCATATGGACGTGCTGCTCGGTGAGGATGACCCGGCCATCTTTATGGATCCAGCGCATCTGGAAATAAGGGGGTACAGGCTTGCCCAGCAGCAGGTTTTCGAGGATCGGACGGTCATCGAGATGGGCAATCTGAAGAACTTTGCCAGGATGCTGGTAAAAATCCTCGGGGAGATAGCCGAGCAGCCCTTCGACGGAAGGGCTCACGTATTCATACCTGCGCTCGGGTTGAAATACAAACCGGAAGAGGACATCCGGGGATTGTTCCACCATCCTGCGGAACTTCCCCATGTGCGGTTTGGAACGTCCCTCCCGCAGCCGGTGGATTTTCACGGTTCTCGATTCTCTTTGTTCTCCGTCCAATCCGTGTCCTGGATCTAAATATTGATACTGTGACCTTCGGCGTCGTGAGCCGCTTCCATCAGGGCTTCACTGAGGGTGGGGTGAGCGTGCACGTTGCGGGCGATCTCGTTCGGGGTCAGCTCCATCTCCTGGGCGAGGGTCAGCTCGGGGAGTAACTCCGATACTTCGGGGCCGATCATGTGCGCTCCGAGGATTTCGCCGTACTTCGCGTCGGTGATCAGCTTGACAAAACCGGTGTAATCTCCCAATCCCAGGGCTTTGCCGTTGGCTTGGAAGGGGAAGCGACCGACTTTGACATCGTAGCCCTTTTCCTTCGCCTGGGCTTCGGTCAGCCCGAAGGACGCCACCTGGGGTTGGCAGTAGGTAGCCCGGGGCATCATGACGTAATCCAGGGTGACCGTTTCGGCGCCGGCGATGTTTTCGGCGCAGATGATCCCCTGAGCGGAAGCGACGTGGGCGAGGAGCAGTTGGCCGGTCACGTCGCCGATTGCCCAGATGCCAGGCACGTTGGTCGCCATGCGTTGATCGATCTCGATAAAGCCGCGCTGGGAGAGCCTGACTCCGGCATCTTCGAGACCCAAATTGGCGCTGTTGGGTTTGAAACCGATTGCCATCAGGGCCTGGTCGGCTTCGAGCGTCTTTTCTACGCCGTCCGGGCCGGCCACCTTCACTGTGACTCCTTTGTCCGTGGTCTGGACCGACAGCACGCGGGTCCCGGCCATTGTTTTCATCCCGCGCTTATTGAAGGCTTTGGTCAGCTCGCCGCTGACCTCCTCATCCTCTATCGGCAGGATGCGCGGCAGCATTTCGACGATGGTCACATCCATGCCGTAGCCATTCCAGACTGTGGCGAACTCACAGCCAATCGCACCAGCGCCGATAATCACCACCGATTTGGGGAGGTCCGTCTGGAGGATCGCCTCGAGATAGCTGACCACCTTTTTCCCATCGATCTTGACGCCCGGGATGGAGGCCGCATAGGCGCCGGTGGCCAGGACAATATTCTTGGCCTGGAGCTCCACCGTTTTCTGGTCCGCCCCGGTGACCTGGAGGGTGTTCTTGCCGGCCAGGCGGGCTGTGCCCATGTGCACGTCAATCTTGTTTTTCTTCATCAAGAAGCCGACGCC
Source organism: Anaerolineaceae bacterium (assembly GCA_035542155.1). Lineage (GTDB taxonomy): Bacteria > Chloroflexota > Anaerolineae > Anaerolineales > Anaerolineaceae > DATKLX01. The sequence continues at coordinate 8,114 of DATKLX010000245.1, forward strand.
GCGGACCAGCCGCTCTGAGACCTGCCGGCTGCGTTTGACCGCTGCGCTGTAATCCAGGACGAGGTTATCAAAGGAAAAACCGAATTCTTTCCCACGCTCGCGCAGGGTGTGGGCCAGCTCGGCGTTGCGGAGCAGCGCCTTGGAAGGAATGCAGCCCACGTTCAGGCAGACGCCGCCCAACCACTGCCGGTCCACAATCGCTGTTTTGAGCCCCAACTGGGCTGCCCGGATGGCGCAGACGTACCCACCAGGCCCCGCGCCAACGACAATCACATCATACTGCTGGTTTTCGGTCACGTTATTCCTCACTCATGATGTTTTCAAGAAGAATGATCGCCCCTCCGGGGGCCCATTTATTGTACTATGGAACGGAAGACAGGGAGAACAGTGAAGGGCAGCCAAATGCAGTGAAAAGCAGTGAAGGACAGTATCTTTCCCTCCCCCAAATCCTGCTTTGTGGATTTTGGCGCGCCAGCGGGCAGGAGGGGGTGTTCCCTTTTGATACTTCAATGGTGTGCTCGCAACCCCCCACATTGAGAATCAGCTACAATTAATCATCACTGTTTTATGGAGGAATTACCTGATGCAGTATCGCAAATTGGGCTGGACGAATCTGGAGCTTTCCACGATTGGCCTGGGAACCTGGGCGCACGGCGGGGGCAACTGGCAGTTCTCCTGGGGCAGCCAGGACGACGCTGACTCGATAGCCACCATTGAAAAGGCGCTCGATGCGGGGATCAACTGGATCGATACCGCCGCGGTCTACGGTTTCGGGCACGCGGAAGAGGTGGCTGGCAGGGCGCTGAAAAAGATCGGTAAACGTCCGATCATTGCCACCAAATGCGGGCGGGTGTGGGACGCTGATGGCAGGATCTACGGCCGCCTGACGCGCGAAAGCGTGCGCAAGGAGTGCGAGGACTCGCTGCGCCGGCTGGAGGTCGAGGTGATCGACCTGTACCAGATCCATCGGCCCGACCCGGAGAACGAGCTTGAAGAGAGCTGGGAAGCTATTTCTGAGCTGGTTGAAGAAGGGAAAATTCGTTACGCCGGGGTGTCCAATTTTAACGTGGCTCAGATGGACCACCTGCGTGGGATCCACCCGATCGCCTCGCTGCAGCCGCCGTACAGCATGCTCAACCGTGACGCGGAGAACGAGTTGCTCAAGTACTGCGCGGCTTCCCAGATCGGCGTGGTGGTGTACAGCCCAATGCAGAAAGGCCTGCTGACCGGCAAGGTGACCCCGGAATGGGTGGCCGGCCTGCCAGAGGACGATCACCGGCGCAGGGACCCGCGCTTTCAGGAGCCGTGGTTATCTAACAATATTCAGCTCGTCGAGCGGCTGAAGGAAATCGCCTTGAGGAATCGCCTTACCGTATCGCAGCTCGCCATCGCCTGGGTGCTGCGCCGGCCCGAGGTCACCTCGGCCATCGTCGGCGCCCGCCGCCCGGAACAGATCGAGGAAACCGTAGGCGCCGGGGATGTGACCTTATCGGAAGAAGATCAGCGCGCGATCGAGGATCTGCTGAGTGAGTATGCGCTGAAGGTGGGATAATCAGCCTTCCTGCCAATTTTGTAATATTTCCACCACTTTCGCCAGGAAGATATCGGCGGAAGCGCCGTCCAGGATGCGGTGATCGAAGGCCAGCGAGAGGTAGGCCATCGGGCGGATCGCGATCGCATCCTGGATGACCACCACTCGCTTCTGGATCGCCCCGATCCCCAGGATCGCGCACTGCGGCTGGTTGATGATCGGCGTGGCGAACAGCGAGCCGGATACGCCGTGGTTGGTGATGGTAAACGTCCCGTCCTGCACCTCGTCCGGAGCGAGACGGTGGGACCGCGCCCGCTCCGCCAGGTCGTTGACCGCCCGCGCCAGGCCGCTCAGGGAAAGGTTGTCTGCCCCCTTGATCACCGGGACGATCAGCCCTTCCTCGCCCAGGGAGGTCGCCATTCCGATGTGGATGGTTGGGTGGACCTGGATACCCGCCTCGCTCCAGGAAGAGTTGACGATGGGATATGCCTTCAGCGCCTCAACCGCCGCGGCAATAAAATACGGCGTGTAGGTCAGGCGGACACCTCGCCGGGCATAAGCCTCTTCGTGAGCCGCGCGGTGGGCCACGACCTGGCTCAGGTCAGCTTCCATCACCGTGGTTACATGAGGCGAGGTCTGTACCGATCGGACCATGTGCCCGGCGATCGCCCGGCGCACTGCGCTGAGCGGGACGACCTGCTCCTGGGCAGGCCCGGCCAGGGGAACGTCTTTTTTCTCTTCTCCAGAAGGAGCCTTTTCCCCCGCTTTCGCCGGGGAGGGCCTGCCGAAGATTAGCTCGGTGGGCTTAAACAGGTCGCCCTCGACCGGCGTTTCCCAGGCTTCCTGGACCTCATTCTCGACCTGCTCGACCGGGGCTTGCTCCCGGCCGGCCTGCTGAGCCGGCGCGGGTTCCATTTCCCCGCCATTTCCCTTCGCGGCTGCTTCCAGGTAATCCAGTATGTCTTTTTTGGTGATCCGTCCCCCGCTGCCGGTGCCTATGACCTGGCTCAATTCGACGTTCTTCTCCCGCGCCAGGCGGGCGACGATCGGGGAGATGAAGCCCAGGTCGGAGTCGCGGCCAGGGATATTCTCCCCATGCTGGCCGATCCAGGCGATCACCGTGCCGGCGCGGACCGTTTCCCCTTCGGGGACCAGGATCTTCAGCAGGGTGCCGTTCCCCGGGCTGGGGATTTCAGTATCCACTTTATCCGTGTTGATCTCCAGCAAAGTTTCGAATTCATGGATCAGCTCGCCTTCCTGGTGCAGCCAGCGCGTCACCGTTCCCTCGACCACCGATTCGCCCAATTGGGGCATGATCACTTTAATTGGCATGTTTGAATACCCTCACAAACAAAACGAGAGCAGAGAGCAGAGTACGGTTACTTCGTCGAATGGTTTCTTGGTTGCATAGGCAACTGGTTACTCAGCTTTTAAGCTGCCATTGATTGTTTTATACTGCTATTTACTATTCTCCATGCTTAGCTCTCTGCCCTCTCTTTTTTCCTCCGTGTGCTCTGTGGTGAAAGCTTTTCTAGTATGCCGCCAGGTCGCGGATGGCTGCCGCAATCTTGTCCGGGTTGAGCATGAACCAATCCTGGAGGGGGTGGCTGTAGGGAACCGCGGGGACTTCTGGCCCAGCCAGCCGGCGCACAGGGGCGTCCAGGTCGGTAAAGGCGTGCTCAGCGATGACGGCGGAGATCTCGGCGCCGTAACCGCCGGTGAGATTATCCTCGTAGACGATCAAGGCCTTGCTCGTCTTGCGCACCGAGGCCAGGATCGTCTCCTGGTCGACCGGGTAGAGGGTGCGCAGATCGACGACCTCGACCTCGATGCCATCGGCGGCTACCTGCTCGGCGGCCTGCAGGGCGTAATAGTGCATGATCCCGTAGGCGAACACGGTCAGGTCGCGCCCGCTGCGGGTCACCTTCGCCGGCCCAATCGGCACTGTGTATTCCTGGTCGGGCACTTCTCCCTTGATCAGGCGGTAGCCTTTCTTGGGCTCGAAAAAGATCACCGGGTTATTATCCCGCACGGCGGTTTTCAGCAGGCCCTTGGCGTCGTACGGATTGGAAGGGATGACCACTTTCAGGCCGGGATGGTGTGTAAACAGCGACTCGACGCTCTGCGAGTGGTACAAGCCGCCGCCCACTCCACCTCCGTAGGGGGCACGGATTACCAGCGGCACCGTCCACTGGCCGTTGGAGCGGTAACACATCTTGGCGGCCTCGTTGACGATCTGATTGATCGCCGGGTGGATAAAATCGGCGAACTGGATCTCGCAGATTGGGCGCATCCCGTAGAGGGCGGCGCCAATGCCTACCCCGGCAATCGAAATCTCGCCCAGGGGTGTGTCGATCACCCGCTCGGGGCCGTAGCGGTCCAGCAAGCCCTGGGTGGCCCGGAAAACGCCGCCGCGCTTGCCCACGTCTTCTCCCATGACAAACACGTTTTCGTCCCGCTCAAGCTCGTCATCCATCGCGCTGCGAATGGCCTCGACCAGGGTCATCTCAGGCATGGCCCACCTCGCGGATCTGCTCAGCGTAAACGGGGTAGAGCCCCTCCTCCGGATCGGGATATGGGGCCTCTCCAGCCTGGCGGATCGCCTCCTCGACCATTTTGCGAGCCCGGTCCTCCAGCTCGCGGTAAGCGTCAGCCGAGAGAATCCCCCGGGTTTCCAGATACGTGCGCGCGATCAGCAGCGGATCTTTCTTTTTGTGCTCCTCGACCTCTTCTCGTGTGCGGTACGAGCGGTCATCGTCGTCGGAGGAATGCGGGGTAATCCGGTAGGCCAGCGCTTCGATCACGGTTGGCCCCCCGCCGCGGCGCGCGCGGTCTACGGCTTCCTTGACCACCCGGTAAACGGAGAAGACGTCGGTCCCATCCACGCTCACCCCGGGCAGGCCCAGCCCGCAGGCTTTTTCGGCGACGCTTTTCACCGCCATCTCGCGCTCCTGCGGCGAAGAGATTGCGTAGCGGTTGTTCTCGATCAGGAAAACCACCGGGAGCTGGTGGATCGCTGCCCAATTGACCCCCTCATACCACTCCCCCTGGGCAGTCGATCCCTCGCCGACGGTGGTGAGGACCACCCGGTCGTCCTTTTTTAGCTTGATTGCCAGGCCCAGGCCGGCGGCGTGCGAGGTCTGGGTGGCAACCGGCGCGGAATGGCTGATCACATTGGCCCGGCGGAAGCTCCAGTGGCTGGGCATCTGCCTTCCACCGGAGGTTGGCTCGTCCCGCTTGCCCATCAACCCCAGGACAAATTCCAGCGGCGTCATCCCCAGGGCGAACATCAACGCCAGATCGCGGTAGTAAGGGGCGACGAAGTCGCGCCCGCGTTGCAGGGCGAAGCCCGCGCCCACCTGGATTGCCTCGTGGCCGATCGCGGAGACGTGAAAGGCGATCTTTCCCTGGCGGTGGAGCACCCAGGCGCGCTCGTCGGTGCGGCGCGAAATCAGCATCGTCCAGAAGATGTCCAGCATCATCTCTCTGGATAGCTCCGGATTGGGCAGGTCCATCGATTTTTTCCTCCTCTGGTTTTTCCAAGGTGTTCATCGAAAATCTGATCTCCTCCCCATCATAAAGTGAATAAAATCACTCCACTAGGTGTAGTTTACCACGCAGCCCAGGGCGGCGCAATTAGGGACATCCCCGAAACTTGCCCGAAAACACACCCCGTGATAGACTCTTCTTATGGCTTCAAAGATCATTGTAGCCACCCCTCACCCTGCGTTTGGAGAACTGATCCGCCAGAGCCTGGAAGAAGTCGGCCCTTACCAGGTGGATGTGGCTGCCAGCCGATCGGAGGCGCTCGAACGCGGCCAGGCCAATCCTTACGATCTGGCTATCCTGGATTCAGACATCGATGTAGATGGAGTCCCCTTCCCACTGCTGGTGCGTGAAATTTCGGACCTGATGCCCGGCCGGCCCCTGGTGGTAATCCCTCCAGAGAATGTAAAAGACCGCGATTCCCTGGCAGGGCTGCCGATCCAGGCATTTCTGAACAAGCCGTTTTATCTGCCAGATCTGATCGAAACCATCGAGAAGCTGCTGCCGCGATCCGCGGCTGCCGCTCCCGAGGAAGCCCAGGCGGCTCAGGCGCTGGCCGTCCCAGAGTATGCGCCGCGGGTGAAGACTGCGGCTCCCGCCTGGCTGCTCGACCCGAACAGCGTCGAGGAGAGCCTCGAACGCAATGTTTCTGGGACGTCGGCGCTGGCGGCTCTGCTTACCCGCTCCGGACAGGCCTGGGCATATACCGGAAGCCTGGTCAATAGCAGCGCCGACGAGCTACTGGACTGCCTGACCCACGGCTGGGACTCTCACAGCGGGAACGACCTGGCGCGGTTCGTGCGCCTGGGCACCCCGGGCAGACAGTATATGCTCTTTGCGACCTGCCTGGCCGGGGATCTGACACTGGCTCTGCTTTATGAAGCCATGACTCCTTTCAGCAAGATCCGTGGGCAGGCGGCAAAACTGTCCCGCGCATTGTTGGTGGAACCGCCGCCACCGGAGGCGCCGCCTACCACGCCTGCCGAAGACCTGACCGCGGCGGGATTTGGGGAAGCTCAGGCCAAAGAGACTGCGCCGGAGGACGCCGGAGAAATTTACGACCTGAACCACGGTTGGGAGGAAGGCGTCGAGCCGCTGCCGCTGAACCTGCCGCCTCTTCTGGAAGACGTCCCTCCGCCTGATCCGGAAGGATTTCCGCGGCGCGCCTTGGATGCTGCCCCGCCCGCGAATGAAGCGGGCGCCGGGGTTTCGGCCGGCTCGTGGGTGAACGAAGCCAGCGGTCAACCCACAGATGCCCTGGCGCGAGAAGATTTGTTCCCGGCGAGGGACGCCGCCGATCCGAAAGAAGAGGAAGAGCCGATCTCCCAGCCGCCAGTCCCGGTTGCTGGATACGAATGGATCGCTGAGCCCCCTGAACTCGAGGAGCAGGCTTATACTTTCATCCTCGTACCGCGCCTGCCCACTCATTACCTGACCGGAGAAGTCGCCCGCCAGCTCAGCGAAAGCCTGCCGAAATTCTGCCAGGATTTCGGTTGGAAGCTGGAAGGCCTCTCGGTGCGGCCAAATTTCCTGCAGTGGAGCCTCAAGCTGCCCCGCGGCACCACCCCGGACAGCGCGGCAAAAATCGTTCGCCTGCAGACTTCGCGGCGTCTCTTCGAAGCCTTCCCCCCGCTACAGGCAGAAAGCACCTCTACCACCCAGTTCTGGGCGCCGGGGTATCTGATTTTGAGCGGTGTGCAGACCGCGTCCCCCCAGTTGGTGCGCGAATTTATTACCCAGTCCCGCGAGAAGCTGCGCGCTGACTGACACCCTGGGGTTGATGGTTCTTTGTAAGCTGGATCACGCGCATTTCTGGCATATAATTCTTCAACTGAAATAATAAGGCAGGTTTTATGCCTCCAACCCTTTATTTGATTGATGGCCACGGACTGGCCTACCGGACTTATTTTGCCCTGACTGCCGGTACATCCGGCAGCGACCGCTGGCAGACCTCGAGCGGCGAATCCATCGCCGGGGTCTACGGCTTTGCCTCAGTGCTGCTCAGGATCCTGGAACAGGATCACCCCGATTACCTGGCGGTCGCCTTCGACACAGGTAAAACCTTCCGCGACGACATGTATCCCGATTACAAGGCCACACGGACCAAGATGCCCGAAGATCTGCGCAACCAGATGAAGCGCATCCGTCAGTTAGTCGACGCGTTCAGCATCCCGCGCCTGGAAGTCGAGAGCTATGAGGCGGATGATGTGCTGGGGAGCGTCGCCCGCCAGGCGTCCACGAGCGGTCTGGGGTCCAAGATCATTACCGGCGACCGCGACCTGCTTCAACTGGTCAACGACCGGGTCGTCGTTAACCTGGCTGGTGCCAAGCTCTCCGATGCGAAAGATTACCTGCGCGAAGACGTCCTCGAATACCTGGGTGTCTGGCCCGAGCAGGTGGTGGATTACAAAGCCCTGGTCGGGGACGTTTCGGATAATATCCCCGGCGTCGCGGGGATCGGCGAGAAAACCGCCATTGCCCTGCTGAAAGATTACCCCACCCTGGAGGAGATCTACGCCCACCTGGAAGACCTGCCCAACCGGGTCAGAACCCGCCTGGAAACCGGGCGGGATAACGCCTATCTCAGCCAGAAGCTGGCGCGGATCATCACCGACGTACCGGTCACCCTGGACCTGGAGAAAGCGCGCACGGGGCAGTACGATCCACAGGCAATCGAGGCGCTCTTCCGCGAGCTGGAGTTCCGCTCCCTGGTTGCCCGCTTCACGGCGATGATCAAGCCCGTCCAGGCGCCGGTTGTCAAGCCGGCTACCCAGCAATTGTCCTTATTTGGGGAGGAAATCCGCGTGATTGGCGAGCCCGCCCCGCGCCCTACCACAATCGAAGTTGAGGTGGTGGATACGCCTGCCAGGCTGGACGCGCTGGCGAAAACCCTGCGGTTCGCCAGCCGGATCTCTTTCGATACCGAGACCACCTCCACCGACCCGATCCGCGCCGACCTGGTGGGGGTCTCGCTCGCTGTCGCGCCCGGGAAGGGGTACTATATTCCTGTCGGGCACCAGGACGGGTCGGGAGAGCAGCTTCCCCTCGACCAGGCGCTGGGCGTCCTGGCCGGGCCGCTGACCGATCCGCACATCGCCAAGATCGGGCACAACGTCAAGTACGATCTGCTCGTCCTCAAACGGCTGGGGCTGAACGTGGCTCCGCTTACCTTCGACACGATGATCGCCGAGTGGTTGATCAACCCTGCCTCGCGCAATCTGGGCCTGAAGAACCTGGCCTGGATCCGCCTGGAAGCGGAGATGACCCACATCGAGGAGCTAATCGGCAAAGGCAAGAACCAGCTCAATATGTCCGAGGTGCCAATTGAAGCAGCCGCCAGCTACGCCGCCGCCGACGCCGAGACGACCCTGCGCCTGATGGAGGCACTCATTCCCGATATAAAGTCGGGCAACTGCGAGCGCCTGCTCAATGAGATCGAAATGCCGCTGGTCCCCGTGCTGGCCGATATGGAGCTGGCCGGGATCGCGGTCGACGTCGATTACTTCCGCCAGATGAGCGAGGATCTGCGCCAGCGGCTGGCGCAGATCGAGCTGAACATCTACGAAGCGGTCGGGACGTCGTTTAACCTGAACTCGCCCCAGCAGCTTTCGACGATCCTGTTCGAGCGCCTCCGCCTGGAGCCGCCCGACCGGCGCAAGCGCACCGCCAGCGGCCACTTTTCCACCTCAGCCGACATCCTCGACGAGCTGCGCGGGCAGCACAGCGTGGTCGATTCGATCCTGGAATACCGCGAACTGTCCAAGCTGAAGTCCACCTACGTGGACGCGCTGCCGGCGCAGATCAACCCCGCCACCGGTCGCATCCACACCTCTTACAGCCAGACCGGATCGGTGACCGGCCGATTGGCCTCCTCGGAGCCGAACCTGCAGAACATCCCCACCCGGACCGAGTTGGGCCGCCGGGTGCGCAACGGGTTCATCGCCGGGCTGGGGAAGGTCCTCCTTTCGGTGGACTATTCCCAGATCGAGCTGCGCCTGGTGGCGGTCATGTCGGGGGACGAGGGAATGCTGGCCGCGTTCCGGGCCGGGCAAGACATCCACGCCGCGACCGCGGCCGCCATTTACGGCGTGCCGCTCGACCGGGTGACCAGAGAGCAGCGCCGGTCGGCGAAGAGCATCAACTTTGGCCTGATCTATGGGATCAGCGCGTTTGGCTTGAGCCGCCAGACCGGCCAGACGCTGGGCGAATCGGAGAATTTCTCCAAGGCGTATTTCCAGCAGTTCCCGGGGGTCAAGCGTTTCCTGGATGGCATCCGCCGCCAGGCGGCCCAGCAGGGATACGTGGAAACCATGCTGGGACGCCGGCGCTATTTCCCCGGTCTGAAAAATCAGACCAACGCCAACCTCCGCGCGCGCGAAGAACGCGAGGCGATCAACGCGCCGGTCCAGGGCACGGCGGCGGACATCATGAAGATCGCCATGATCCGCGTGCCGGAGGCGCTTGCTGCCGAGGGCCTCACCGGTCAGATGCTGCTCCAGGTGCATGATGAGCTCGTCATCGAATGTAACGAGGCTGAACTGGAGCGCACCGTGCGGGTCGTGCGCGAGGTGATGGAATCGGCCTATCCGCTATCCATTCCCCTTTCCACAGAAGCCCGTTTCGGATATAACTGGGGTGAGTTAAAACCCCTTCCAGCCGGTATTTCTTGATTGATCGCGACGAGGCCAACAATGACGGGACGCCAGGATCTATTCCAACAAGCCATGAACCAGGGCCATTCCGCTGCCTGGGACCAGCTCTGGGACCGCGCGGCTGCATTCTACCGCCAGGCCCTGGAAGAATTTCCGGACCACCCCAAGGCGCTCACCAGCCTGGGTCTGGCTCTGCTGGAATCCGAGCAGTACGAGGAAGCGCTCGTCTGTTACCAGCGCGCCTCGGTCGTTGTTCCAGAAGATCCCCTGCCTGTCGAAAAAGTCGCCCAGATTTGCGAGCGGTTGGGCCGCCTGAACGATGCCATCCAGGCCGCTTTGCGCGCCGCTGACCTGTACATGAAGAAGAACGATATGGAGCGGGCGATCGAGAATTGGGTTCGGGTCACCCGGTTCAACCCGGATCACATCGGGGCCTACTCGAAAATGGGGGTTGTCTATGAGCGATTGGGCCGCAAGCCAGAAGCGGTCAGCGCTTTTCTGGCGGTCGCCAGCCTGGTCCAGCGCAGCGGCGATGGTGTGAAAGCTGCTCAGGCCGCGGCGCACGCATTGCAGATCCAGCCCGACAGCCCAGAAGCCCAGCAGGCGATGACTGCTCTCAAAAACAATCAGATGCTGCCCAGGCCCCCCCGCCCGCGCGGCGGAACGGGACCGATGCGAATGGCCCAGGTCCGCCAACTGGAAAGCGGTGGACAGCCAGCGGGATTGCCAGCCGGCAAGGAAAGCGATCTGGATCCGATCCAGGAAGCGCGTCAGAAGGCTCTGATCAAGCTGGCAGGGGTTCTTTTCGAGCAGGGGGAGGAGAGCCAGGAAGGGCAGATCCCGCGCCGCGGGCTGGGCAATATCACCCGCGGCACCGGCGGGATGTCGTTCGAGAACGCAGAGCGAACCCGAATCATGCTTCATCTGGGCCAGGCAATCGACACCCAGACCCAGGGGCAGGATCGGCAGGCGGCTGAAGAGCTGGAGCACGCGATCGAAGCCGGATTGAACGATCCCGCGGCCTACTTCGACCTGGGGATGCTGCGCGCCGCTCAAGATAAGCGGGAAGATGCCCTGCGCAATCTCCAGCTTGGCCTGTCGCATCCCAATTTCGCTCTCGCCGCTCACCTGCTCATCGGGCAGATCTTGCGCAAACAGGGTCGCGTCCTCGAGGCGGCGGTGCAGTACCTGGAGGCGCTCAAGGTCGCCGATGCCGAGACTGTCCCCGCCGAACAGGCCGACGAGCTGCGCCAGTTGTACGAGCCGTTGATCGAGACCCAGACCCGCGAGGCCGACGAGAAGAAAGCGGCTGAGTTGTGCGACAACATTTCCACCCAAATCCTGCGCTCTGGCTGGCGCGCGTACCTGATCCGCGCCCGCCAGCAGCTCCCTAACCAGACGGCTGGAGGGCCGCCCCTGCCCCTGGCGGAAATGCTCCTCCAGGCCAGCAGTAGCCAGGTCATCGAGGCCATCGCCGCGGTACGCCAGTTGTCGAACCAGGGCTTGCTGCGCACGGCAGTCGAAGAGGCCTACCACGCTTTGCAGTACGCGCCGACCTATCTTCCGCTCCACGTCCAGATCGGCGAACTACTGCTCAAAGCCGACCGGGTTCAGGATGCGATCGATAAATTCACTGTGGTTTCGCAGGTCTACAATTCACGGGGCGAGGTGAACCAGGCGGCCAACCTCCTCCACCGGGTGATCCAGCTTGCTCCCATGGACCTGGCCGCCCGCGGACGGCTGATCGATCTGCTGGTCTCGCGTGGACAGGTAGACGAGGCCATCCGCGAATACATGGAGCTGGCCGACCTGTACTACCGCCTGGCTGAACTGGATATGGCCCGCAAGACGTACATGACCGCGATGCGCCTCTCCCAGCAATCCACCTCGATCCGCGCCTGGAGCGTCCAGCTCCTGTATAAGATGGGCGACATCGACCTGCAGCGGCTGGATCTGCGCCAGGCTTTGCGCGTGTTCGAGCAGATCCGCACCCTGCAGCCTGAGGATGATAAAGCCCGCGCCTTCCTGATCGACCTGAATTTCCGCCTGGACCAGGCCGCGGCGGCCATCAGCGAGTTGGAAAGCTACCTGACCTACCTGGACAGCACAGGCCACCGCGAGCAGAGCATTGCGTTCCTCGAAGGGCTGATCCAGGAGCGGCCAGACCGCGTGGAACTGCACAGGCGCCTGGCGGATCTCTACCGCCTGGTCGGTCGGAACAGGGATGCCGTTGGCGAGCTGGACCGGGTCGGCGACCTGCTCCTCGGGGCTGGCGATCGCGCCGGGGCGGTCAAGGTGATTCAGACCATCCTGACCCTGAATCCGCCCAACATCGGGGAATACCAGAAGCTCCTGTCCCAGCTCACCGGCCGGTAGTCCATACGGAACAGACCCTGAGGGTTTCGAAAACCCTCAGGGTCTGTTCCGTAAAGGATCAATTTGTAATTCCCTTTACCACCAGATGCGGAACCAGGAGCCGGCCTTCTGCTGCTGGGTACCCTTGACCACTTCCACGGCGACCTGGACGATCTGGTCGAATTCCAGATTGCCCACCGGGAAATCATGCATGCTGATGCCTGCGGCATTGGTCAATGGAAAGTGGAAGCGATCCTGGCCTCCGCCGGGGTAGCGCACGGTCACTGCTACATTGGCCTGGGCCACCGGGCGGAGATACTGGTCCTGGACGATCACGAAGAGAGTCTGGCTCGAAAGGGGGGCGATCACGGCTTTGGCGACGAATGCCCGCACTTTGAGCCCGTTCAGCAGCGGGTAAGCGTTGTTTACGCGGGGGGTAAGAAGATCCGAGTCATAACCACGCTGGTCGAAATAAGCCCGGCCCAGGTCCGCCAGGGTCACGCGGTGATTTGTGGGCAGCTCAGGGTGCCATTCGAACCGTGCGCGCTCGAAATACTGAACGTAGAGGTCATCCTGCTTTTCGATATTGGAGAGGGGATAACCAAAGCGTTCCAGGCCCCCATTGGCGTTGAAAAAGTCCAGGAAGGCATAACAGACGTAATGCCCCTGGTTATTCAAGGAATAAAAGCGGCAGGCGGGGGTATCGGTGGGGAACTGAACTTCCGGCCCGGGCAGGTAGAGCAGAACGCCCAGCGGGCTGAGCTGGACGCGCTGGTTGTCATCCGCATCGATGTGTAGCTCAAATCGCGCCCGCTGGAAAAATTGAACGGTGAGCCCGGAGAGAGGATCTTCGAACGCGTCTGTGATGGGAAATCCGAACAGGAGAAGCGGATCTTTTGCGCTATCGTAATACCCCAGGAAATCTCCGGAAACGGTGTGGCCCGTCTCCTGGAAATACCGGCTGGTTTCATTCTGCGCGTGGGTGGGGCTTGGCCCCGCTATGAGCACCCCCAGAATCAGCATTGTTGTCAGCAGGCGATGAAGACAGCGCATAACCGTATTATAACCACTTCTTTTCCACAATTCAATAGGTTATGCGAAATTGCCTGATTCTTTACGACAAAATTTACAAATTAATTGGACAATTGCTGTCCCCAAGACAAGACCCTGAGGGTTTCATTGCGCTTTTATCGAACGCAAGCACAGCAATGGGATGGGCTCTTACCCTCACGAGAACACGAAAGTCCTACGGGCTTGTCTGATTCATCAAATTCGGTTTATGAATCGTCTGATTCGGCGAATTTATACGGCCAGGCGGCTGCGGCCGTAGAGCTGTTCGCGGATCTGGATCAACTGGCGGCGCAAGCGGTCGTCGCGCTCGATCAGATCGGCTACCTTCTCACAGGCGTAGATTACGGTGGTATGATCGCGCCCACCCAGGGCCTCGCCGATCTGAGGCAATGATACATTTGCCTCTTCGCGTAGCAAATACATGGCGATCTGGCGGGGCAGCGCGACCTCGCGGGTCCGGTCACGGCCGAGGAGCTGGTTGGGCTGAAGCCCAAACGCCTGCGCCACGGCCTGGACGATCTGTTGCGGGTCGACCTGGCTGCGCTGCGGCAGCAGGTCCGCCAGGGCGCTGTTGACCAACTGCGGGGTCAGCGGCAGGCCGCTCAGGTCGGCGAAAGCCAGCACGCGGGTCAGAGAGCCTTCCAGCTCGCGGATGTTGGATTGTACCTGGCGGGCGATCGTTTCGAGGATCTCGTTGGGCACCTCGCGGCCGGCGCGCTCGGCCTTCGAGCGCAGGATGGCGATGCGCGTTTCCAAGTCCGGCGGCTGGATATCCGCGGTCAGGCCCCACTCGAAGCGCGATCGCAGCCGCTCTTCGAGGGTGACCATCGCCTTGGGTGGGCGGTCCGAGCTCATCACAATCTGCTTATCCTGGCCGTGCAGCGCGTTGAAGGTGTGGAAGAACTCCTCCTGGGTCGATTCCTTCCCGGCGATGAACTGGATGTCGTCGATCAGGAGCACGTCGATGGTGCGGTAGCGGTCGCGAAAGTTGGATGTATTGTGGGTGCGGATGGAGTTGATCATCTCGTTCGTAAAATCTTCCGAAGACACGTACAGCACCTGTAAACCCCGGGAGTGGGCCGCGTTGCCGATGGCATGCAGAAGGTGGGTCTTGCCCAGCCCAACCCCCCCGTAGAGGAATAACGGGTTATACGCTTTGGCGGGGTTCTCGGCGACCGCCTGACAGGCAGCGTGGGCCAGCCGGTTGCTGGCACCAACCACGAACGTCTCAAACGTATACCGTGGGTTAATGGAAAGATTGGCAGGCCGGCTGGCCACCGGATCGCCGGCCGGCTCTGCCTCATTCAGGTCCCCAGCCTCTTCAACGTACTCTACCTCGCGCTGGTGGACGACGAATTCAACCACCTCTGGCCGGTTCATCATCCCGGTCAGCATGCGCGAGACGGTGCTGGATAGGCGGCTGTCCAGCCAATCGCGCGCGTAAGCGTTATTGACACCGATCACAAAACGTCCGTCCTGGTAATGAACCAGGTTCGCGTCCTTCACCCAGGTATCGAATGCAGCTTTGGACATATCCATTTGCAGTTGCCCTAGGGCTGCCTGCCAGGCTTGTTCGGCGTTCATAGAAACCTCTCCTCCCAGGCGTTCAGGATCTACCTGCTCCGACAGGCGCAGGTCGAAATACCCTCTGATTTCAGTGGGTTACCATCGATTTTGTTCTTTTTTATACCGTTCCCCGGTATGGGAAATGAGAGTGAAGAAACTCTCGATGTGTCACCCCGTTGTTAGTGACGATTGAATTCTAGCAGAAAGGTGGGTGACAAACAAGCCATGTACCCTACGCTTAATTAAAAAAACCGGAATTTTTAAGATTATTAATGTTAAAAAAAACGTTCAACCGCTCAATTTTACACAATTAATATCCAAATATATCTCCCCCAGTATTAGACCATTATCACCGATTCATCCCCCATATATGGTGGTTAATCATATTGTATGGGCTTTTTTTCTATCCATGACCGAATCCATGATACCAAAAAATGGAATATTCCGCGAAAAGAATTTGAAATAAAGCGCCGAATCTGGAATCTTCGTGAATCTCCTCTACGTCTTTTTCACAGAAGCGTCAGATTCACTTAACATCAATCTGGCAGCCCTGCGGCCGATCTCCACGGCAAAGTTGGTGCCCCGGTCCCAGGGGTAGACCTGGCTCATGCTGGCAAAATACAATCTGGCGATGGGGGTCTGGATCGCCGGAATGTTCTGCGAATGGTTGACCAAAGGGATCGGCTGGGCGTACTGAGTGCGGAAAAGCCAGCTTTGCCTGACCCAATCGGGCTTGAAATCGGGGTTGAAGCGGACCAGGCCGGGCAGGAACTGCTCGAGGAGCTCTTCCTTGCTGCGCTGGAAATTCTCGTGGTCAGGGTTGAGGTAATCGCCGATATAGACGATGTGATTCCCCCCAAAATACTTCGGAGAAAGGAAATTGGTGTGTTCAACCAGGGAGAGGAATGGAAAACCGGCCGATTTGGGGATGTTGTACCAGTAATAGCCTTCGCGAGAGAGTTGTTCGCGCAGGACAAGGATCAGGACTACCGCCCCCATGCTCTTCAGATCCAGCAGGCCGCGCAGATAGCTCTGGGGGAGCCCGGGGGCCATGCGCGCCAGCAATGCAGGCGAGGTGGTCGAAAGGCAGGCGTCGAAGTGTTGTGGACCGGTGAGCGCATCCACAAGAACGCCTCTACCAGGATCGGCCTCGATCAACCGGACCGGCGTCGAGAGGCAGATCTGGACGCCCATTTCCCGGAGGCGGCCGGCGAAACGGTCTGAAAAAGCCTGGAATCCGCCTTTAAACGTCCCCAGGCGAGTGGTGCGCGAGTGCAGGCGGGCCCAGAGCCAGGCCATGTTGACTACGCCCGCGTAACGCTCGCTGAATTTGCCCATCACCATCGGCTCCCACATGGCCTTGTAGACGGTATCGCCGGCGTATTTGCGCATCCACTCCACCACCGTAGTCTGCTCCAGAGGCTTCCAGTTGTTGCTCAGGCGCAGGTACGCGCCGACCAGGCCAAAGCGGGCCACATCGACCAGTGAATAATGACGCAGCATGAAGATGGCGATGCTGGTCATCGAATCGAAGGGATAAAACTTGCCTTCGTGGTACATCACCGTGTAAGGGCGGGGGAAGATCACCTGGTCGCGCCAGCCCAACTCCTCGATCAGCCCGAGCATTTCCTTGTCCGAGGCGAACCAGTGGTGGTAGAAGCGCTCCACGGACCAGTCCCAGCCCGGCTCCTTAAACCCGGCGGCCAGGCCGCCTACATAGTCCTCGGCCTCAAAAATGGTGACCGAGCGCCCGGCGCGGGCCAGGTCGTACGCCGCGGCCATCCCACCGATCCCGCCTCCAATCACGGCAATCTTTTCATTTTCCATGAAACACCCACCTGGATTATGCGGCTTCCTGGGGTAGATCGCTGGGGACCTCGCCCCACTGCAGCCCCTCCCGAGCGAAATAATACATGCCCAACAGAGTGATGGGCAGCCATAAGGCGGCGTGGAGCACGAGTGTGTACGCCGTGGCCGCTTCTGGGGCCACTCCTGAGGCGCTCAAAATGGCGATCGCGGGGGCGTCGAAGGTGCCCACGTAGCCCGGCGCGGAGGGCAGCGTGGTGGCCAGGTTGGAGACCCCGTTGACCAGCATCAGCACGAAGAAGCTCACATGAATGCCGAACGCGTAGGTCACCAGCCAGTACTTGGCCGTCTCGAGCAGCCAGATCACGACCGAGGTAACGAAGATCATGAGGATATCCACGGGCGAACGGAGCGACTCGAGGCCACCCAGGAAGCGCAGGCTGACATCGAGGACTTTGGTCCGGAACCGGGCAGGGATCAGGCGGTCCGCCAGGCGGCGCACGACCTTTTCGGTGGTGAAGGGGAACATCGCGGCGAGCAGGAATACCACCAGCGCGCCGAGGAAAACCGCCGTCCCGACCACTGCCACTGTCTGAATGCTGACCCCGCCGAAAACGCCTGAATCGCCCTGCACCCTGGCCAGCCCGGAAAAATTGAGAAAGATGAAGGAGAGCATAACCACCCCATCGAAAATGCGCTCGACGATTACGGTGGCCAGGGAGGCCGAGACAGGCACGCCTTCATGGCGCTTGAGCACGTAGGCGCGCAGCACCTCACCGGCTCGCGCCGGGTAGATGTTGTTGCCCATATAGCCGATCGCAACGACCGGGAACATTTTATACGTGGGGATTTTTTTCAACGGGCGGAGCATGAAATGCCAGCGCCAGGCGCGAACCCAAACCGCGATCATGTACACGGCGATGCCCGGGATTAGCCATAAATACTGCGCGCCGCTAAGCGCAATCCATACCTCCCCCAAGTGTTGTTTTCTGAGCGCCAGATAAAGGAAGACCACGCTGATCAGGACGCCCACCCAAAATTGCCATCGTTTCATTAGAAAAATTGTACCATGGAACCGGTTATAATTTGGGGCATGCCCCTGCTCACGATCACCGGCCTGGCCAAATCCTTTGGTCCGAATGACATCTTCAGCGGCGTGACCGCCAGCATCTCCCACCGGGCGCGGATCGCCCTGGTCGGGCCGAACGGGGTGGGCAAAACCACCCTGCTGCGCATCCTCCTCGGGTTGGAAGAGCCTTCGGCGGGTGATGTACAGCGCAGCCGCGGTTTGCAAATCGACTATCTCCCCCAGGAAGCCGGGCTCGACTCGGACAGCACCCTCTGGGAGGAGGGGCTCCACGCGGTTGGTGACCTGCTCGAGATGCAGGCCGAGTTGACCCGCCTGGAAGGTCTGATGGGACAGCCCGACCAGGCGGAGGCCACCCTGGAGGCCTACGGCAGGCTCCAGGCGCGCTTCGAGCACAGGGGCGGCTACACCTACGAAACCCGCATCAAACAGACCCTCACCGGCCTGGGCTTCCTTCCCCAGGATTTCCAGCGCCCGGTCAGCCAGCTCTCGGGGGGCCAGCGCACCCGCGCCCTGCTGGCGCGCCTGCTGCTCAGCGACCCCGACCTGCTCCTCCTCGACGAGCCGACCAACCATCTCGACATCGCCGCGGTGGAGTGGCTGGAGAACTACCTCCACGACTGGGATGGCGCGGTCCTGGTCGTCTCGCACGACCGCTACTTCATGGACCAGGTGGCGCAAACCGTGTGGGAGATGACCCCAGCCTTCGAGCTGTACCATGGCAATTACAGCGCCTACCTGGCGCAGCGCTCCGAGCGCTACGCCCGCCAGTTGGAAGAGTATCAGGCCCAGACCGAGTTTATCGAAAAAGAAGAAGAGTATATCCGGCGCAATATCGCCGGGCAGAACACGCGCCAGGCCCAGGGCCGCCGCAAGCGCCTGGAACGGCTGCTTGAAGATTCCCGCCTGACCCCGCCGATCCAGCAGCGCCGTCTGCGCCTGGACTTGCAAACCACCCAGCGCTCCGGCGACCTCGTTCTGCGGACGGAGAACCTCAGCGTGGGCTACGCCGACGAAGGCCGTCCGCTCTTCCGCGTCCCAGACCTGATCCTGCGCCGCGGGGAGTGCGCCGCGCTGATCGGCCCCAACGGAGCGGGAAAAACCACTTTTCTCAAGACGATCCTCAACCAGATTCCACCCTACGAGGGAGAGGCAACCCTGGGTGCCAGCCTGCAGATCGGCTATTTCGCCCAGGCGCACGAAGGGCTGCACCCGGAGCTGGACCTGGTAGAGGAAATCCAGACGGTAGCCCCCAGAATGCTCCCCGGCGAGACCCGCGAGTACCTGGCGAAGTTCCTCTTCCGGGGGGACGACGTCTTCAAGAAGGTCGAGGTGCTCTCGGGCGGCGAGCGCGGGCGGCTGGCCCTGGCCAAGCTGGCCCTCAGCGGGGCGAACCTGCTCCTTCTCGACGAGCCGACCAACCATCTCGACCTGCCCGCCCAGGAAGTGCTCCAGTCGATCCTAGCCGATTTCCGTGGGACGATCCTGCTCGTTTCCCACGACCGCTTCCTGATCGACGCCATGGCGACCCAGATCTGGGACGTCGACCCGCAGGTGGCGACCCTGCGCGTCTTCGAGGGATCTTACAGCGAATATAAGGCAGCCCAGGCCAGCGAGGCTGCCCCCCTGGGCAGAACACCAGGGACTTCGCCCCTGGGCAGAACACCAGGGACTTCGCAGGCCGCGCCGGCCGGGTCAGCAGCAGATGGGGGAAAAGCCGCCAAAAGCGCACCGCGCGAGCGCCGGCGTGGGCCGGCCTCGAACAACGCCGAGCGCAGGCGCCTGGCCCAGATCCAGGAGCTGGAGGAGCGCATCGCCGCGCTCGAAAGGCAGCTCGCCGCAATTTCCAAACAGCTCGAAAACCCGCCGGAGGATCCCGGCAAGGTCCAGCACCTCGGCTCCGAATACGTCCGCATCGAGAGACAGATGGACGAGATGCTCAACCAGTGGGATGAGATGATGAGGTAGAATATGGAGGAACGTGGCAGATGGTCGAGATGGAAATGTGGGACGAAGCCTAATTCAATATGGAGGTTCAAGCATTTATCCGTGTAGAACCAAATGGAATCGGCGATTTCCAATTCGGACTGGTATCTGGAGCATTGGACGGCGAAGTCGTCGAAACAGGCAAGGAGAGGCGCTTTGAGTTCACTTGAGAGGGCCAGGATGAAAATGATCCGGCTTTTGGGAGTGGTTGGCTGCAGCTCTTTGGAAAAGACAAGCTACAGGGTAGCATCAGATTCCACCTGGGGGACCGTTCGTCCTTTCAGGCAGTTCGAGTAGAAGATCCCGATAATGTTGAGGCCGGGTAATTCTTCTGCTCCGTATTTTTAGGGGCGGAATGTGGGCTCCGTGGGGACCAGGTTGGGCACCAGCGCCTGGCGGGCGGGCAGGTCAAACGCGGAGGCCAGCGCCTGGAGCGCGGTGAGCAGGTAGATCTCCCAAAGCGTGATCACGCCGGAAAAGGTCAGCAGGGCCAGCGCCAGGGCTACCAGGCCCAGGACCGTCTGGGCGACGAACATGACCTTGCGCCGGTCGTACAGGTCGGCGACCAGGCCGCCAAAGAGCGAAAAGAGCAGCACCGGCAAGAACCGCACCAGGCCAAGCCCGCTGATCGCGATTGGCTGGGGAGTGAGGGTACGGATGTGCCAGAAAAGAGCCCACAGTTGCATCTGTGAGCCCGCGATAGAAACCAGAAGACCCACCCACAGCAGCCGGAACTGCCGGTGGCGCAGGGCCGGGGGAACCCTCAGCGGCACGTTCAGGTTCCCCAATCTCTCAGGTACAGGAAATCATAGCCGACGGTACGGTTGCCCAGCTTGGCGATGGGCGGGAGGACGCGCTTGAACTGGTTGCGCTGGATCCGCCGGGCGACCGACTGGACAAAAGCCTCGGAGAACCCGGCCTCCACGCAGTCTGCCGGGCTGTAACGCTGGTCTACCAGCAGGTAAAGGAGCCGGTCCACGTCCGCGTAGGTAAAGCCCAGCTCACCTTCGTCGGTTTGCCCGGACCAGAGGTCGGCGGAGGGCGCCTTGGCGATCACCGGCTCAGGGACGCCCATCGCGCGGGAGAGCTGGCGCACGTGGGTCTTATACAGGTCTCCCAGGGGGTTGACCGCGCAGGCCGAGTCGCCGAAAAGGGTGGTGTAGCCGAGGAGGATCTCGGTC
This sequence comes from Anaerolineaceae bacterium, assembly GCA_035542155.1. GTDB lineage: Bacteria > Chloroflexota > Anaerolineae > Anaerolineales > Anaerolineaceae > DATKLX01. Next base: position 28,895 of record DATKLX010000245.1, read on the forward strand.
TTGTTGCCAGTGCCGATCACCAGGCCGTGGAAGGCGCTGGACTGGTCGTAGAGGACGATCATCCGGCAGCGGGCCATGACGTTGCCTTTGCGCACGGGATCCATATCCGGGAACTTCTCGATCAGGGCGTCCGCCATCCCCGAGATCTCCACGGTCAGCGACTGGACCCCGGTGGCGTCGATCACCCGTTGAGCGTCGTCGAGCGAATCTTTTGAAGAAGTGCGGTAGGGCATGCGCACGGCGAGCACGTTCTCAGGGCCGAGGGCTTCGGCGGCGAGGTAGCAGGAGAGAGCCGAGTCGATCCCGCCGGAGAGACCGATGACGGCGCAGGTGAAGCCCATGCGCTTGAGCTCGCTGCGGATAAATCCGGTCAAGATCTGGCGCGCCAGATCGGTGTTGATCGTCAAATCGATGCCAGTGTTTTCGAGCATCTTTATTCCCCTATCCGTTTGCTCTTGATTCTTTCCCTTTGTGTGCTCTGTGGGTTCTGTGGTGATACCTTTTTAACCGTGTCAAGGGTTAGGGTTTATGCAGAATCCGGTTCAGTTCGCGCTCGACCATGGAGGTCCGCTCGTCGCGGAGGAGGGGCAGGCGGGCGCGGGTGCGGTGGAGCTGGTTCAGGTCGATCTGGCAGAGGGTCAGTGCTTCTTCATCGTACGGGCCGTGGGTCAGCGGTTCGCCGTTGGGGTCGAAGACTGTCGAACCACCCCAGAAATGGAGCCCATCCTCGAACCCGACCCGGTTTGCGTGGGCGACGAAGGCGGTGAACAGGCTGGCGTAAGCGCGGTTGATGTGCTCCACCCAGCGGGCCGACTCGAGCTGGGGAGCCGCGCTGAGGCCCCGCCCGGGCGAAGCAGAGGCGAAGAGGAACAGGTCTGCCCCGTCGAGCCAGAGCAGGTAAGGCGGCGAGGCATGCCAGAAATCTTCGCAGATGAGCATCCCGACCCGGCCAAAGCGGGTGTTGAACGCCTGGCAGGAATCGCCCAGCGCGAAGAAACGGCCCTCGTCGAACAGTCCGTAGGTCGGCAGGTAGACCTTGTGGTGGACGTGGACGACCTCGCCTTTGGAAAGGTAAGCTGCGGAGATGAAGAAGCGGTGGCGGCGGTCCTCGTCGACAAAACCGACCGTCAGGTCCAGCTTTTGGCTGGCCTCCAGCAGCGGGCGGAAGACCGGGTCTTCCATCGTGGGGCGGTGCGACACCGAGGGAACCAGGTCCTGGAGGACGTAGCCGGTCAGGGAAAGCTCGGGAAAGACCAACAGGTCTGCGCCCTGGCCGTGAGCTTCCTGGATCAGGGCCAGGTGTTTATCCAGATTGGCTTCGACGCACCCCAATTGGGTGCAGATTTGAGCTAAAGCAAGGTTTAATTTCATCGGTTCGAGTCTCATCACCGTCTGAAGGCGGGCAGCCTTCAGACGGAATCAGCCCGCTGCGACATCCTCTCCGGCTCGGGCTGGCGGCGCAGCCCGGGGAGAAAGGCGACCAGACAGACCAGCAAGGAAAGGGCCAGCAAGAAGATCCCGGCCCAGCTATCGAGGCGCTGGTTGCGCCAGAGCGGCACCGGGTCGGCGCGCAGAAACGAGAGGCCGGTCATTTGCGCGGAAAAGATCAGCAGCGCGAGGCTGGCGGCCTGGCCGGGATGGGGCAGGCGCGGGCGCAGCCATTCGATGGCCATGAAGACCAGCAGGCTGGTCAGGGCCCCCAGCAGTTGGAGGGGAAAGCGCGGGATCACCTGGCCCCAATCGTCCCAGGTGGGCAGCCCCCACCACTGCCCGGGCAGCGTGGGGGCGCCGTAGGCGCAACCGGCCTCCATGCAGCCTAGCCAGGAGCCAAGGGTGACCATCAGTCCCAGCGGAAGGAGGGCGTCGGCCAGGGCGCCCAGCGAGATCTGTGCGACCGCCGCGTAGCCGATGATGGCCAGGATCGCGGCGATCACCGCCCCGATCCAGGAGAGACCCCCCAGCCAGACCTGAGCCGCCTCATCGACGTGGGTTTGAAAGTAGCCCCAATTGGCCCCCACGTAAGCCGCCCTGGCGCCGATGATCGCCCCGAATAGTGAAAACAATCCCGCGGTGATCCGGTAATCCACCTGGCGTTGGGGCATCCGCTCGAGGCGCTGAGTGCGCCAGGCTACCCAGGCCAGACCCAACGTAGCGCCCAAACCAACCAGGATCGAAAAAGCGTTGAACAAACCCTCACCGCCTGATGCAGAATGATCCAACCCATCCCTTATGATACCATGAAGTGCCCTGGGGCAAAATTCGGGCCCGTTTTGAAATACTCCGGTTCATTCCTTTAGAAAAACTGCTTATTGACAACGCCATTTAACCGTGCAATAATTTGTGCAGATGCACTAATTTCGTGCAAAAGCACATTCCACGGGATGGCTATGATAGACGAGAATCACCAGGAACTGCTGGCAACGGTCGCTTCGATGTATTACGAGGCGGAAAAAAGCCAGAACGAAATTGCCGATGAACTGGGCCTATCGAGGGTCAAAGTGTACCGTCTCTTGAAAGAAGCCCGCGAGGAGGCCGTGGTCCGGGTGATCATTGACTGGCCGATCGAGAGAGACAGCCAGCTCGAAAAAGAAATCACCCAGGTATTCTACCTGAAAAAGGCGCTGGTGCTGAAGTCCGACATGTTGGAAGAGAGCTCGGCGCTGCGCCGGTTAGGGAAAATGACGGCCCGCTATCTGGACCTGATCCTGGAAGACGGCATGACCCTCACCGTCTGTCTGGGACGTTCCACCTACGAAGTCATCAATGCCGTAACCCCTACCTACCGGGCTCACGTCAACGTGGCGCAGGCGATGGGCAGCATTCCTTTCGCCGTGCAAGAGCTTGACAGTCCGTCCCTGGCGCGTCAGCTTGCGAACAAGCTTGGTGGAAAAGTTCTCTATCTCCCTTCCCCGTTGATTGCTTCCAGCCCGGAAGACTCGCAGGTCATTCGCCGCCAGCCGCTGATCGAGCGAACGTTGAACGCCTCGCGGAACGCGGATATCTCTCTGGTGGGGATCGGCGGGCTGGATCCCTCCAGCTCTCGCTACGTACAGGCCGAAGTTTTTACGGCTGAGGATATGATCCGCCTGAAAGAAGAAGGGGCCGTCGGAGACCTGGGCGGGCAATTCTTCACGCTCGATGGCAAGCTGCATCCTTGCGAGCTGAACCAGCGCATGATCGGTTTATCGTTGGAAGAAATGAAGCACATACCGAACACCATCGCGGTTGCATTGGGAAAGAAAAAAACCACGCCCATCCTGGGAGCTTTACGTACTGGAGTGATTGATGTGCTCTGTACGGATAACACCACCGCGAGGGAAGTGCTCAGGCTTAACGCAACTTTTTAGCATTGATCCCAAATTCTCTTTGCCTTCACCATCACCACCCGTAACAACCTGCGGTAAATTTGTCTCATTTTTTCAGCCATTGTCTCGCTGTTTGATGCGAAAGGAGTAAAGATGGCCGATTTGATTGGCAAGGTTTCGCAGAAAGCAAAGATCGCTGCCGGGTTATTCTGGGCCGATTATTCCGTGCTCGGCGGCCAGGTAAAGGAGCTGGAACAGGCCGGGGTAGACTGGTTCCACGTGGAAGTGCGTGACGGAAAATATATGGATTTCGGCATGCCACGCGGCGGGTTCGACATCCTGGAGGGGCTGCGCAAGAGCACTTCTCTGGAAATTGAGGCTCAACTGCAGATGGTGCACCCCAGTTTCGATGTCTTCCGCCAGATGAAAGACCTGGGGGTCAACTTGATCAGCCTCCCCATCGAAACCATGGGCGAAATGATGATCCAGGCGATCACGTATATCAAAGATGAGCTGGGTCTCAAGGTCGGGGTATGGGCCTGGCAGGGGACCCCCATCTCGGCCTTCGAGCAGTATGTCGTGCCCTACGTCGACATAATAGAATATGAAAGCCGGGCGCACTTCTGGGTCAAGGAATCAGGCAAGAGCCCGCATGATACCGACCCGATGATGTATACCAACATCACCCGCATGCACAGCATGATCAAAGCTGCCGGGCTGGAGGACTGCATGGAGCTGATGGTCGACGGCGGGCTGAATATCGGCAACGTGGCCAGCTTTATCAAAGCCGGTATGACCGTAGGCGAGTTCTCCTCGCCGCTTTTGAAAGGCCCCGCAGGAAAATTCATCCCCGGAACGGGGCAGATCGATGCGGCGGTAAAGAAGCTTCAAGGGGTAATGAACGAAGCCAGTCAGCAATACCGGACGCCAAAGGGGTTGAAAGAATAGGGGCAGGCCATGAAACCATTAGGGATCGGGATGATCGGATACGGGGGCGTGGCCCGGGTACACGGTATCGCGTATAAATCGATTCCTCTCCATTATGGGTTCCCGGCGGACACGATCAGGATCGCGGGGGTGGCGGATCTGAAAGAGCCGGCTGCGCAAGCCGCCGCCAGAGAGCTGGGGGCCGAGACCTGGACGACCGATTACCGCGAGCTGCTTGCACGGTCGGACGTGGATATCGTGGACATCTGCGTGCCAAACCACATGCACGAAGAGATCATCCTTGCGGCGGCGCGGGCCGGGAAACATATCTTCTGCGAGAAGCCGCTGGCAAACACGGTGGAACAGGGGAAGCGGATCGTGCAGGCGGTGGAAGAATCCGGGGTGAAGAACCAGTTGAACTTCAATTTCCGCTACTACCCCGCCGTGACCCGGGCGCGGCAGTTGATCAGCGCCGGTTTTTTGGGCCGGGTGTTCTCCTTCCGCGGCTGCTTTTACCGGTCCAGCTACATTAACCCGGACAAACCCCTTTCCTGGCGCTTGAGCAAACAGATCGCCGGCGGCGGGGCTTTATTCGACCTCGGGTCTCACATCCTGGACCTGGTCTATTACCTGCTGGGGGATTTCGGTAGCATTCAGGCGACCGTGGACACCCTGATCAAAGAACGGCCGGTTGCCCCCGGATCGACTGAAAAGGGACCGGTTGATGTGGATGACATCGTCTTGATGCAGGTCCGCATGGCCGACAATACGCTGGGGGCCGTGGAAATTTCACGGATGGGCACGGGCGCGACCAATGACCTGAAAGTGGAAATCTTTGGCGAAAAGGGCGCGCTGCGCTTCAACGCCGAGGAACCCAGCTGGCTGGAGGTCTTCGATGTCAAGGATCCCGAACAGCCCACCGGCGGAATGAGTGGTTTTCGCAAGGTGCAGGCCGTCGGGCGGTATGACGGGCAGAAAGCCCCCGACTGGTCGATGGCGCCCGGGTTTGTCGGAACGTTTGTCGAATCGCAATACCGGTTCTTGAAAGCGGTGGCAGAAGATGAACCCGCTTCCCCCACCTTGCGCGATGGCCTGCACATCCAGCAGGTGATGGAAGCGGTGCTGTGTTCGTCGGAGGAAAAACGGTGGGTTTCCATCGCGAAATACTCGTGAGTCCCAGGACAGGAGGTGAAAGGAAAGTCTTGTCAAGAATCCAGGTGTGACCAAAGAGAAGTCTAGCTCCGGTCTGTGTATCAGAACGAACCAATCAATTTCAGTCTGAAAAACCAGGAGGATAAGTTTCGATGAAACGCTTATACATCTTCACATCGGTTGTGCTTTTGCTCGCCTTTGTCCTGGCATCTTGCGCGCCCGCCGCGACTCCAGCCCCAACCGAAGCCCCGGCCGCTCCCGCCGCAACCCAGCCACCGGCCGCCCCTGCCGCAACTCAACCGCCCGCCGCGCCAGCGGCTGCGAAAGGCGGCAAGCTGGAAGTATTCTCGTGGTGGACGTCTGGTGGTGAAGCGGCTGCGTTGGATGCCCTCTTCGCTGAATACAAGAAACGCAATCCCGATGGCGAGATCATCAACGCCACCATCGCGGGCGGCGGCGGTAGCAACGCGCGCGCCGTGCTGCAGACCCGCCTGGCCGGCGGCAACCCGCCGGATACCTGGCAGGTACATCCCGGGTACGAGCTCCTTGGCCAGTACGTTGCTTCCGGATATGTCGATCCCATCACCGATCTGTACAAGAGCGAGGGCTGGGACAAGGTGATGCCGCAGGGACTGGTCGACCAGATGAACAAAGACGGCCAGATTTACGCCGTCCTGGCGGGGGTTCACCGCGGCAACGGCCTGTGGTATAACAAAAAGGTCACCGATAAAGTGGGCGTCACCGTTGGCGCGACGATGAGCTTCGACGAGTTCTTCGCTGCGGCGGATAAGATCAAAGCCGCCGGGATCACCCCCTTGTGCGTGGGCGATAACGGCATCTGGGCCTCGGCGCAGTTGTTCGAGAACACCCTGCTGGGCACGATCGGCCCGGACAAGTATTTGGGGCTGTGGAAGGGCACGGAAGCCTTCGACTCACCCGAAGTCAAGAAAGCCATGGAAACCTACGGCAAGATGCTCGATTACCAGAACAGCGACCACAGCGCCCTTTCCTGGGACCAGGCAATCAAAGCCCTGATGGAAGGCAAATGCGTTTTCAGCTCGATGGGCGACTGGGCCTACGGCGAGTTCGTCAAGAACAAGCTGAAGGATAACGTAGACTTCGGCTGGGTCAGCCACCCTGGAACCGCCGGCAGCTTCATGATCGTGGCGGACGGCTTTGTGCTGGCCAAGAATGCCCCCGACAAAGACAACGATATTACCTGGCTGAAGGTCATCGGCAGCAAAGAAGGGCAGGAAGCCTTCAATCCGCTGAAGGGCTCCATCCCCGCCCGCACGGATGTCGACCGCAGCAAGTTTGGCCCATACCACAACTGGTCGATGGACTCCTTTGCCAAGGACAAGCTGGTCCCCTCGGTGGTGCACGGCTCCGCTGCCCCGGCCGACTTCCAGCAGGCGCTGAACGATGCTGTGACCCAATTCGTGGTGGATAAGAACGTCGACGCCTTCTCCGCGGCGCTCGTGAAAGCCGCGAAGGCCGCCGGAATTTCAAAGTAGACAGCGCGTATCCTTCTCTTTGGGCGGGTGTGCATTTGCACACCCGCCCTACCCCTAAGGAGGTAATTCATGTCGACCTCTACGGTGATTGAGCCCGAGTTAGAAGCTGCCGAAACCGTGAAACAGCGCTCGAAGAAGCGGTTCCGCTTGACGGACCGCTTGCAGTCTTTCCTGCTGCTGCTGCCCTCGTTTGTCGCCATCGTGATTTTTGTCTACGGTTTCATCAGCTTCACCATTTACGTTTCCTTCACCAACTGGCGGTCCCTGCGTACCGATATGTCCCTGGCGCAGCCCATCACAGCCAACTATGAGGAACTGTTTGGCATGCCGCGTTTCCAGGCCGATATGCGTAACACGCTCATTTTTACCGTGTTGTTCATGGCGCTCTCGTTGGTGCTGGGCCTTGGGCTGGCGATTTTACTGGACCGTAATCTGGTCGGCGGATCTTTCTTGCGGAATGTCTATCTGTTCCCTTACGCTCTTTCCTTTGTTGTTTCGGGTGTTGCCTGGCGCTGGTTATTTAATCCGGAAGCCGGCGTCAACGTATTGTTCGGCCTGCTGGGAATCAATAGCCTGCTGGCGAAGTTTGGCGTAGGGCCTTTACATCCCGGTTGGGCGACCGACCCAACCGTAATCCTCCCGCTCAACCATGCCCTGGCAGTGATCTTTCCCGGTGCTGCCAAAATTCAGGTACAGCTCGGTATCCCCGTGGCAATTATCCCGGTCGCCATCGCAGCGAGCTGGCAGCTCTCCGGGTTTGTCATGGCCATGTATGTGGGTGGCATGGCAACGATTTCCGAGGAGGTCCGCGAGGCAGCCCGTATCGACGGCGCTTCGGAATGGCAGATGTACCGGAAGGTGATCATCCCCATGCTCGCGCCGGTGACGATTTCCCTGGTGGTGCTGCTTTTGCACACCTCGTTGAAGATTTTCGACCTGGTCTACACGATGACCGGCTCTGGCCCTGGCTTTGCCACAGACGTCCCCGCTATTTTCGTGTTCGAGACCATGTTCAAGGCCACGCGCTACAACCTGGCGGCGGCCGGCGCGGTCTTCATGCTCATCGTGGTGGGGTGTGTGGTCATCCCCTATCTGTCCAACTCACTCAAGAGAGGATAACGAATATGGCTGCCCGTGCAATCTCAGTTCCCAAAAAGCCAGCAGCACCTCGCCCTAACCGGTTGGTCCTTTACCTGGTGGCGCTATTCGCCTTTCTTTTCTATATGATGCCGGTGTATATCATGGTCATTAACGGTTTGAAGGAATCGGTGAACGTGAGCCTGAGCACCATGTGGAACCTGCCCGACCAATGGACGGGGGGCGGGTTTTCGGAAGCTGCCAGGCGGCTCTGGCCGAACATGATCAACAGTTTCCAGATGGTTATCCCGGCGACCATTATCTCTTCCTTTCTGGGCGCGCTGAACGGTTACCTGCTCTCAAAATGGAAATTCCCCGGGTCAGACGTGCTGTTTATCATCATGCTGTTCGGCTTCTTCATCCCCTACCAGACGGTGTTGCTGCCCCTGGTGCGCTTCCTCCAGTCTATCCATGTATACGGCACGATCCCCGGTCTGATCCTATGCCACGTGGTGTACGGCTTGCCGATCACCACCCTGATGTTCCGCAACTATTTCACGGGCGTGCCAAACGAGCTGGTCGAAGCCGCGGCGGTGGATGGGGCAAGTATGATGACGATTTTCTGGCGCGTCATGCTCCCGCTTTCCGTCCCGGCGTTCATCGTGGTCGGCATCTTCCAGTTCACCAACATTTGGAACGACTTTCTCTTCGGCGTGACGGTGGTGCCGAACCCTGCCGCACAGCCGGTAACGATTGCGCTGAACAACCTGTCTGGCAGCTTCTCCGTGGATTGGAACGTGTTGATGGCGGGCGCGGTGATCGCTGCGCTACCCACTGCCCTGGTGTATATCTTCCTGGGCCGCTACTTCGTGCGCGGGCTGCTGGCAGGCTCGGTAAAGGGGTAGATCGGGTCGAAAGACAGCATGATGGGTATCGAGCAAGAACACCGCTTGGGATTTGATATCGTCATCATCGGCAGCGGGGCGGGCGGCGGCACGCTGGCTTACGCGCTGCGCAATAGCGGCGCGCGCATCCTGCTGGTCGAGCGCGGTGACTTTTTACCGCAGGAACGCGAAAATTGGAGCCCGCAGGCGGTGTTTTTCCAGAAGCGCTACAAGAACGCCGAACTCTGGAAGGATGCCAGTGGAAACACCTTCCTGCCCGGGGTTCACTATTACGTTGGCGGCAACACCAAGGTGTACGGCGCGGCGCTGCCCCGCCTGCGCAGGCAGGACTTTGAAGCCATCCAGCACGCAGAAGGCATTTCGCCTGCCTGGCCGTTCAGCTATGACGACCTGGAGCCATATTATGCAGCGGCGGAGCAGATCTACCGGGTGCACGGCGAGGCGGGCGATGACCCAACCGAACCGGCCCGCTCGGGTCCTTATCCCTTCCCGCCTATCCCTCACGACCCGTATATCGCCGCGCTCGGCGATACGCTGCGCAACAACGGGCTCCACCCCTTTTCTCTGCCAATGGGCATCGATTACGCCCCGCGCGGGCGCTGTATCCGCTGTAAAACCTGCGACGGTTTTCCCTGCCAGGTACTGGCCAAGTCCGATGCGGATACCTGCGCGGTCTGGCCCGCGCTGCAATCCTCCAACGTCACCTTGTGGACGAAGGCCTATGCCCGCCGCCTGCTCACTGGCCCCGGCGGGAAAACGATCGCGGCCGTGGAGGTGGAACGGGAAGGCCAGGTGCAGCGGGTGACCGCCGGCACCTTCGTCGTCTCGTGCGGGGCGGTCAACTCGGCGGCCCTGCTGCTGCGCTCGGCGAATTCCAGCCACCCGGGTGGATTGGCAAACTCTTCCGGGCAGGTCGGGCGCAACTATATGGTGCATAACAACGCCGCGCTGATGGCCGTCGACCCGCGGCGAAGGAACACGTCTGTTTTCCAGAAGACGATTGCGGTCAACGATTTCTACTTCAACGGTCCGGGCTGGCCTTACCCGATGGGTAACCTGCAGTTGCTGGGCAAGCTGCAGGCAGGCATGCTGGCAGCAGCCAGGCCGTACCTGCCCCGCCCGGTTCTGCAAGAGATGGCCAACCGCAGCGTGGATTGGTGGGTGATGTCCGAAGATCTGCCCGACCCGGACAACCGCGTGGCCGTCGACCCGGACGGAACGATCCGCATCCACTGGAAGCCAAACAACCGTAAATCGCACGAAAAGCTAATCCAGGCGGCGGTAGGCATGCTGCGCGAAGCCGGCTATCCCCTCGTGTTCGTGGAGCGGATGGGGATCGATACCAATTCGCACCAGTGCGGCACCATCCGGGCCGGCTCCGACCCGGCCAAAGCCGTGCTCGATCCCTTCTGCCGCAGCTACGATCTGCCCAACCTGTTTGTGATGGACAGCTCTTTCTTCCCGTCCTCGGCGGCAATGAACCCGGCGCTGACCATCGCAGCGCAAGCTCTGCGTGTGGCCGACCACATCCTCCAAAAGCCGCTTTTTCCATCGCAAGAGCAGGCAACCGATCTCGTCCAACCGCCTCAAATTTAAAATCGGAGGGAACCGAACCCATGTACCAACGTTACCAGTTATCTCATGCCGATGCTTTAAAGGTGGTCACATTTATTCAGGCAGAACTGGAGAGAGAGAACCGGGGCGCAGCCATTGCCGTGGTCGATGCGCAGGGCGAGCTGCTGGCTTTCCTGCGCACGGACGGCTGCAAGCTGCCCTCCATCACGATCGCCATCAACAAGGCGTATACCGCCGCCCGGGAGATGAAAGAGAGTTACGAGATCGGCCAGTCTTCCCGCGAGAAGGGATACCCCATGACCAACTTTGGCGACCTGCGCTACACGGCCTGGGGAGGCGGCGTGCCGATCGTTTTCCGGGGTCAGATCGTAGGCGCAGTGGGCGTGAGCGGGCTGCCCGAAGAAGAGGACATGAAACTATCGCAAAGGGCCGCTGAATTGTTCGGCGTGGCCTGAAAGGGAGGTGGCGGAATGGAACCCTGGGTGGTAGGCGTGGATTTAGGCGGCACCAAGATCGAGCTGGGGCTGGTGGATCCGGATAACAATATCGTCGCGCGAAAAAAGATCCCAACCCTGGCGGATGCCGGTCCAGAGTCGGCCGTGGAGCGCATCGCCGGGGTGGTGGACGAATTCAAGGTCCGGTTGCCTGCCGGGGAAACCATTGCCGCGCTGGGGATCTGCTGTCCTGGCCCGTTGGATCATGAAAAGGGAGTGATGATCAACCCAACCAACCTGCCGAAGTTTTACAATGTGCCGCTGCGGCAGATGCTCTCGGATCGCCTCAAGATGCCGGTCAGCATGGAACACGACGCCAAAGCAGCCGGGCTGGGCGAGTTTTATTACGGAGCCGGCCAGAACGACCCGAGCATGGTGTTTGTCGTGATCGGCACCGGGGTGGGCGCGGCCATCATTATGGACGGGAAGTTGATCCGTGGGGTAAAGAACTTCGCCGGGGAGATCGGACACGCTACAGTCGACCGCAATGGCGAGCAGTGCCCGTGCGGCTCGCGAGGCTGCCTGGACACGTATACCAGCGGGCCGTGGCTGGCCCGCCATTACCAGCGCCTTCTGGATCAGGAAGGGGCCGTCGCGCCGGTTCCGGCTGGCACGACCATTACCGGGGAAATTGTGGCGAACCTTGCCCGGGACGGCGACCCACTGGCGGCAAGGATCATGAACGAAGCCGGAGAAGCGCTTGGGATTGCCGTGGCGACCATGGCAATGATCCTGGATATCGAGCTGTACGTCTTCGGCGGGAGCGTGCCCAAGTGCGGTGATATTTTGTTCGAACCGGCTCGTAATACTGTGCCTAAATATTCTTTCAAAACGGTCGGGCCGCGAGTCCGGCTGGTCGTGAGCGCGCTGGGCGATAACGGCCCGATCCTGGGCTGCGGCTGGCAGGCGCGGGAAATTGCAAGGGAGGCAGGAAAAGATGGCAACCATTAACGATAGTCCCACCATGGAACAAATCTCCGCTCTCATCGAGGAGCAGGAATTATCGAAGGAGCAACTGGTCAACATGCTCAGGCAGGTGATGGAAATTCGGGCCCTGGAAGATAACATCGGCAGCCTGCTGAGCAAGGCGGTTTTGCGCGGTGCTTCGCACCTGTACGCCGGCGAAGAAGCGGTGGCGGTCGGCGCTGTGGCCGCCCTGCGCGACGATGACCTCATTACCAGCACCCACCGCGGGCACGGCCACGCCCATGCCCACGGCGATTCACACGCCAGGACCCCCGAAGAGAAACAGATGCACTACAACAAAATGATGGCCGAGGTGCTGGGGAAAACCGGCGGGTATTGCAAGGGCAAGGGCGGCTCGATGCACATCGCCGACGTGAAGCACGGCAACCTGGGCGCCACCGGCATCGTGGGTGGGAACCTGCCCGTGGCGGTCGGCGCCGGGCTGGCGCAAAAGCTGCAAGGAACTGACCGGGTGGTGGTCTGCTTCTTCGGCGATGGCGCTGCGAACGAAGGCAACTTCCACGAGGCGTTGAATATGGCCAGCCTGTGGAATTTAGCGATCATCTTTGTGGCCGAGAACAATCTGTACGGTATGTCCGTACCGTGGGCGAAAGTCTCCAAACTGCCCGATATCGCCAGCCGGGCCTGCGCCTACGGCATCCCCGGGGAAGTCGTCGACGGCATGGACGTCCTCGCGGTGCGCGGTGCGGTAGCCAAAGCCGCGGCCCGCGCCCGCGCGGGGGAAGGGCCCACCCTGATCGAGGCCAAGACGTATCGCTACTACGGCCACTCACATTCCGATCCGCGCGCCTACCGCACCCGCGACGAGGAAGCCTTCTTCCGCAGCCGGGACCCCGTTCTTGTGCTCAAAAACAGCCTGGAGACGGTCAAGATGCTGGACGAGGCCGAGTTCGAAAGCCTGGAGAAGTTCGTGCAGGAAAAGCTGGACAACGCCATGGCGTACAGCGATGCGTCTCCAGCCCCGGATGCGAAAGAGCTGGAGACGGATGTTTTCGCGCCTTCCAGGTTTACTCCCGCTGATTATGAAAACGACCGCCGGCTGCGCAAAGCCATCCGGGAAGGCGCGGTCACCCGGGTGATCTCTTACGCCCAGGCGCTGGTGGAAGCCCAGCGCGAGGAAATGCTCCGCGACCCGCGCGTTTTCCTCTTTGGCGAGGATATCGGCCTGTATGGCGGCGCGTACGGAGCGACGCGTGGGCTGTTCCAGGAATTTGGCGAATGGCGTGTGATCGACTCGCCTATTTCAGAAGCCACCATCGGTGGGGCCGCTGTGGGGGCCGCCATGGCCGGGATGCGGCCCGTAGCGGAGATCATGTACGTCGATTTCACCCCCCTGGCCATGGACCAGATCGCTAACCAGGGGGCGAAGAACCGCTATATGTTCGGTGGGGAAACCAGTGTCCCGATGGTGATCCGCACCGAAGGCGGCGCGGGGCGCGGGATCGCGGCGCACCACTCTCAATCTCTGGAAAGCCTGTGGACCCATTTCCCCGGCATCTACGTGGTGATGCCCTCCACCCCCTACGATGCCAAGGGCCTGCTCAAGGCCGCCATCCGCGACGACAATCCGGTCATGTTTATCGAGCATAAGATGCTCTACGGGCAAAAAGGCCCCGTTCCGGAGGAGGACTACATCATCCCGCTGGGTGTTGCGGACGTGAAGCGCGAGGGGAAAGATGTGACCCTGGTGGCTTACTCGCGCATGGTATTGAAGGCCCTCGAAGCCGCCGAAATCCTGGCGAAGGAAAATATCGACGTCGAGGTCATCGATCTGCGCACGCTCAAGCCGCTGGATATCGATACCGTGATACACTCGGTCAAGAAGACGGGACGGTTTGTCGGCGCGACCGAAGCCTATGAGAACACCAGCTTTATCAACGAAATCATGGCCCAGGTTAACGACCTGGCATTTGACTGGCTGGATGCTCCCATGGTCCGCGTGGCAGCCCGCAATGTGCCTGTCCCGCGCGCAGAAGTGCTCGAAGACCTGGCCATCCCGAATGTAGACCGGCTGGTGGAGGCCTGCCGAAAGGTGGTGCGCTGATGGCAAAAGAATTCTTTATTCCAAAACTGGGCCAGACGGTCGAAGAGGTGACGATCACCAGCATACTGGTCGAAGACGGGACCAGGGTCGAACAGGGACAGCCCATCCTGGAGGTCGAGACGGATAAAGCCATCTTCCCGGTGGAGGCCAATGCCAGCGGGTATATTCATCTTGGCCCATACAAAGAAGGCGACGTGGTGCCCGTGGTGACCACCGTAGCGGTGATCGGCAAGCCGGACGACCAGTTTACGCTGCTGGGCCAGCCTGCTTCGCAGGCAGCCCAGGCAGAGCCGGCGAATGCGGCTATCCCCGCAGTGGAACCAACCCGGGGTGGTCCGGGCGCTGCCGGGGAGGAGGAGCGCGGCAAAATCTTTGTCTCACCACGCGCGAAGAAGCTCGCTGAAGAGAAAAACGTGGACCTGCAGCGGGTAACGCCAACCGGTGGAGAAGGTGCGCGCATCCGGGAGCAGGATGTGCGCGATTATCTGAGCCACGCCCCCAAGGCCAGCCCGCTGGCGCAAAAGGTGGCCGGGGAAACCGGGTTGCACCTGGACATTCTCTCCGGGACCGGCCCGGGTGGGCGGATCATGCGCTCGGATGTGCAGCGAGCCCTGCAAGAGGCTGGCAAGCCAGCCCCCGCTGCCGTTCCGCAGGCCGCTGAAGGCGACGTGTTGGAGCGCGTGCCGCTCAGCGGCATTCGCGGCATCATTGCCGAGCGGATGAGCATGAGCGTCCACACCACTGCCCGGGTGACCCTGGTCGCAGAAGCGGACGCCACCGAGTTCGTGGCCATGCGCCAGCGATTGAAGGAACACACCGAGAAAGAATGGGGCTTTGCGGTTGGGTATAATGACCTGCTGGCCAAAATCACCGCCAGTGCCCTGCGCAAGTTCCCCTACATGAACGCGCGTATCACCCAGGACGCGATCGAAACCCTGAGGCCGGTGAATATGGGTATGGCGGTGGATACCGAGCGTGGGCTGCTGGTGCCGGTCATTCGGGATGCCGATCGGAAGAGTCTGCGCCAGTTCGGGCAGGAGTTCCGCGACCTGGTGGAGCGCGCCCGCAATCGCAAGTCGCTGCCCGATGACCTTACCGGCGGCACGTTCACCATCACCAGCCTGGGAGCCTTTGGCATCGACGCGTTTACCCCGGTGATCAACCTGCCTGAAGCCGCTATCCTGGGCGTGGGGCGCATCGCGCCAAAAGTTGTGCCTTTCGACGGGCAGCCGGCCGTTCGCACCATGGTCACCCTATCGCTGGTGTTCGACCACCGGCTGGTCGACGGCGCGCCGGCGGCCCGCTTCTTAAGCTATGTTCGTGAGCTGATCGAGGAGCCCTATCTGTTGGTGAGCGCGCTGCAGGATTAACCCCACCGGCGCAGGGAAAAAGCATGAAAGACTGTGTCGTCGGCATCGATATCGGCGGAACAAAGCTCGCGGCAGGTCTGTTCGACCGGCAGGGGAATTTCGTGGCACGAGGGAAGCTGCCCACCGGCTCGGACTGCCACCCTGACCAGGTGATCGAAGCCGCGGTGCAGATTACCCGGTCGCTGCTCCAGGAGACCGGGATCGGCCGCGAGCAGGTCGAAGGTGTGGGGGTAGGCATCGCCGGACACGTGAACCACGAGCAGGGGATCGTGCTCACCAACAGCAACCTGCCGGAATGGGATTACCATCCTCTCAGGGAAATCCTGGAAAAACGCCTGGCGCTCCCGGTCATTTTAGACAATGACGCTAACTTCGCTGCCTGGGGAGAATTCCGCTTCGGCGCCGGGCGCGGCTCACGGCACATGTGCTACCTCACCTTCAGCACCGGCTGCGGCATGGGCATCGTGATCGACGGGAAGCTGTACCGCGGAGCGACCGGCACGGCCGGTGAGATCGGGCACACGGTGGTAAATCCGGATGGGCCGCTGTGCTCCTGCGGGAAGCGCGGTTGCCTGATGAGCTACGCCTGCGGCCTGGCGCTGGACCGGATGGCGCGGGACTCTATCGGCTGCAGCGAAGAAACCCTGCTCAGATCGTTGTGCGGTGACTGCCCTGAGCATGTCCGGGCGGAGACCATCGCCGAAGCCGCTCGCCAGGGTGACCCGGTTGCCCTCCGGATCCTGACCACCGCGGGCCATTATTTCGGCATTGGCCTGTCGACAGTCGTGCAGGTGTTGAACCCCGATACGATCGTTATTGGCGGCGGGCTGACGCACATCGGCCCAATGCTATTGGATCCCTGTATTCGGGCATTGAATGACAATATTCATCCTGTGCTGCGCGATTCAGCGCGGGTGGTCTTATCGGAGCTTTGGAATGATGCCGGGGTGATGGGCGCAGGCGCCTGGATTTGGGAAAGGAATCCATGATCGCAGCAGACAAAACAGCGCTCGAACAGGTGCGAGGGATCGTTTTTGACATCCAGCGCTATTCGCTCCACGATGGCCCGGGGCTGCGCACCAATGTGTTCTTGAAAGGCTGCGGTCTGGCATGCCGCTGGTGCTCGAACCCGGAAGCCAAAAACCCGCGCCCGGAGATCGCCTTCTTTGAAAAGAATTGTTTCTTATGCGGCGATTGCGTGGAAAGCTGCCCGGAAACAGCGATCACCATGGAGGAGGGGCGCATCACCTGGGACCGGCTGCGCTGTAACCAGTTCGGGCGCTGCGCCGAAATCTGCACGGCGCATGCCTTCACCTTGATTGGCAAAGAAATGACTGCCGGGACCGCGCTGGTTGAGGTGCTGCGCGATTCCGCGTTTTATCAGGGCAGCGGCGGTCTGACCCTTACAGGTGGGGAGCCGACCCTCCAGCCCGAGTTCGCGGAGGCGCTGCTGCGGCTGGCAAAAATGGAAGGCATCCACACCGCAATGGAAACCTGTGGCGCGGTTCGCTGGGAAAATATCCAAAGGCTGTTGCCGCATCTCGACCTGGTATTGTTCGATTTGAAGCACACCGATCCGGAAGTCCACCAGCGGTTTACTGGGGCGAGCAATGGCACGATCCTGGATAATCTCCGTCTGGCGGCCCAATCCGGGGCAAACCTGATCGTGCGCGTCCCGCTGATCCCGGATTTCAATGCGGATCGCGAAAGCCTGGATGGGATTGCCCGGTTCGTACAAACCCTGCAATGCGTGCGCCAGATTCACATCCTGGCGTACCACACATTGGGGAAGGCCAAATACCATGCCCTTCACATCCCTTACGAGCTGGAGCCTTACCCGCCAATGAAGCCGGAAGAGGCCGAGCAATGGGCAGAAGTGCTCCGCGAGTACGGGTTCGATGTGCTCGAAGGTGGTTGATCCAATGGAGGAGGAGCAATGACCCTACAGGAAACGCAAATCCCGGTGGAGAAAACCGCGGATAGTCCCGCCGCCATGCCCGCTCGGGTGGCGAGGCTGCGTGAAAATTTACTGAATACGACGCCCTCGGTGTGCGTGGAACGGGCCCGTTTGGTGACCGAGGCATGCAAAAAATACGCCCACCTGCCGGTGGTGCTGCGGCGCGCGTATGCCCTGGCGCACGTGCTGGAGCAGATGACAATCTATATCCAGCCCGGCGAAATCATCGTGGGGAATCAGGCCAGCGCGCCGCGCGCCGCGCCGCTCTTCCCCGAATACTCGGCGGATTGGATTGCGTCAGAAATCGATGAGTTCAGCCAGCGGCCGGCGGACCGCTTCACCGTCAGCGCGGAGGTGAAGCGCGAGCTGCTGGAAGAGATCGTGCCTTACTGGGAAGGGAACACGCTCTACGACCGCGCCAGGGCCACCATGCCGGACGACGTCTGGCGGGCTCAGGAAATTGGTGTGATTGCCGGGCGGGGAAACATCACCTCGGGGGATGGCCATATCATCGTTGACATCCCGCGCGTGCTGGCCGAAGGGCTGGAAGGGGTGATCGAGCGAGCCAGGCAGGCCCTGGCTGAAATCGATGCTACCCCGAGTATGGACCGGCTGAAGTCCAAAGCCTTTTTGGAAGGCGCGGTCATCACCTGCGAGGCTGCCATCCGCTTCGCGCAGCGCTTCGCGGAAAAAGCTGAGGAACTGGCCAGCGCGACGGAGGATGCCTCATGGCGGGCGGATCTGCTTCGGGTAGCCGAAATTTGTCGCCGGGTCCCGGAAAAACCGCCATCCTCCTTCCGCGAGGCGGTGCAGTCGGCCTGGTTCATCCACCTGATTACCCAGATTGAGAGCAATGGCCACTCCTTTTCGATGGGCCGGTTTGACCAGTACACCTACCCCTATTTCAAAGCCGATCTGCAGGCCGGACGGATCACCCGCGAGCAGGCGCTGGAACTGATGGAACAGCTCTGGCTCAAGCTGTTTTCGGTCATCAAAATCCGTCCCTGGTCCCACACTCGCTTTGGCATCGGATATCCCACCTACCAGAACGTGACCATCGGCGGGCAAACCCCGGATGGAAAAGACGCCACGAATGAAATTTCCTATATGGTGCTGGAAACGATCCGCCAGACGCGCCTGACCCAACCCAACGTCTCCGCGCGCTATCATAACGGGACTCCGGACCGCTTCCTGCTCGAATGCGCCCGGACGATCCAGATCGGTTTTGGCATGCCGGCGATGAAGAACGACGAGATCATCATTCCGGCTCTGCTGGAAAAGGGTGTTCGTTCCGAGGACGCCTATGCCTACGCCATTGTCGGTTGTGTGGAGGCAGCCGTGCCGGGGAAGTGGGGCTATCGCAACACCGGTATGGCTTTCCTCAACCTGCTCAAGGTGCTCGAGCTGGCTTATAACGATGGCAGGGACCCGAATACCGGGGTGCGACTGTGCCCGGGCCGGGGCTTGCTGGCAGATTTTGAGTCGTTCGAAGAGCTGTATGCTGCCTTCCGCGAGCAGCTCGTCTATTTTACAAGGGCCCACGTGGTCTTCGATGCGGTTGGGGATGTGGCCCTCGAAGAGCTCGTTCCGGATGCTTTCTGTTCGGCGCTGGTGGATGACTGCATCTCGCGCGGCAAGACGATCAAAGAAGGCGGGGCGGTCTACGACATCGTCAGCGGTCTGCAGTCAGGCGTTGCCAATGTCGCCAATGCGCTCATGGCTCTCAAGAAGACCGTTTATGAGGAAAAAACGCTGGCACCGGAACGGGTTTCGACCGCTCTGCAGAACAATTTTGCCGGGATCGCGGGAGAGAAAGTCCGCCAGGTGCTGCTATCCGCGCCGAAATACGGCAATGACATTGAGGCCGTGGATCAGATCGCGGAAAGGGTGATGAACGACTACCTCGAGATCGTCAGGCCGTACCGCACCACTCGCTATGGGCGCGGGCCGGTAGGTTGCAATTACGCCGGGTCTACCTCGAATATTTCGGCGAACGTGCCTCTGGGGCAGCCCGTGTGCGCTACGCCGGATGGCCGCCGCGCGGGCGAGGCGATCGCGGAGGGCGTTTCGAATTTCCATGGGACCGACACCCGTGGACCGACGGCGGTCATTCGCTCGGTCACCCGGCTGCCCACCATCAAGATGCTGGCGCAGCTCCTCAACCTGCGCTTATCTCCCGCTGCTCTGAATACGGAAGCGGGGCTGTGGAGGCTCGTCGCCCTGCTGCGCGGGTTCCAGGCGTTGAAAGGCTGGCACGTTCAGTTCAATGTGGTCGATTCGAAAACCCTGAAGGCGGCCCAGGAGAACCCCGAAGAGTATCGCGACCTGGTGATCCGCGTGGCCGGCTACAGCGCCTTATTCATCACCCTGGATAAAGCCACCCAGGACGATATCATCCAGCGCACCGTCCACGAGCTGTGACTGTTCTCCCTTGCCCTTCCTGGCCCGCCGGGCAGGATGGGCCGTTCTCGGATCTCGGATCTCGGTTTCCGCCTTCCTCTTCATGATATAATTTTTCCGATTTCATCTTCCCACGGAAAGGTCTGCCGCTATGCTGCTCAAAATCTCGATCGAATACTGCGCAGTCTGACACTACACCGATCGCGCCGCCGGTCTGGCGGTCGACCTGTTGAAGAGCTTCGAGCCGGAGATCGAATCGCTCACCCTGGTCCCCTCGGATGGGGGCGTCTTTGAAGTCACGGCCAACGGCCAAAACCTCTATTCCAAAAAGCAGCTCGGGCGCCACGCCGATCCGGGCGAGGTGGTTGGGCTGGTGAAGAAATATCTGCAGCAGGAAAACAGAACATGAATTTGAAGAAAGGTCGCGTTTTCTCAGGCGCGCGCCCCACCGGGCGGCAGCACCTGGGCAATTACCTCGGCGCCATCCAAAATTACGTCGCCTTGCAGGACGACTATCACTGTATCTACTGCATCGTCGACCTGCACGCCCTGACGACGATGGAAACCACCCTGGACCTGACCACTAACACCTACGATATGGCCCTGGATTGGCTGGCAGCCGGGATCCGCCCCGAGGAATCGATCCTGTTCGTCCAGTCGCACGTTCCCCAGGTCACGGAGCTGCACACCATCCTCTCCATGGTCACACCGCTGGGCAAGCTGACCGACCTGCCGACGTTCAAGGAAAAGGTCCGCCAGCAGCCAGATAACGTCAACTACGGCCTCGTCGGCTACCCCGTGCTGATGACTGCGGACATCGCCCTGTACAAGGCCGATACGGTGCCGGTCGGCGTGGACCAGGTTCCGCACGTGGAGTTTGCTCGCGAGGTGGTGCGCTCGTTTAATTACCGCTACAATACCCGCTGCCTGATCGAGCCGCAGGCCAAGCTGACCCAGGTCCCCAAAGTGATCGGCCTGGATGGCGTCCAGAAGATGAGCAAGAGCCTCAACAACCACATCGAGCTGGCCGCCACCCCCGAGGAGACCCAGAAACGGGTGATGACCATGGTCACCGACCCGGCGCGGGTGCGGCGCACCGACCCGGGCAACCCGGACGTGTGTAACGTCTTCTCCATGCACCAGATCTTCTCGAGCGGCGAAGAGGTAGCGATGATCAACGTCGAGTGCCGGCGGGCCGGGATCGGCTGCGTGGACTGCAAGAAGCTCCTGGCGCGCAACCTGAACGCCACCCTGGAGCCCTTCCGGGCGCAGCGCGAGAAGCTGGCTCAAGATCCCGGCGCGGTGTGGGGCGTCCTCTACGATGGGGCGCAGCGGGCCGGAGTCATTGCCGAGGAGACCATGGTCGAGGTGCGGGATGCGATTGGGTTGCCAAAGAAAAAAACGAGAACCGGTCGGCGAGAACCGAGAACCGTAAAAAAAGAAGCGGGTGGTTGAGAAATCAGCCACCCTTTTTCTAATTGGGAGGGACTATGCGAGTCGTACTGCAGCGCGTAACGCAAGGAGCTGTGAGCGTGGAGGGAAAAACCATCGCTCACATCGGGCAGGGGCTGGTCATCCTGCTCGGGATCGGGCACAGCGATGGAGAGGAGCAGGCGCGCTTCCTGGCCGAAAAAGTGGCCAACCTGCGCATCTTCGAAGATAGCGCCGAAAAGATGAACCTCTCGCTGCTGGACGTGGGCGGGGAGGCGATCGTGGTCTCGCAGTTCACCCTCTACGCGGACACGCGCAAGGGGCGCCGGCCTTCATTCACCGACGCCGCTCTGCCAGACAGAGCCCGCCCGCTGGTGGAGCGCTTCGCCCGGCTCCTCCGCGACCAGGGGGTGCCCACCCAGACGGGGGAGTTTGGGGCGCACATGGCGGTCGAGATCGCCAACGACGGCCCGGTGACGATTGTAATGGAAGCATAGGGGTTGGTATTCGATCGTCAGCAACTACTGTCCACTGACCACTTTTTTATACCAGTAGTACGAGTCCTTGGGGATGCGCTGCTGGGTATCGTGGTCGACGTAGACCAGGCCAAAGCGGCGGGTGTAGCCCAGGGCCCATTCGAAGTTATCCAGCAACGTCCAGACAAAATAGCCGCTGACCGGGATGCCGTCGGCGATGGCGCGGCGCACCTGGTCGACGTGGTCCGCCAGGTAGCAGATGCGCCTGGGATCGTGGACCTGCCCGTCGGCGGAGACCTCGTCGGGAAAGGCGGCCCCGTTCTCGGTGACGATCAGGTTGGAATGGCTGTAGTCAGCGTGGAGGCGGGCGAGGAGATCGTAGAGACCCGGGGAATAGATCTCCCAGCCCATCTGGGTGCGCTCGGCTTTGCGCGGCGACGCCGGGCGCAGGCCGATCAAGGGAGCATGGCGGAACACCGCGCGGGTATAGTAGTTCACCCCGACGAAATCCAGCGGCGTGGAGATCGTCTCCAGGTCGCCTTCGCGAGCGACGCGCTCGATCAGCCTGCGCCAGATCCAGGCAGGGGTCAGTTCCGCCGGATAGCATCCTTTGAGCAGCGGGTCTAAGACCATCCGCCCGTAGTACATGTGGGCCAGGTCGGCAGAGCGGCAGTCCTGGGCGGAGGGGGTGGCCGGGTAGATCGGAGTCAGGTTGATGGCGATGCCGATCCGCGCCGGCCCCTGAACGGCGGTGCGCAAGGCCTGGACCGCCAGGCCATGCGAGAGCAGGATGTGATGTAGGGCGCGAAAAGCCGCCGGCGGGTTGCGCTGCCCGGGGGCGTGCTCGCCGGTCAGATAACCGAGGGTTGCGGTGATCGTCGGCTCGTTGTGGGTGATCCAGTGGTCCACCCGGTCGCCGAAGCGTTTGCCGATCACCTGCGCATACTCGCCAAAGCGCAGGGCTGTGTTGCGGTTGGGCCAGCCGCCCTGGTCCTGGAGACGCTGGGGAAGGTCGTAGTGGAAGAGGGTCGCGTAGGGGGTGATGCCCCACTCGAGGAGCTCATCGACCAGACGATCGTAAAAATCCAGGCCGTGTGGGTTCAGATCGCCGCTTCCGGTGGGGAGAATGCGCGTCCAGGCGATGGAGAAGCGGTAAGCCTGGATTCCCAGGCCGGCCATCAGGGCCACATCTTCGCGGAAGCGGTGATAGTGGTCGCAGGCGCAATCTCCGGTGGCCCCTCCCCGGGTACGCCCGCGCTGGTGGGAAAAGCGATCCCAGATAGATGGGCCGCGGCCGTCTTCATGGCAGGCGCCTTCAATCTGATAGGCAGAAGTAGCCATGCCCCAGGTGAATTTGGGAGGAAAAGAAAAAGTCATCCGTTGTCGGCTGCCAACTGTCAGTAAGAGTACCGGATAAGATGGATGGATTCTATCATGAAGAGAGAAAAACCATCTGAGGAATAAGCCGAGGATTTCTACTCAAAAATACTACTCTATCCACTCCAGATTCGCTATAATGATATTAATCACGAAGGGATCCGCAATCGGATGATTGCCTATCGATTTTACCCATTGGAAGGAGGAAATCAGCTATGACTACTGTACGCAATCTGTTGCAGATTAAAGGGAACGCTGTCTGGTCCGTTTCCCCGGATACGTCCGTACTGGACGCTCTGAAGCTGATGGCCGAAAAAGAGGTCGGCGCTCTGCTTGTCCTGGATGGCGACCGGATCGAGGGGATCATCTCCGAACGAGATTTTGCGCGTTCTATCGCCGAGGCCGGGGAATGCCTGGTTGAATCTCCCGTGGGGAACTTCATGACCAAAGAGGTTTTTACCGTCAGCCCGGATCAGACGATCGACGATTGCATGCAGATGATGACCAGAAAACGGATCCGCCACCTGCCGGTAGTCGAGGAAGAGGGATTGATCGGCCTGATCTCCATTGGCGACGTGGTCAGGGAGGTCATCTCCACCAAAGAATCGACCATCCATTCCCTGGAAAATTACATCGAAGGAAGAGGATACGGGCAGTAAAAAGACAATAAAAAATGGGCGACCCGAAGATGTCGCCCATTTTTTATTTCTAAGCAATGGATCACTCCGTTACCGGGCTGTTCCCATCTCCGAAGACTATGCGCCGCAGGTCCACCTCGGCCTGCTCTACCTTGCTTTCGTAAACCTGGAGCTGATCTTCCAGGGAGGAGGTCGGGCGCATGGCCTTATACCCGGCGGTCATCTGGTCTAGCCAGTCGTGCAGGACCGCCGGGTCTGGCTCAGCATACCTCCCCTGGAAGCTGATGATCTCCAGCGGGAGCTTTGGCGGCATCGGCGGGTGCAACCCGCGCGCCCGGCCAAATGCGATCGTCGTCAGCGGAAAGACCTGCTCGGGCAAGCCAAGCACTTCCTTCAAATAACCCGCATCAAGCAGTCCGGAACGCCCGGTCTCGGAGAGCATCACCGAGGAAATCCCCAGCGCTTCGGCGGCGAGGTTCATGCTCATGGCTGCCAGGGAGGCGTTCATCACCGCAGTAGTGAAATCCACCAGCGGGCAGGTGGGGAAATCGGGGAGCAGGGCGCGCATGCGGTGCATGTCACCCAGGACAATCACCGCGCGCTGGGCGCGGAACGGGATCGGGCGGCCGAACGTTTCGCGCCAGGTATCGGCGGTAAACACGGCGAAGGACCAGCTCTGCAGGTTGACCGTGGAGGGGGCCAGCCGCCCGGCCTCGAGGATCGCGGCGAGCTCGTCGTCCCGGACCGGGTCGGCGGTGAAGCTGCGTATTGAGCGGCGGCGGTAGATCGTTTGGAGCAGCGCGTTCTCCGCCAGCGCTGGCGGCACCTGGGGCCGGCCGGCGAGCAGACGGGCCAGGCTGCGCACGAAGGACAGGGGGTTCATCCGTGATCCTGGTTCACGACTTCGGGCTTCTTTTCCACCACGGTGACGAAGCCGCCAAAGAGGCGCACCTCGTCCATACGGCAGGAGTTAACCAGCTTGCCATCCAGGATGGTGATGTCCGGGCAGCTATCGCACATATCCGCGCGGCCATCCGGGAGGATATCCGGGGCCTGGATGATGCCCACGCTCTGCAGGTAGACCTTCTGGAACAGCTTGCGCGGATCGCGCAGGATGCTCTTCCAGCGCGCGGCGTAAGCCTGGCGGATGCTTTTGTCCCACGGGGCCAGCCAGAAGACCAGGCCGCCCAGCTTGGGGTTGGACAGGTAGGCCAGGTAAGTGCCGTACAGCAGGTGATGGCCGGCCTGGGCGATCTCCATGCCGCGCTTACCCACCGAACCAAGCATCTCGCCCTTTGTGCCGACCGTCGCCCCGATCAGCCATTTGAATGAGCTATGCACGATGCTTCCGCCCAGGTAGCTCGAAGGCTCGTAGGCCGGGCTGACTTCTTTGATCGCCTGGTACACCTCCGGGCCGGTGACAAACTTCTCGGAGAAGCTGTCGCGGACGTAGCTCAGCCTGCTCATATCGACTTCCTGCTCGAAGGCCATTGCCGCCTGGGTGTCCATGGTCGCGGTGCGGTAGGTGATGAAGACCAGTCCCTGGACTTTGTCGATGTTGGCCTGGCCCCAGCGGACCACATCCTGGATCTCGTGGTACGTGGAGGGGTACACGGTTGAGTTGAAAATGGTGTACAGACCGCCCTCGGCGGCAATCATCTCGGCGCACTGCTGGCGCAGCTCGTTAAGCTCAGACTCGGTCTTGCCCTTCCAGTGCGGGCGGTTCTGGTGGCTGTCGATGTGGATGGTAAAGCCCGCCAGGCCGGCTTTTTTCAGCTCGTGGAGGAGGTCCGGTTTGAGAGCCACCGCGTTGGTCAGGATGACCGGCTTGACGCCCTGTTCGCGCATGAACGCGACCAGCTCGACGATCTGGGGGTGGATGAGCGGCTCGCCCCCAGCGATCGAGAAATTATCCGGGTTGCGCCAGCGCTTGAAAAAGAGCACTTCTTCTTTGAGCTGCTCGAGGCTTTTGTGCCCCGTGATGCGCTGCCGGTAGCAGCCCTCGCACTGGATGTTGCAGATATCGCTGACTTCCAGCCAGGCGATGGGGTTGTCGTTCATCGACCACGGCAGCCGGTAGAGGTCCCGCTTCTCTAGCATAAATTTTCCCTCCCGAGGAATTTAAAAGATTATAGCTGATTACCGGTTGAAGATTCTTAAAAAACGCCCGCGGATCTGGACCAATTTCTGTTGAATTTCGTCACAACTTTTGAGCATTAAACAATTAGAACCCCATTTCTTTCTTGGAGGTTCTAACTGACAGGGCTAAGAAGCCTAGACATTCAAAATCGGCGGCAAGGTATTATGCAGGTTGAGGCACCTCATTCCAGACTCTACCTTCAAGTAAACGGCCATTCCGTTTCTTCCAGACTCCTCCCCATTGTTTGAAAAAGAAAGCCGTTTTTGAAGAAATGCATTGATCCCGAATGTCTGTTACCCATTCTTTATCAATAGGTCTGGCTCCAGGTCCAGACTCACCGCCAACAATTACCCAGTTGATATTATCGAGATTTAAATCTGGCAATGGTCCTAGAAGCGGCTCCAAGGATAAAAATTTTATCTGCGCACCGGTTTTTCGAAGATCATTGATCCGAAAACTATAATCTTGTCTCTCAACGCTCACACCCATCCAGACATTCTTAGGCCAGGATATTTGAGGATTTAGTTCAAGCAACCTTCCAGAACGTTTTGTCAGGATTTGGAAAGTATGCCAGGATGCTTTTTCCATAACCTCAAAAATTCTATGAATAAACTCAACAGGCACATTCTCGTGAAACAGGTCGCTCATAGAATTAACAAAGATTGTTTACGGCTGTTTCCAGGTTAAAGGCAACTGAAGAACATGTTCATGAAGGGTTAGTTTGAAGCCATTGCTATAATTAGGATTTCCCATTGCCTGAAGCCTTTTAGCCATTCTTTCGGCATAGCAATGTTTACACCCCTGGCTTATTTTTGTGCATCCGGTTATTGGATTCCAGGTAGATTCAGTCCACTCAATTGAAGAATGAGTACTCATAAAGCACGACTCCTTCTTACCATATCTATATATTAGAATGTAATTACTCACCGGGTTGCGGGAACCCGACGAAATTTGGTAAGATAGTCAGCAAATGAACCGTGAAGCGCTGGAACGGCTGACCAAAGAGGAATTGATCGACCTGATCTTGTTGCAAGCTGAGCAACTGAAACAGT
>DATKLX010000246.1:0-15957 GCA_035542155.1 Anaerolineaceae bacterium
GTGGGGAAAACGGCGGATGATGGCCCTGGGGGGAGTGATGCTCCCCGGTACATCCCCACGCGTGTGGGGAAAACCCTTCGCCATAGGCCGATTTTCGGCCTATGGCTGTGGATATCAGGGTATTTTAATCAGTTGTAAACCCTCCAACTCTACGATAGATCTTTCCGTTTTTCCAAACATGCGCATGGTAAAATGCTGCTCATTGTTGGTCGTCCACATCTGCAACACTCCACCGACGATCTCTTTTTCACAGCATTTTTCCCAGAGGAGATCTCGCACCATGGCCGATACGTGACCGACAAAAACCCCAGGAACCGGTTCCAGCAACCAGCGGGTCAGCTCACCACGCAGGCGCACGGGGGCTTTTTTGAGAATGATGACGACCATTTCAAGCCTCCTTGGGTACATCCAGCAAGGCATTCCAGAGATCGGCGGGCAGCGCAGGATCTGTGTCGAACGATCCAACTTCCTCCGGCTCTTTGCCAATCTGGAGCAGATCATCGATATCCGGAAGGATGCGGGCCAGCAGTTTTGTTTCATAAAAACGATCACGGCAGGCAGCGCGTACGAACGGCTCAGGTTTTCCCGGATATTTGGCGGTCACCTCGAAGGCAACCGGAATCGTAATCTCTGTCTTATAGAGATCGGCGATGTCGTAAACGAAGGAGAGCTGCTTCCCCGTGTGGACAAAACCCAAAGCGGGCGAGTATCCTCCCGAGATGATGGCAGCGTGACACAGGCTGTTGAGCAGGGCATTGGCCGCCGAAAGGGCCCGGTTGATGGGGTCGGACATATTCCATTGGTTGCGATCGTAGCGGCGGCCTTCCCATTTCACGCCGAATTTTTCGCTGGCTTCTGCGTATGCATCGCGCATGCGTATACCTTCATATCCGCGGATCTGGGGCAAGGTCAGGGCCGGGTCTAATTGGTCGTTGAAGCGTTTGCGATACATGCGCAACACCACTTCCTGGCGTTTTTCCGGGACGCTCACCAGCTCAGCCTGGCGGAGCAGATGATAGGCCTTGCGAGTCTCTCCCATCCCGTGGGCGTAAAAACGGTTCATGTTCGCCCCTGTCCAGATGATGGAACAGCCGCACTCGGCCAAAATCGCAACCGCCGCGTAGGTGATGCGCGTCCCGGGGCCCAATAACAAAACACACAGATTCGCCGCGGGCACGTGGGTGCGCCCATCCTCATTGATGAATTCCACAGCCGAATCCTTGCGATCTACAATCGCATGTTCGACATACAGATAACTCAAGCTATCGCGCATCTTGGGTAACTCGTGTAAATCTTGCATAGGACCCTCCTGTTGATTATTCAGTTATTAAGGTTCTGAACTGCCTGCCGTATTCGGGAAAACCGGAAATTTCTTTTACGGCAGGAAAAGGCCAGGCACGATCCTACCTGGCAGGAGCCAGGGAGAGCAGGCCAAAGCCGAGGCCCTTGCCGCTGCCAATGCCGGCCAACATGGCTGAGTGCAGGGCGAGCGGATCTTTGACCTGGATTACGCCCTCAAACAGGACGGAGAGGAAGCTCAGGCCATGCCGCTGATTATCCCGGAACCACTGCCCCTGAACGCGCTCCTGGGATGAGGCGCGCGCCGAGAGGAGCACGCATCCGCTGGCGTCGATCTTGCGCCCGAGCCAGAGAAGCTGATCTTCCTCGCGATGCAAACCGACGCGGCGGCCTTGTTTTTCACCTTCGCGGTCTTTCTTGACGGTGGGATTGGCTCGCAGCCGGAAGGCCAGGGCCTGGCCAGGCCGAAAGATTAACTCCACCTCTTTGACGCCCGGATTTTCGGCTTCAAAGAACAGGTCGTCCGGTGGGAGCAGATAGTTCTTCGGAGGCGCGGCCAGAAAGGTCCAATCGGGGCGGACGCGGGACTGGACGAGCAGGGTGGGAAGGCCGGTGCGCGGGTGGACGTCCAAGCGAAAGAGCAAGCCCGCGGTGTTTTCGTCTCGGCGATCGGCATGGAACACGCTGCCCGGGAACGCCCGCGTAATCGTACGGTGCATTTCGTAGGGGTCCGCGATCTCGCGCAGCACCTGACGCGAGCGCGGGTTGAGGATCAGGCGAGAGAGGTACATCAGGACGCCTCCAATCGTGTAGGCGGCGTTGCGACGAAATCCTGGGTCATGCTCCGCGGGGCAAAACGCCGGGTCTGGAATGATAGCGGTTGGTCGAGCCGCACCACGGAGCCCTGTGAATCTTCCAGGATGGTTCGCAGCCGCGCCGGACCTGCCCGTTGGCACAGGTAGGGATACGCCGTAAGGGCTTCCGCCAATTCCTGCCCTGGCTTCAGTCCATCCGCCAGGTACACCGGTTCCCCGGGCACAAACGCCTTGCGGCCCAGGAAGATCGGCCAGACCGGGTTCTTTAGGGCAGCCTGGATTGTCCGAAGGAAGTCCAGGTCCTCGCCGGCCAGGCCCACTAGAAACACCGCGTCCGCCAGATAATAGCGATTGGATGGCTCGGTTTTCTTGATATCGCCTCCGGCCCTGAGAACGTCCTTCGCAGTGTGAAAATCGACCTTGAGGATGCCTTCCCTGTCCACGCGCACGCCAAGCCGTAATGCTGCGATGTTCGCCAGCGATGGGTCGTCGGCCCGGTCGATGCCCAACGCCGCGCAGACCAGCCCGCACACGCCACTCTTCGAGGGCTCCAGCCCGGTATCGCGCACGCTGAAACGGCTTTGCACGCCCCACGACTGCATTGCCCCGCTCAGGCGAAGCAAAAGGGTGTTCATAGGCTACTCCAGTCCGGCGATAATATGCCCGATCCATTCTTCCCGGTTGGCAACCAGGGCGCCTTTCAAATTTTCCAGGGGAGCGTCCTCTTCCAGAGTCAACGCCGCTGCGTTGACGCCGGTTCCTCCATAGATGGTTTCCAGGCGGCCCCAATAACCATCCAACGCGGCCAGAGAAGGCGCGAGGTATCCGCCTTCTCGTCCGGGTTTGACCGGCTTTTCGAAAGCGTTTGCCAGCGACCAGGATTCTCCGTCGGTACGCACCACGCCCAGCAAGAAATCCGGTGGATTTTGTGCAGCGAAGCTGTTCTGCTTGCCGGTGGGCACAGCGCTGATGGCCGCCCGCAGAAAGGCCTCGACCGTGCAGCGGGCCAGCTCGCGGTCGCCGCCCAGGTTCTTGACCAGCAGGTTCCAATCCAAGCGGGCATAGCGGTAGAAACAGGCGCTGTTGAAACCGGTGACGCCCATCATCCCCGCGCCTTCCTCGTCGTCACGGGTCAGCTCGTCCACGGCGGTGTAGAAATCCATATCCATGCTTACCCGGTGGGTAGAAATGGCGTGGGCCACCTGGCAGGCCGCGTCCAGGTTCAACTCGGGTTTTTCCGCCAGCATGCGCCCAAAAAGAGCGATATCTGGCGCGCCGGTACGGTCTTTAATCGTCTTGAACAGTTCTTTTGCTATCGCGTCGATCAATGGGCTTTTCCCATCCTTCAGGCTGGCCAGGATCTCGTCCCATTTTTCCAACGCCTGGCTAGCGAAGGCCGCAACCTCCTGGCTGCTTAGATAGATCAGCACACTGGTGTGGTTCTTGTCCAACTTGCTGTATTGGGTCGCGATGGCGTCTGCCACCGCCTGGGCCTGTTCGGGACTTTTTCCGGCCTTTTCGAACCTTTCTGCTAACAGGCGGTTCATCCAGCGCGTGCGCACACCCGGCTCGACAGCGGTCTTTTCGGCAAAGACCGGCTGGGTGCGGATCGCGCGCTTGATGCACTGTGAAGAGATCCGCGCCCGGCGCACTCCGCCGAACTCGGTATCCTTGGGGTTGCCCGTGTCGTCGCGGTTCAGGTTCGAAGGGGCAAAGTTCTGGAGGATATGCACTTCGATAAACATGGTTGTGTCCTTTCGTGGTTATGCGTCTACAGATTCTTTGTTGAATTGTGATTGGCCCCAAAAGGCCCGCGCCCATTCTTTCTGTACCTGGCGGTCCTCGTTGTCCCAGCGCTGTACATCCCAGTAAAGCTGGTTCCAGTTCACCGGGACGTCTTTCGATTTGAGGAAGCTGATTGCCTGGCGCAGGGCGTCGGCCAGGTCGTCCGGATGGGCAGCCAGCAGCGCCGTAAAGCGGCGCTCCAGGGCATCTTTTCCCCCCGGGGAAAGCGTACTTGCCAGGTGCGCCCCCAGGTTGCCCTTTGAGGTGGACAGCGGGTGGAAGGCAAACAGGGAAGCAATCAGGTAGGAGGCGGATTCTTGGGCGGCGCTGCGCTTTTGAGCAAGGCGCGGTTCTACGTAGCGGTACATTTCGGGCACGGTTCCAGGCGGTCGGCCCAGTCCGCGGCGCAGCGCCGACAGCGCGCCGCGGTCCTGCGCTTCGGCCAGGGACTGCAAGTATTGGATGAATGGGTGGATGCCAGCTTCGGTCATAGAGACGCCTCCTCTTTTTGAACGTCGGGAAATAGTTGTTTTAACGACGCGCCGAGAGATCCCCGGGCGCAAACGGATGCTTTCAACGCGGCTGCGTCCGTACCGGCAAACTCGGCCGCCTGCTCCAGGGCAGCCCACGCCGCCTTGCGCAGGCTTTCCTTCCAGGTTTGTAGAGCTTCTGGATGTTCGGGCAGGTCTTCAAGGAATTGGAAGAATGGAATTTCCAGTTGCTGCCAGTAGAAACGTTCCACGTTCCAATGCACGGTCAATTTTTCTGCCTGGTCCCGGCTGATCCGGTCAACCTCCTGCCAGCGCTTGCCATCTGACTTTGGTGAAATTACCAGCAAGGCCAACCACTGGGCAGCCGCTTTCAGCCAGAAACGGGTCTGTTCGGCAAGCTCCAATGAGGCGGCAAGTTGTTCCAACAGGTCGTCTCGCTCCAGGTATTCCAGGGGCATTGGCATATGCTCTTCACAAAAGAATTCGATCTTGGCCTGGTCGTTGGCCATGCCCAACGCCATAAAGCGGTATACCTGTTCTTGAGGGAGAGATCCTTTCTCCGCAAGCTCCGCGATCCAGTGAAAGTTAATCGGTGGGCGATTGCCGTGCGATCCTTTCAATCCGAACAGTGACGCGCTGTCCCGCCAGAGGGCTCTATCCTCTGAAAAACGCATACAAAAATAACCTTCCTCCTTTTTGCTGGCCAGGAATAGCTTCATTGGATCTCGAATGGACGCGTCCAGACGCAGACCCGGGGCCATGGTCATCTCGCTTACCATTGGACTGGCTCCATCCCCCTCTGGAATCAAGAGGATACGCCGGTTCTGCCAGGTCAGATAATCCAGATATCCCCGCGGGATCTGGCGAGCAGGAAGATAAGGATCCTCGTTTTCCCAGGCCGGCCGATCATCGGGTTGGCTCGGCAGGACCGTCTCGTGTGGATAGCGCAGCAGGTTCAAACACAGCGTCTGGAACAGGGTTTGCCCCTCAACCAGGAAGATCACCCCTCTTCCCCAAGGACCGTCAGTAAACTTCTGCTCCAGACCGCTCAGGCCGGCCAGGCTAAAAGACTGTGCAACAAGCAACGTACGGGCTGCTTTGGCGGGAGATAATATCGCGCCAACGGCCTCCGTATGGTGGTCGAACAAAGAGGCATTATTTCCGGATGCCATATCGAGCACCAGGCTGACGGTCGATTTTGGCTTGACCCGAGCATCCGCTGCCTGATAGAACGGCCGGTCCGGGTCGAAGAGGTCGAAACGGGAAGACCACTTTTCCAGGTAGCCGTTGATCAGGTCAGGCTGCCAGTATCCGCAGTCCCAGAGGCGAACCCATTCGGATTGTGATCTCGGTCCGCGCAAGGCGCTGTGCAACATCGCCAGCAACATGCGGTAGATGGCGGCCGTTTCCAGCGGGGAATCGCCCTGGAGGCCGCGCAGATCCTGGGCCTGGCGCAACGTTTCACGCAGGCTGAGATCCTCCAGGCGCCCATCCATCCGCACGCATGGGATCCAATTCCGGTCGATAAGATTATAGGAACAGGTCATTTTTCCTCCTTGAAGATTTCCAAACCCAGTTCGCGGCTCAATTTCAGCCAAAAGCCTGCTCCCTGTGGATGGAATTCACCCGCAGGGTCAAAGACTGCTGGAAAGTGGTCGCGCAAGGCGGCGACCTCCCGCCAGGCGGAAGGAACCCGTCCCTGGCTGGCAAAATAATCGACCACCTCGCGACGCTGCACGCTCACCGCGCGCCCGAGCAGGTCACAAACCTGGTTGCGGTTCGGCCGCTTGCGCAGGTCCACCTGGCTGCTGCCCGGTTCGAGGGTAATTCCCTCTTGCGACTGGTACAGGCAGACCAATGGAACCGAAGGCTCGCTCAGCCTGGTCATCGCGCGGAATGCCTCGTGGACAGCCGGATTATCTTCTTCCAACGTCTCGTTCCGGCTGCCGATCAACTCTTCGTCATCTGGTGGGGCAACCAGGCGAACCCGCGCCTGAAGAGCCTCTTTTTCCCGGTCTTTCCGTTGCTGCTCTTCCGCCCTGGCGAGGGTTTCCAGGATCCGCGTGTCCTGGCATTCTGGCGGCTTGCGCCCGTACACGCTTTCGATCAAGGCAGTGGTCTCTTCCGGGAGGGTCAGGTAACTGCGTTCCCGTAGGGCCAGCCAGGTGCGCAGCAAGATCGCCGTCGCGTATACGAAGGAGTCTCGGCCAAAATCAGGCAGGCCATCCATGGTTAGCGGAGAAGAAACGGCCAGTATGGCCTGCTGCAAGCCTGCGGGCCGACCAGGCTGGTTCTGGGCGTGGCGGTGCAGGCGGCCAGCGCGCTGGATCAGCAAGTCCAGCGGGGCCAAGTCGGACACCAGATAGTCGAAATCGAGGTCGAGGCTCTGCTCGATCACCTGGGTCGCAACGACGATAGCCTTGTGAGGTCGATTTCCGCCCTTGCTGAATAAGCTCAGGACACAGCTTTCGATCTCCTTACGCCAAAGGAAGGGAAAGCGGGCATGAAAGAGGATCAGGTTATCCGGAGCGACGATGCCCAACTCCCGAATCGCCTGGTAAACTTCCTGGGCTCGGGCGACGCGGTTGCAGATCACCGCCGCGCAGCCACCATCTTTCAGCTTTGCGTCCAGGTGGCGAGCAAGCTGGCCGGGCTCCGCCTCAATCCAGGTTATCCCCAGGCTTCGTTGAGGAGGAGAAGGGAGCGGATGGGTCACAATTTCTTCTCCGGCGGCGACTGTCAGGCGAGGATACACACAATCAGGGAGGTCGGGCAGCTCCCGGCCGAACCACGCCGCCGCCAGATCCCGGCGCGTTCCGGAAGGCAGCGTCGCCGAAAGCAGGATCACCGATGTATCGATCGAACGCAGCCAGTTCAACAATCGTTGGAACAGGGTGGACATATAGGTATCGTAGGCGTGTACCTCGTCAAAAACCACTACCTTCTGACCCAGGCCAAACATGCGCACGAAAAAATGCCTGGTTTGCAAAACCGCGAGTAAGGTCTGATCCACCGTCCCGACGCCAAAAGGGGCCAGGAGGGTGCGTTTGCGCGGTAAGAACCAGGTCTCTGCTTTCACACCACCGGAAGGTTCTTCGTCCTGGGCAATACCCTGCGGCCGGAATGGCTCTTCAGCGGCGGTCAACATGGCGGCGCCATGGACCAGGTGAGCATTGACCGATTGAGAAGGGTAACGGGTTTCCAAAAAACCGACCACGCGGTCATGCATCTGGTTGCTGGTGGCCTGGGTAGGCATGGCAACGTACATCCCATTCCCCTGCCGCCGGTGCAGCCAGGTATCAGCAAGAAAAAGAGCCGCTTCGGTCTTGCCGATCCCGGTAGGGGCTTCCAGGATGACCAGGGCCGGCAGGTCACAGCCCTCCGCGGCGGCGAAGGCCTGCTGCTGTATGGGGTTGGGCGATGGGGTCCGGGGGAACATCGCCCCAAAGGATAATGGACGATCGTCCGCCCGCCAGCCCAGCCAACCCAGGTGAGCCAGGGTGTCGCGCGCCTGTTGAAAGGCGCGCGCCGCATATACTTCGGCAGGCAAGAACCTCTCTTCGAAAGGAAAATACTCCGCCATCGAGCCAATCCAATCCGCCACACTGACCAGGCCAGAAAACAAAGTTAGCAGGGTATTCATAGCGGTCTGATCCGCAGGCAAGGCGGGGAAGGCAGCAGGTTGATATAGCTGCCTCACCGTCCGGAAAAGGTCGAGGCGAGCGGCGTCCCAGGTTGAATCGCCCTTGTCGGACGATTTCAAGCTAGCTGACAATAGCTGGTCCGGCGTCGGCCAGGAACCATGGTGCCCGCCCAGGGCATATGCGATCTGACGAGCATCGCGGACCGAAAGACCGGTTTCTTTGACGAGGAGATCTTTTAGAGCCCAGGTGGTCAGGATGCCATGAGGGGCAGGGTTAGGCGATACATCCAGTGGAAAAACGAAGCCTGCCTGGGTCAATACCTGGGTTCGAGGCGGATATTTGCGCTGAAAGCCAGGCGCCGCCTTGCCCATATCGTGCAGGGCCGCCCAAAAGGCCAGCACACGCCCGGTCGCTTCTAGGTCTGGAGAGAGGTAGCCGGAAAAGACCTGACGAGTTTGCTCACTCAAGGCAAATTGCCATAAAGCCAGCGTGCATTGACCCACGTCCAGCAAATGGTAGATCAGCGGATGAATGATCCCGCTGCTGGAAGGATCTGTTTTTGCCCAAAAGTGGAAATAACCTGGAACAGGCATTTTTTACCCTCCTTCCTCGTTCAAAGCATCCTCATCCCCAACCCAATAGGCCTGGTTCATGAGGCGGATCTCGGCGAGGATGGCCTGGCGCAGCTCGGGGGGTGCGAGGACCTCGGCGTGGGAGCCGAACTGCATGGCCCAGCGCTGGATTTCGTCGAGGCCGGCGGAGCGGAAGCGGAGGATGACGCCGCCGCCGGGCAGCTCTTCGAGGTCCTGCTGGGTTTCATGCCAGCGGCGCTCGCGGATCCAGCGGGCCTGGTAGGCGTCGAAGCGGATGGCGACCTGCTGGGGCGGGCCGCCGCGCTCGGCCTGGAAGGCGCTGCTCATCCACTCCTGGGCGGAGAAGCCGGGGACGCGCTCGAAGCGCGAAGCGAGGACCTGCCACCAGTCGACGCGGCCGAGGTGGAAGCTGCGCATTTCCTGGCGAGGCTGGTCGAAGGCGAAGAGGTACCAGTCGCCGCGCAGGTTGTAGAGGTGGTGTGGGTCGACGGTGCGCTCGGTCCACTCGTCACGGCTGGCGGTGTAGTAGCGCATGCGGACCTGGAGCTGGTCCTGGATGGCGCGGTGGAGGTCGACCAGGAGGCGGGCGTCGACGCCGGGAGCGGCAGGGGCGGCGAAGGTGTAGTGCTGGCGCAGCTCTTCGAGGCTGACCTGGGCGCGCTCGCCGAGGCTGGCGGCGAGGCGGCTGACGGCGGAGCGGAGGGGGGCCTCGAAGGAGGCGCCGAGGTAGCGCTGGGCGACCTCGACGCTGAGGAAGAAGGCCAGCAGCTCGCCTTCGGTGACGAACATGGAGGGTAGAGTCCAGGTGGGGTCGGTGTAGCACCAGCCGCCGCGAAGCCGGTCGAAGGTGATGGGGGCGCCGAGGCGGTTGAGCATGAAGGCTTTGTCCTGGAAGATGACGCGCGGGCTGACCTCCAGCTTGGCGGCGATGCGGGCGGCGTTGGGGTAGAGCCCGGCGCGGATCTGGGCGTCGATCTCCATGATGCGTTCGAGCTGCTGGCGCTGCGACATAGGTTCCCTGTGCGAAAGGCAATGAGCGAATTCGGTCTGTTTCTACAGTTTGATTGTAAGGAGGGACGCTGCAGGCTGTGTGCACTCGCTTCACCTGCATGCAAGATCAGGCCGCTGCATGTGATGATCCACTCCCCAGGAGGGCTCCACGACCGCGGAAGCTGTTCGGTTGTCGGTCTGGCCAGAAGATATTCCGTATTGATTATAGGATGGAATGGAGCCGGGGGCAAATCCGGTCGAGGCGGGCGAGCCGCAGAGCAAAAGATAAATATGACATTAATTATGATATAATATCAGAATACAAAGGAGGTGGTAGATGGCATCCTTCCTCGTGCAGTTCAGTTATACCGAATCGGGAGTAAAAGGGCTCCTCAAAGAAGGCGGGTCCAAACGTCGAGAAGTCACCGAGCAGCTCGTCAAGAGCCTGGGTGGCCGTCTGGTGGCCTATTACTTTACCTTTGGCGAATACGATGGGTTTGCGATCATCGACGGTGTGGAAAACGTGGACGCCGCGGCTGCCGGCCTGACCGTCGCCGCCAGCGGTGCGGTGCGGACGAAGACCACCGTCCTGCTCACCCCCGCGGAGATCGACCAGGCCACCCGCAAGAGCCCGGCGTATCGCCCTCCCGGTCAGTAGCCCACCCTACGCGGGCTTTGGCTACGCAATAGATTTGTCGAGCCGGTCGCAGAGCGGCTCGACAAATAGGTCGACCCTCCGGACCGGCGCGGTTCTGATAAGGGCAGACCTGGGTGTCTGCCCTCAGCGATCTACCATCAACCATTCTTTCAATCGAAAATCGCAAAGAGAATACTATCCCTGCGGTCTCGGCGCCACCTTCACGAAGCGGTTGAGGAGGCTCTCCTCCTCGCTCAGCAGGCGGATCTGCTCGGCGGCCTCGTACTGGAAAGTCTGCTCGAGGACCAGGATGTACTCCTTGAGCAGCGCCTGGAGCGCGGCTGCGTCCTCGGTCTCCAGCGGCTCGATGCTCACGCTCGCCCCATGCGCCAGGCGGCTGTAGAGGGCCTGCAGGTCGAAACCCATCTCGGGGGTCAGCCTCTGGTACACCACCCCGCCGGTCATCCCCGAGAAAGCATACGGCCCGGGGTCGCCCATGATCACCACCGTGCCCGAGGTCATGTACTCGCAGGCGAAACCCTTCAGGTTGGCGCGCGCGCCAACGTTAGACAGGCTGGCTTCCAGCGGCTGGGTGATCTCACCGCCCAGGATCACCTCCGCCCCGGAGAGGCGCACGCAGGCGCGCGAATCGGCGTTGCCCTGGACGATCAGCAGGCCCTTCTGCGCCCCGTAGGCGAAGCTCTTGCCCACGCTGCCGTCGATGCGCATCCCATCGTGGTTGAGACCCTTCATCACCGCCACCCGGCCCCCCGCGGCGCCCTTGGCGACCCCATCCTGCGCCCCACCCTCGATGACGATGTCCACCTGGTCGGTGACCCAGGCGGCGAAGCCGTTGCCCGCCAGCGAGGAGGGCCCAAAGCGCAGGTGCAGGGTTTCGATGTCCTGGCGCACCTCGGGGTGGCGGGCCAGCTCGCCGGCCAGCCGCGCCCCCAGCGCCCGGTCGTAGGCCATGACCGAGTCCTGGTAGGTGACCTCGCGCTCGGAATCCTGCACGGTGCTGAGGACCAGGTCGCTGAGGATGGTGGTCAGGCTGTTGCGCGGGCGAATCAGCAGCCGCCCGACCCCCGGCTCGCCCGGCGAGCGCGGCCGCACCGGCGTGGGGGCGAACATGGCCGAGAGGTCGACGCGGTCCTGCAGCGCCGCCTGCTCGAGCAGGTCTGCCCGCCCGACCAGGTCCTGCAGCCGCGTCGCGCCCAGTTGGGCCGTGAGCTGGCGGATCTCTTCGCCCACCCCGCGGAACATGCGCACCACCTGGCTGACCGCCTGGTTGTACTCCAGCGCGGTGAAGTGCTTGAGCCCCTTCTTATGCGCCTCTTCCTTGTTCTGGATCTGGGTGGCGATCCCGACGTGGCAGGTGCCCAGGTTGCACTGCCGGCAGATGGTGCAGCCGATAGCGACCATCGCCAGGGTGGCGAAGCCGACCCGGTTGGCCCCGAGGAG
The DNA here is from genome assembly GCA_035542155.1 of Anaerolineaceae bacterium. Taxonomy (GTDB): domain Bacteria; phylum Chloroflexota; class Anaerolineae; order Anaerolineales; family Anaerolineaceae; genus DATKLX01. The sequence goes on from DATKLX010000246.1 coordinate 11,716, forward strand.
GATCATCTTGACCGCGTCCTCGCCGGTCTTCATCCCGCCGTTGGCCCACAGTTCCACCTTGTGGCGGATCCCGGCGTCGATCAGCGCGCGGTGGGCCTGGATGACGCCGATCTCGGCTGGCAGGCCGGCGTACTGGAGCGAGTGCTTGCGCGCCGCGCCGGTGCCGCCGTCGTAGCCGCTGATGTTGATGATGTCCGCGCCGGCCTTGGCGATGCCCACGGCGATTACCCCGATCCCGGGCACCACGGGCACCTTGACCGAGATCCTGGCCTGCGGGTTGACCATGCGCAGCTCCTCGATCAATTGGGCCAGGTCTTCGATCGAATACAGGTCGTGGTTGTTGGAGGGCGAGAGCAGGGTGACGAAGGCCGGAGTGTGGCGCGCCTGGGCCACCCGCGGGGTGACCTTGTAGCCGGGCAGCATGCCGCCTTCGCCGGGCTTGGCACCCTGGCCGATCTTGATCTCCAGCACCGCCGCGGAGTTGAGGAAATCGACGTTGACCCCAAAGCGCCCCGAGGCAACCTGCTGCCCGCGGTTCTTGCGATACAGCCCGAGGATCTCGGGCAGCTCGCCGCCCTCCCCGTTGATGCAGAGGATGTTGAGCAGCGAGGCGGCCTGGACGTAGGAGCGGAAAGATGCCTCGCCTTGCGAGCCGTAGGACATGGCGTCGATGACGACCGGCAGGTTGTAGTCCCCGATGGCGATGCTCACGTCCGAGGGGTCGATCACGTCGGTGACGTGCCGGATCGCCAGCAGGTGGCGCAGAGCCACGGGGGTCTCGGCGCTGAGGGTCTGGAATGCCCGGCGGACCTCGGCGTAGCCGGCTTCGGAGCGGGCGTAGGCGGCGGCCTTTTTCCAGAAGTGGGGGTAGAAGCGCTGGTGGTGCTCCAGGCGCGAGACGGGGCGCTCGCCGGTCAGCTCGGCCTTGCGGGAGGCGGAATCCGCGTCGAGAGCGGCCCAGGTGACCCCGGCCTCCTCGCTGCCGAAATAGTTCGGCGCCCCGAAGACTGCTGCCACCGAGAGGGAAAGGCCGATGGCGCTGCATGCGCGGCCGTAGCCGCGCAGCTCGTGGCAGCCCATGGTCGAGGTGACCTTCATTAGCCCGCCGGTCAGGTTTTCGACCAGGCGCAGCAGCGCCGGCTGGACCTCTTCCGCCGGCAGCCCGCCCTCGTGGACCTTCAGGCACACACCGATCAGGGCGTAAGGGTTGATCGCATCGGCGCCAAAACCGCATAGCAGGGCCACGTCGTGCAGAGTGCGGATGGCCGCGCTGCGCACGACCAGCCCCGCCCGCCGGCGCAGGTTGGGTTCCCCGGGGCCGCGGGGAGCTTTGCGCAGCGCCGCGTCGATCTTGCTCGCCGCCAGGTGGGGATCCAGCCAGCCCAGGCCTTCCCGCGCGGCGCGGTCGTCGTCGAGGACCAGGCACTGCGTCCCCTGGCTCACCGCCGCCACCGCCTCGCCCGCCAGCCGCTCCAGCGCTTCCGGCACGCTTTCGTCCTCCTCCAGCCCCAGCAGCAAGCCCGCCAGGCGCCCGTTGAAGCGCGCCAGCAGGTCTTCGTAGGTCATCGCCCCGCTTTGCTCCGCGACCGCGCGGGTGACTTCCTCGTCCGCCAGGTCGGGGCGCCCGCCGAGGAGGATGGGAGTCTTCAGCTCGACGAGGATGTCGTTGGGGTCGGGCGCCTTGCCGATCGCCATGCACGCCCCGACCAGCGAGCTGGTCGAGAAGGCCTCGCCCTCCCGAGCCTGGTCGATGGCCGGGTTGGTCACTACCGCGACTGACTCCTTGAAGTAATCCGCCAGGTTGACGCGCGCCTTGCTCAACGGGGCCAGCGGTCCGTCGTAGCCCAGCGAGCTGACCAGGTCGTCCTTATCCGCGCTGACCAGCGCGGACGCGTCGCTGAGATGGTCGCGCAGCCAGCCGTTGGCCGATAGCAGGCGGATATTCACTTCTGCGTAGGGCAGATGCGGGTCGTGCAGCGGCTCGCCGGTTGCATTGGACGGTTCTGTGGGAATATCTGGCGAATCGTCCAGGTCCAGCTCAGTCACCGCGGCGCCTCTCCCATTCGAATGCTCGCCCCCCACGACCCCACCGTCTCTTCCTTGTTGACCAATGACCAGGAAATGATTGACATCTTTTTGTCCTACCCAGTAACGGCTGGCTAATTGGGGCGCCTCGCGCCGGAAGGTCTCGGCCATCACCTGCTGGCGGATCTGGGCGTGGTCCATCACCTGGCAGTTTTCGCCGTGGCGGGCGATGATGGCCACCTTCTCGCCGGGGGCCAGGGCGCGCGCGTCGCCGACCATCACCTCGAGAGGAATCGCCCCGCGCTCCGAGCTGAAGACGTACTCCTTTTCGGTCTCGACGAACCACAGCGGCCGCAGGCCGAGCGCGTCCACGCTGGCGACGATCATGTTGCCGTAGCGCGCCACGATCCCCGCCGGACCCTGGGCGTAGGGCCCGAACGACTGGCGCAGGCGGGTGTAGGCCGCCTCCAGGTCGGGGGAGAAGCGGCTCAGCTCGAAAGGGGTCGGCGGGAAGGCCATTTCCATCGCCTCAATCAGGCTCAGCCCGTACTCCACGCACAGGGTCTGCAAAGTGCGGTCCAGGTCCTGCGAGTCGGAGCCGTCGCGCGGCAGGGTCGCCCCGATCTGCTCGGCCTCCAGGCGCAGGCGGTTGATGGTGTTGATCTCGCCGTTGTGGCCCAGGATCGAGAAGGGCTGGGCGCGCTCGAAGTTGGAGACGGTGTTGGTCGAGTAGCGGGCGTGGCAGAGCACCAGCGCCGTGTCGTAGGAGGTGTCCTGCAGGTCGAGGTAATAACGCGAGAGCGATTCGACCGATCCGCGCACCTTGTAGATGACGGTATGCGAGCTGAGCGAAGCGAAATGGACTGGGAATTTTGCCTCGATCTCGATCTGGACGGCCAGCAGGCACTTTTCCAGGTCCGGCGCTTCGCTGTAACCGGCGACCTGCCAGAAGTGGGGCGGGTTGATCCGCGCGTTCGCGCCCAGCGACTCGAGCCGCAACCGCCCGGGTTGGGCAACCAGCAGCCCAACCTCTCGCGCGGCGATGCTGGCGGAGAGCGCGTCCTGTAGCTCGAGGGGATCCAGGTCGCGGGGGATGAAGAGGTGCCCGACCCAGAACCCGGGGTGGGTGGCCAGGGAGGCGCGCAGCCCGGCCTGGCTGAGCTTTTTGACCCACAGCCGGCGGGGGATATCGGTCTGGACGCCCGCCCCGTCGCCCTCGCCGTTGACGAAGCCGGTGCGGTGGCCCATCTGCACCAGGGCTCCCAGGGCGCGCTTGAGCGTCCCAAAGGTGCTCTGCCCCTGCTTGCGCGCGCTCATGTAGATGGCGCACGAATCGTGCTCCGGTCCGTCCGGCTGAGCTTCGGGTACATCGCTGCGTATGTTCTTCATGACCGCTCCTCCTTGCCGGAGCGCGCTCTAGCTTCGGGTTGTTCGATACGAACTCCCCCCTGGGTCCGGCCGCGCCGCGCCCGGGAGGAGAAATTGTTTTTACAAATCCATCTGTCCGAAATTGATTTGGAATGAGACCGCTCAATCCATGTCTGGACAATAACAGCGTTGCAAAGTAAAAATTGCGTCGATTATAGAGGTTTTTTGCCTTAATGTAAATAACCCATTTGACACAAAAAGGTATCATTTTTACCGCTTTGCGGAATTGTAAGCCTTTTCCCGTCCGTTTAGGAAAGATTTTGGTTTAAATCTGGTATTGCTTTTTGCCAGACTTAAGATTAAAATGGGTGGCGAACTGAATATCCTCGTTAGGCGAGGCGTCTGCGCGCGATACAGGCCATTGCCCCGAAACATCGAGAGATGCCAAGGGGTAGACCAGGTAAGGCCGGCACAAGGCTTTACTCAAAGTGGCTGGGCTTGAGACCCTACGACACGCAGTGCCAAAGCTCAACCAGTGAGGCAGATCGTTGACCGCTCAACGAAGCTCGTGATTTAGATATCGACAGCCTCCCTGGGAATCCACGGGGAGGCTGATTTTTAATCCTGATGGGCCGCGCAATCGCGGCCTGGAAATACAGGAATCTGGAAAGGAGGTGATTGCGTGGACGCGGATGGAAGTAACTGTTCCTTAGAAGGTCCTGGACTACAACGCCAACATCAGATCGAAACCGCTGGGGCATCCAGATCTAACGGCCGGCACGCATTCACCCCCTGGGGGCGATGCCTGAACTTCTCGGAAACCCGGTAGAATACAAAAACCTGATCTTG
>DATKLX010000247.1:0-23419 GCA_035542155.1 Anaerolineaceae bacterium
AACGGGCTAGGTCGTTGACCTTCCCATCGGGATGATCGGCTCGCCCAGACGCTCCTGCCCCGGATGCGTTCCCGTGCCTCATCGCTTCGAGAATAGCACCCACCACGCCCCACGGCAATTCCATTCTAATAATTTAATCTATCCGGGGTGAGTCATGTCTCCGTTCTCTGATTTCTTCAACACCCTTTTATGTACTGCGGCGAAGAGCTGGCCCAGTTCAGGGACGCGCTGGATGAGCATCCCCAGCGAGTAAACCCCGCCGCCGAGCAGCACTCCCCCAATCGACACCCAATACACCGAAGTGGATTGGGTCAGGCGCATCCAGCCCCATAGAACGAGCCCCATCCCTGCTGAGGCGGCGGCAGCCTGGATCAGACCATCGAGCACCAGCCTGCCCTGTAATCCACCGAGGCGGCGGCGCATAAAGACGAGCAGAGCGGCCATCTCCAGGGCAGTGGCAAGCGAATTTGCCAGCGCCAGACCGCCATGCGGCATCCAGCCCAGAGCGGTAAATAATGTGGACAGCCCGAGGCTCAGCAGGACGTTCAGCCCCATTGCGATAGAACCGATCAGGACGGGGGTTTTGGTGTCGTGCAGCGCGTAAAAGGCGCGTACCAGCACCTCGACCATTGAGTGGCCGACCAGGCCGGCGGCATACCAGAGCAGCGCCCAGGCGACCATGCTGGTATTCTGCGGAGTGAACTCCCCATGCTGAAAGACCGTCGCGACGATTGGCTGGCGCAGGAGGATCAGCCCCACTGAGGCCGGCACGGCGAGGAGCAGCAGGCCGCGCAAGGTGGCCGCCAGCGAGGAGCGCAGCTCGTCCATCTCGCCGCGCGCGGCCTGGGCCGAAAAGGTGGGCAGCACGGCGATGGCGATTGACTGGGCAATGGCGGCCTCGGGAAGCATCATGACCATAAAAGCCGTGGAGATGGCGCTGGGCGCCCCGGGAAGCTGGCTGGGACCAGTCGCGATGATATTGTTGACGATCGAGTTGATCTGAACCGTGGCGACCCCCAGCAGCCGCGGGCCCATCAAGCGGATAACCTCGCGCACCGGAGGGCTGTGCAGGCCCAGAGTGGGGGAATACGCCTGCCCGGACAGGCGGAACAGGTCGGGGAGCTGGACGAGGAGATGCAGACTGGCGCCGAGCACCGCGCCCCAGGCCAGGCCGTAGATGCCCATCGAAGGGACAAAGAGGAGCAACCCGAGGATCATCCCCACCCCGTACATGGCCGGGGCCAGGGCAGGGAGGAGGAAGCGCTGGTGAGAATTGAGGATGCCCATCACGAGCCCGCTGACCCCGAAGACCGCCGGGGTGAGGAGCAAGATGCGCAGCAGATTGGCCGAGAGCGCCTGCTGTTCTGCGGGCCATTGGGGAGCGAGGATAAAGCGGACGATCAGCGGGGCGCAGATCGCCGAGACCAGGCTCAGAACGGAGAGGAAGATCAGCACCAGGTTGGTGACCGCCGAGGCCAGTTGCCAGGCCTCACGGAGATCTTTTTTGGTGATCAGGCTGGTAAAGGTGGGGACGAATGCCGAGGCGAGCGCGCCGCCGGCGATCAGGCTGAAGAGCGCGTTGGGGTAGGTGTTGGCGACCACAAATGCGTCGTAGATCCGGCCGGTGCCGAAGGTGGCGGTGATCAGGATCGAGCGGACCAGGCCGATGGCCTGGCTCAGAGAGAAGGCGACCATAATCGTCCCGGCCGCCTGTGCGATCTGGCGGTTGGCTGTGGTGGGGGTGGCCATATGCGCTTGATTATACCCAGATCAGGCCGGGAATGGTCTCGTTTATGCTACAATAAGAACACAACGAGGGCAATCACCTGGACGGTTTTTTCCTTTTTCTGGATGGAGGTCTGGCCATGAAAGAGGTGCCTGATTTACGTCCTTCCCCCATCGCGGGACATTGGTATGAAGGCGACCCAGATCTTCTCAGTGCAGAGGTAGACCAGTTCCTTGCCGAAGCTCGCCTGCCAGACCTGACCGGCGAGGTCATGGGGGTGATCGCTCCCCACGCCGGCTACCGCTACTCTGGTGCCGTTGCCGGGTATGCCTTTCGGGCAGTCGCCGGCTGCCAGTACGACCTGGTCGCCATCCTCTCGCCCATGCACCAGGCCTACCCGTTCCCACTGATCACCTCCGCCCACCGCGCTTACTCAACCCCCCTCGGAGTGGTCGAAATCGATCAGACAGCCCTCGCCGCCCTGGAGAAAGAGCTCGGCGGCAGGAATCTGACCGCGCTGGCCAACGATAAGGAGCACTCGCTCGAGATCGAGCTGCCCTTTTTGCAGCGTGCCCTCCAACCGGGGTTCAAGCTCCTTCCGCTCATGGTGCGCGAGCACTCACCCCGCAGGGTGAAGGAAATTGGCGAGGCCCTGAGCCGGGTGTTAAAGGACCGCAGGGCTATGCTGGTGGGCAGCACGGATCTGTCCCATTTTTACCCACAGAAGACCGCGGAAGAATTAGACGCGGTCACCCTGGGAGAGATCGGCGCATTCTCTCCTGAAGGGTTGTACCGCGAAGCCGAAAACGGCCGGGCCTCGGCCTGCGGCCTGGATGCGATAGCCGCAGTGCTTTGGGCGGCCATGAGTTTGGGGGCCAACCGGGTGCAGGTGCTGCGCCACGCCACCTCCGCGGATGTGACCGGCGACCGCTCGTCGGTCGTCGGCTACGGCGCGGCGGTCATCCTGAGAGACGCATGATTGTTAGGAACATCGTCCTCATCTTCATCCTGATCGCTCTGAACGGCTTTTTCGTCGCTGTTGAATTTGCCGCGGTGACCGCGCGCCGCGCGCGGCTCGATCTGCTCGTCGGGTATGAGGACCGCGGCCGGGCCGCGCAGATTGTCCACGGGTGGCTGGAGAACACCGCCACCCGCGACCGCCTGATCGCCGCCAGCCAACTGGGGATCACCGTGGTCAGTCTGGCCCTCGGCGCGGTGGGCGAAAACACCTTCGCCGAGCTGCTCGACCCCTATTTTCATGCGGTCGAGCTTCCCGGCTGGATGCAATTCCTCGCTCAGTTTCTCCCCGCCCTGCCCCTCATCCTCTCGCTGATCATCGTGACCAGCTTCCACGTTGTCCTCGGCGAGCAGGTCCCCAAAGTGGCTGTCCTGCGCGCGCCAGAGAAGTTTGCCCTCTTCGCCGCGCCGATCATGCAGGCCTTTGGGAACGTTTTTCGCGGCTTTATCTCCATCCTGGATTTCGCCACTCGCGGCGTGCTGACCCTGGTCGGGCTGCCGCGCGCCAGCCCGCATTCCTCCGTGTACTCGCTCGAAGAGATCCGCCAGATCGTCTCCGGCCCGGAGGTGGACGGAGTGATCGAGCTGCCCGAGCGGCAGATGCTCACTGCGATCATCGATTTTGGCGAGCTGGTCGTCCGCCAGGTGGTCATCCCGCGGACCGAGATCGTCGCGGTCGAAGCCGGTACCCCCCTCGAAGAGGTGATCGACCTGGCCAGCCAATCCACGGTGACCAAGTTCCCGGTTTACGAGGATAACCTGGACCAAATCGTGGGCATCCTTCACGTGCGCGACCTGCTCAAGGCGATCAAGGATCCGGAGGTTACTGGCCGCAAGGCCCGCGATCTGGCGCGAGAGCCGATCTTCGTCCCCGAGACGATCGCGGTCAATGACCTGCTCCAGGTTTTCCGCGCTCGCCGCCAGCACATCGCCATCGTGCTCGACGAGTACGGGGGAACGAACGGGCTGGTCACCCTCGAAGACCTGATGGAGGAGATCATCGGCGAAGTGCGCGACCCGTTCGAGGCCGGCCCACCCTCGATCCAGACCCTGCCGGACGGATCGGCGTTGGTCGATGGGATGACCCTGATCGATGAGATCAACGAATTTTTCGGGCTTCACCTGATTGACCCAAACTATGATACGATTGCGGGGTACATGCTGGGGAAACTGGGCCGCATCCCGCAAACCGGTGAAACCTTTGAGGATGTCAAAGAAGGCATCCGATTGCGCGTGGAAAGTATGGATAACCTGCGGATCGCCCGCCTGGCATTACAAAAACTGACCTGACGTAAACCTTCCTATCCATGAAACGCCGCACCGCACTCCCATTCCTGATCGTCAGCCTGCTTCTCCTTGGGCTGGCGATCGTTATTGCCGTCAACTCTCCAGTCTATACACCCCCAACGCCCACGCCGCCCGGTTATCAGGCCCCCACGGAAGGAGATTTTTTCTCGCGGCCCATCCTGGAGCCGCTGGTCAAACTCCTGTCGAGCGCCACCCCAACCGTGACGATCACTCCCAGCCCGAACCCCACGATCACCCTCACCCCCACGATTACCCCCACCGCCACGGCGACGATCACCTCGACGCCGACCGCCACGCGAACCCGCCTGCCAACCTTTACTCCCACCCAATCGCTCACCCCGACGACCAGCGGAACCCCGCTGCCCAGCGCGACGCCCACCCTGACAGAGACCCCGGCAGCAACCCGCCTGGCTCAGCTTTTTCCGGTGCGCGATAGCGAAGGCCGGGTGATCGATTGGAGCTATGGCCGCTATACCGAATACCGCCTCGATTCGCAGAACCAGACTGCCTCCTTCTCGGCCTTCGTCGCCTTCCGCCTGATCGACCGGGCGATCCACCGCGAGACCCTCCGGGTGGCTGGCCGGGATGTGACCGCGTATTACCTGAACGTCCTGCATGAGTTTGCCGGGCAGATTCTTCCCGTCCACCTGATCATCAGCGGGGAATGGGGCAAGGATGTGCCCGTTTCTGCCATGTCGACCAGTGGAAGCTTCTTCATCACCGCGCTGACCCTCTCGCCTGGGGCTCAGTTCAACCCGCTGGCGATCCACCGCGACGCCAACCGGATTTACCCCGACCGCCCGCTCGAATACCAGGGGATGTTGATCACCGACTTTCAGAAGATCCTAGCCAACCAGCCCAACGAGGTGATCGTGCTCGCCGACCACCCGATCATCCCGCACCCGGATACCTACGCGGACATCGAGTATTATTTCCAAAATACTCCTTACCTGGCGGCGCGCTACGCTCCCCTTGTCACCCTCGACGCCCAGGGCAAGGTTGCCGGTCCCAGCCCACTGGCCCGGGCCCTGACCGAGTCGATCCTCAACGGCGTGCGTATGCCTTCCGCGGCGACGGTCTATTACAGCAGCGATGTGCTCATCTTCCTTCAAGGGGGGTGATAAGCTTTTTCTCTTATGGCCCAAACCTTTGTTGAGATTGCCGTCAATGTCGCCCAGACTACCGGGTTGTACGATTACCACATCCCGGAGGAGCTGGAAGGTCGAGTGCTCCCGGGCTGCCTGGTGATCGTCCCCTTTGGCAGCCAGCAGGTCCAGGGGGTAGTGCTGCGCCAGGTTGATTCTCCCCAGGTGCCCACGACGCGCGCCGTACAGGACCTGATCGACCCATTGCCCGTCCTGACCCCAGCGCAGATCGAGTTGGCCTGCTGGATGGCCGAGGAGACCCTTGCCCCCCTGGCGGTGTGCATCGACCGCATGCTCCCCCCGGGGCTGAGCCAGCGCGCCGATACCCTTTACACACCCCTGCCCGTTCCGCCTGCGCCTGCCCTGCCCAGGGTTGGCAGGACCGGGGCGGCACCCTGGCCTGACCACCAGGACAGGCAGGCGCAGGCGGACGGCGTCGCCATCCCCGAAGCCGGCACACTACAGGACAGGCTGCTCGACCTGCTCCACAAACGCGGCCCGCTGCGCGGCCAGCAGATCGACCGCGCCCTGGCTCACCGTGATTGGCGCGCCGCGGCGCGCGCTTTGGCCCGGCGCGGCCTGTTACGTACTTCCAGCCAGCTCCCCCCGCCCAGCGTCAAACCCAAGCTGGTACGCACCGTCCAGCTCGGCTGCACGCCCGAGGCGGCCGTGGAACAGTTCCCCTTTCTCGCCCGCCCCGGCAGCGCGGCCCTGGCCCGCAGGCAGGCCGTGCTCAATTTCCTCATCCGCGAGCCCTGGCCGGTCGAAGTCCCCTGGGTTTATGCTCAAAGCGGCGGCACTCCGGCCGACCTGGTCGCCCTGGCGGACCGGGACCTGGTAATCCTGGGTGAGACCGACGCCTGGCGCGACCCGCTGGCCCACATCGAGGTGGTGCTCGACCATCCACCGGAGCTGACCCACGAGCAGGAGCAGGTATGGGAAGCCATCCTCCCGGGTCTGGCGCAGGGGGCCGCCGGCATGCCAACGACGCCCTACCTGCTCCACGGGGTGACCGGCTCGGGCAAGACCGAGATCTACCTGCGCGCCGTCGCCGAGGCCATTCGCCTCGGCCGCCAGGCGATCATCCTTGTCCCCGAGATTGCCCTCACCCCACAGACCGTGCGCCGCTTCCTCGCTCGCTTCCCCGGGCAGGTAGGCCTGGTCCATTCGCGGCTTGCCGAAGGCGAGCGCTACGACACCTGGCGGCGGGCCCGCGCGGGGGTCCTGCCGGTGATCGTCGGCCCGCGCAGCGGGCTGTTTACTCCTCTTCCCAACCTGGGGTTGATCGTCGTCGATGAGGCCCACGACGATTCTTACTACCAGGGCGATTTTCTCCCTTATTACCACGCCGTAACCGTTGCCCTGGCCTACGCCCGGTTTTCCTCGGCAGTCTGCTTGCTCGGTACGGCCACCCCGGACGTGACCACCCTCTACCGCGCCGAGGCCGAGCGCTGGAAGCGGCTCAGCCTGCCAGTGCGCATCCTCGCCCACCGCCAGGCGGTCGAGCGCCAGGTCCAGGAGCTGGGGCTCAAAGCGCCGCTGCAGGTCGACCCGGGCGAAGGGGAGACCACAGCCCTCCACCTGCCCCAGATCCATTTGGTCGACATGCGCGAGGAGCTCAAGGCCGGCAACCGCTCGATCTTCAGCCGCGCCCTGTCACAGGCGCTGCGCGAGACCCTCGCCGCTGGCCAGCAGGCCATTCTCTTCCTCAACCGCCGCGGCACCGCCACCTTCGTCTTCTGCCGCGAGTGCGGCCACAGCCTGCGCTGCCCCACCTGCGACGTCCCGCTCACCTTCCACGCCGATCGCCAGCGGCTCATGTGCCATTACTGCGGTTACCAGCGCAAGATGCCGCGCACCTGCCCGGCCTGCCGCAGCGCGAGCATTCGCCAGTACGGGACCGGGACGGAGAAAGTGGAGAGCGAGGTGCGCGCCCAGTTCCCCCAGGCGCGAACTCTGCGCTGGGACGCCGAGACCACCCGCGATAAAGGCTCCCACGAGATCATCCTGGCCCATTTTGCCGCGCAGCGCGCCAACGTGCTCATCGGTACCCAGATGCTCGCCAAGGGTCTCGACCTGCCAATGGTCACCCTGGTTGGGGCGATCCTGGCCGACGTGGGGCTCAATCTGCCCGATTTCCGCGCCGGGGAGCGCACCTTTCAGGTTCTCACCCAGGTCGCCGGGCGCGCCGGGCGAAGCATCCTCGGGGGGCAGGTTGTCCTGCAGACATTCCAGCCCGAGCATTACGCCATCCAGGCCGCCGCCCGCCACGATTACGACGCTTTCTACCGCCAGGAACTGGCCTACCGGCGCGGATTGGCGTATCCACCCTTCTACCGCCTGGTCCGTCTCGAGTACCGCCACCACGAAGCCGGGCGGGCTGAGGCCGCGGCAAAATCCCTCGCCGAGCAGATCCGCGTCTGGATGGAGCGCGAGAACCGCACTGCGACCGAGATGATCGGCCCCGTCCCCTGCTTTTTCAGCCAGATTCACGGCCAGTACCGCTGGCAGATCGTCCTGCGCGGCCCGGACCCGGCATCGCTTCTGCGCGGGAGGGGGCTCCCTGACTGGAGGATCGAGGTTGAGCCGCCATCGTTGCTATAGTGATTGGTCAACGAGTTGCCGGGTTGATCCGAAGAACCAGATGCGCTGATGGTTCATGGGAAGGTATCTGGCTTACTCACTTGACCGGATGGGGCAAGAAGGGGATAATCGAGACAGGCCAGGAGATCCGGGGTTGTTTGGCCTTCCTGTTGTCGATCAGATGCATATTCACATCGCCAGCTCATCAGGAGATCTTTTCGTATGGCTGAATTCCAGGCCGACCCACGATTCCCCAGCGAAACCCAGCGCATGGCAGAGCGACAAACCGAGATCGAGCAGTGTTTACGCCAGTTGAAGTCGAAAATTCCGCGCGAGCGCAGCCAGGCGGCGAAGCGCTTGGGCGATCTGCGCGCGGAGCCGGCGGTGCTGCTGGAGGCGCTGCGCGATCCTAACCCGTACGTCCGTTCGGCGGCAGCGTTCGCGGTGGGGTACGCCGCCGAGCCCGAGGATGCGATCCGGGGAGAAGTGGTCGAACAGCTTCTGGCCGCCATCGACGACCCCAACGATCACGTCTGTGCTGCGGCGGTCCACTCGCTGGGGGTGCTTCGCACGGAATGCGCCCGCGAGCAGATCCTCGACTGCCTGTACGATGAGAATCCCCACGTAGTGCAGGCAGCGATCCTGGCCGCGGCGCGGATCGGTTCTAGTGAGGCTGGATTTGATGGCCAGAGAGGAGATCGGGCCGCCCCGACCGATGGATTGGCAGAACGATTGGCCTGCTTCCTCGATTCGGGAGATTACTCCGTGGTCCTGGCAGCGACGCGGGCGATGTACCTCCTCGAATACCGCCCTGCCTCCGGACGGCTGCTGGAAAACCTGCGCGAGATCCTGCACAACCGCGGCGAGCGCGGCATTTCTGGACAAAAAGACTTTACACTTCCCAAGGCGATCATCGAGACGCTGACAAAGCTGAAATACCACGAGGCCATCCCATTGCTGGTCGAGATCGCTCAGCGCGAGATTGGGCTGCGCAGCGCGGCGGTCGAGGCGCTGATCGACCTCAAAGTTGATGGGGCCGCACCGCTCCTCGCGCCGCTGCTCCGCGACCCCAGCGAGGGTCTGCGTCGCCATCTGGTGGAAATGATGGTCTCTGCGGATTATCGTTCCGCCCTCCCTCTGATCCGCGGGATGATTCAGGATCCGTCCGCCCAGGTCCGCGACGCTGCCCTGGTGGCGGTAGCGGCCTGGAAGGACGCGGCAGCGGTCGAAACGGTGCGCCAGATGGCTTATAGCGATCCAAACCCATTCGTCCGCCCTCGGGCGGTCGCCGCGCTCGCGTCCCTGGCCGGTCCGGAAGCGATTCGCGACTTGCGGGCACTGGCCGGCGATGCCAACGGTTTCGTGCGCCAGGCTGCATCCGCAGCGCTGGAGCAGTGGGGGTGCTCGCCTCCCGCGGGGGGCAAGCGCGAAGAGACCGCCAGCGCCCGGCTGCCCGAGGAAGTCGACGCGCCGGGGCTGCTGCGCCTGCTCGAAGCCTGGCAGGCCGCCCTCCCGGCGGCCGCCGGTGAGGACCCTCTCGAGGAGATCGCCGCGGTGGATGAAGCGCTAACGAGGTTGATCAGTCGCCTGAGGAAAAACAGGTCCGAATAGCCTTGACTGGACTAGTCCTTTGATTGGCGTAGGGGCGCAATCGACCAGGCAACTTCTCTTCTACGCTTTATACCCAATCGTTCGTAAGAAACCTTTGCGCCAGTGAATGTCCTCCTCGACTTCCACCCCTGCCGGGCTTGATCCATCGACCACGCCGAGGATGGCGCGGCCTCTGGGCGTCGCGACGAGAATGACCTCGGCCGGGTTGGCTGTCGCGCAAAAAATCTGGCAAACTTCGGGGACCTGCTTCACTGCGTTGAGGACGTTGATTGGGTAAAACCCCTGGCCGAGGAAGATCAGGAAACTATGGCCGGCTCCCAGAGCCATGGCGTTTTTCTGGGCGAGGGCGATCATCTCCGGGTCCGTCCCAGACCAGCGAACCAGGCATTTGCCCGAAGCCTCGGAAAAAGCCACGCCGAACTTGATCCCTGGGACGGCCGTGACCAGCGTCTCGTGGATATCCTCGACGGTCTTGATGAAATGCGACTGTCCGAGGATAAAATTGATCTCCTCGGGTTTTTCGATTGTGACTTCGATTAATTCCATGGGTACCTCCGGGAGAGGTAGTGATCGGCTGTGAGTGGTTCGTGGTTAGTAATACTATTTGAACCACAAGGAGCATAAAAGCAAGGTATAGAAAAATTGTAACCGATTTTTCTGACCACGAACCACCAACCATCGGCCTTATTTTCGCTGGCTTTGAACGCCAATCCCGCGGTGACCGAGGTGAAGGTTGCGGAGAGCGGATTTTTTCGTGGCCGAAGATGCGCGCGAGCATCTGCGAAAAGAGCGGGATGTTAGACGAGTCGCCGGTCTTGATCACCGCGTCGATCTGGCCTGGCTCGAATCCTGAGTCGGCCAGCATGTCGAGCACGATCGTCTCAATGCGCTGCGCATGCATGGAACCCCTGCGCCAATCCCCGCGTGAAGCAGGCTGTACATTGGTCGTGATCCCCGGACGGGTGAGATGCACATCCGGCAGGCAAAAATACCGGAAAATTGGGTGGATTAAAACCATCGTTTTATTGTAGAATATCGAGAAGGAAATGTTCTCGTGAGCTGTATAGACAATCATCGTCGTAAAAAATCTATCCTGAAGGAGATGGATGGCCAACCGCACACAAGAACAGAATGAGGCCCTGCTCTTAACCGTTTTGCGCCAGGCCGGTGAGATCGGCCTGAGCATCGAGGATGCCAGAGCAGCGATCTCGGACGGAACGGAACAGAGCAAATCCCTGACCAAGAAAATGCTGGAGCACCTGCGCACCAAAGGCTGCGTGAAAATCAAGATGAGCAAAAACGGCCTTTGCTACGTGATCGTGCCCGGCAGGTAGAAACGTGGTTGGACTGCCGAAGATGCAGATACAAGTGGACACTTCGGCAGGCCAGGATGGCTGGTGGGGATTGGTCGGCCCTTCCAACCCGGTTGTCCCCACGTTTGCTTTGTTCGGATGAGGTGCCTTCAATCGATCGGGGCGATGGCCCCAGATCGGAAAATTTTCCACGGGGAGTATGATTTTCGCCAGGCAAACGTTAGACCTTAAACGCGGGCAGGTTGGGCTGCCCGCTTTCTTGCCGGACGCCACCCTGGGGGTGGTGCGCTCGGTCGACTCCGAGGACCTGCTCGCCTGCGGAGTGCAGGCGGTCGTGATGAACACCTTCCACCTCATGCAGCGCCCCGGCTCATCGACCGTGCAGTCGCTGGGCGGTCTGAACCAGATGAGCGGCTGGCCCAGGCCGATTGTCACTGATTCGGGCGGCTTCCAGGCCTATTCACTGATCCGGGAAAACCCCAAATTTGGCACGTTGCAGGAGCGCGGCATCTTTTTCCAGCCAGAGGGCAGCAGTCGCAAATATCAGCTTACCCCCGAGAAGAGCATCCAGCTCCAGCTCGGCTACGGCTCCGACGTGGTCATCTGCCTGGACGACTGCACGCACGTCGATTCTTCGTATGAGGAGCAGAAGATCGCGGTGCGGCGCACGGTAGACTGGGCGCTGCGCTGCAAGAAAGAGTACCTGCGCATCCTCGATCAGCGCAAAGATGGCGAGAAACGGCCGCTACTCTTCGGGGTGATCCAGGGCGGGGGCGTCCCCGAGCTGCGCAAAGAGTGCGCCGAAGGGCTGCTCGAGATCGGTTTCGACGGATTTGGCTACGGCGGCTGGCCGCTGGACAGGCAGAACCGGCTGCTGGCCGAGATCATCGCCTATACCCGCGAGCTGGTGCCCCCCGAGCTGCCCATGCACGCCCTGGGGGTGGGCCACCCCGAGAACGTGCTCGCCTGTTACGACCTGGGCTACAGCCTGTTCGACAGCGCCATGCCCACCCGCGACGCGCGTCACGGGCGGCTGTATGTATTCAAGAACCCACCGGATGCACCCATGGGCGGGCTGATCAGAGACTGGCTGGGCTACGTCCATGTCGAGGACGAGAAACACATCAAGAATGCCAACCCGGTCTCGCCCTACTGCGACGGGCTGTGCTGCCGGCGCTACTCGCTGGGCTACCTGCACCACCTCTTCAAGATCAACGACGCTCTGTTCCTGCGCCTGGCCACGATCCACAACCTGCGCTTTATGGTCCATTTGACCGAACGGATGCGGAGGCGGGATGCCGAACGCGGTGGGTGAGGGCAGCGCGCAGCTCGAGCAGGTGGTTTCAGCCGTGCGGGCCAGCCCCAAATATAGATCGGTGGATGAAGGCTTCGTGCGCCGGCTGGCGGCGATCGAGATGCAAAAACGGCGGAGCTGGAAAGAGGCGGTCAAGGCGACCAAGAATAAGCTCCACCAGGTCGGGGGCGCCTACCAGCAGGAGACGGGAGAGCGGGCGATCGCGGAATGGCTGGCGGAGCTGGAGCAGATCGAACCGGAGGATCCGGACCCAGCGGCGCTGGGTGAATTTTGCCGCCGGGTGATGGCCCGGCACGCCTCCACTTGCGAGCGGCTGCCCATCCTGGATACCTTTTACGCAACGACCCTGGGGGGAATCGCGCCGGTCGAATCGGTGCTCGATCTGGCCTGCGGGCTCAACCCCCTGGCGATCCCCTGGATGCCGCTCGCGCCAAACGCTGCGTACTACGCCTGCGACATCTACACCGACCAGGCGGCCTTTCTGACCCGCTTTCTCGAAAAGATCCGGGTGTGGGGCGAGGTGACGACCTGCGACCTGACCCACAGCGTTCCCGCCAGGCGCGCCCAGGTCGCCCTCCTCCTCAAGACACTGCCCTGCCTGGAGCAGGTGGATCCATCGATCGGCCTGCGCCTGCTCGATGAGATTCAGGCGAACTTTCTGCTGGTCTCTTTCCCGGCCCACAGCCTGGGCGGCCGCTCGAAAGGCATGCGAGAGAACTATGCGGCGCGGTTCAAGGAGATGCTGGGCAAGCGAGACTGGAATTATGAGCAATTTGAGTTTCCAAATGAGGTGGCGTTTCTGGTCAAGAAAAACGAGAACCGAGGACCGAGATCCGGGAACCGAATATAGTCAATCGGTCACAGAGGGATCATGCATTAACTGTTCTTTACTGACTTTCACGATTCCACACTACATTTTGCTGCCTTTTACTTTTATGTTCTTCTTCGCCTTTCCCTTGTGTTCTTCGTGTCTTCGCGGTTTGGCTTTTTCCCTGCTCTCCAACGAGAATTGTTGAATGAAAGAAGATGTAATCGATCAAGCTATTAGAGAGATCTTGAACTCGAAAAAGTACCGTGGGATGAATTTGTGCGCGGATACGCTGCGGGACGTGCTCGAGCGGGAAGTGTCTTCTTCGGGGCGCAGCCAGAAAGAGGCGCTCAAAGCGGCGCGCCAGAAGCTGCACAATATCGTCGCGCCCTACCTGGGCGATCCGGATTACCCTGCGGCGGAACGGGAGCTGGAGACGGCCTTTGCCAGCCGGGACGTGGAGGCGATCCGGGCGGTCTGCACGCGGATCCTCGCCGCACATGCTTCGACCCGCGAGCGGATCTCAATCCTGGATGACTTCTACACGCGCATCTTTGCCGCGACCGGCAAACCGGCGGCGATCCTCGACGCTGCCTGCGGGCTGAACCCGCTGACCTTCCCCTGGATGAGTCTTCCGCTGAATACGCGCTACCATGCCTATGATATTCACGGCCCGCGGGTGGAGTTCCTCAATCACTATTTTCACCTCCAGGGGCTGGCGGTGCTGGCCGAACAGCGTGACGTGCTGGTCCACCCGCCAGAGGAGAGGGGCGAGTTGGCCTTCCTGTTCAAAGAAGCGCACCGCTTCGAGCAGCGCCAGCGCGGCTGTAACGCGCCGCTCTGGGACGCGCTGCGCGTGCGCTACCTGCTCGTCTCGCTGCCCACCCACAGCCTGAGCGGGCGCTTCGACCTGGTTGACCGCCAGCGCCAGCTCGTCCGCGAGATCCTTGGTCAGCGGACCTGGCTGGTGGGCGAGCTGCTCTTCGAGAACGAGATCGTCTTTTGCATCGATAAAGGCCATGGCTAAAAAGGGGAAGCAGCGATCCGGCGCCGCAGCGGTGGTTGAGAAGCTCACCGGGGCAGAGGCGTACCGCCCCTTGCTCGGCGCGGAGGAGTTCGAGCAGCTCCTCAAAGCCCTCGAGGAGCCCCTGCCGGCCGCGCTGCGGATCAACGCCCTGAAAATCAGCGCAGCGGATGCGCTGGCAACCTGGCCTGAGTGGTACGGCTGGGAGATTCGCCCAGTATTGTTCTGCCCTGCCGGCTGGCAGTTGCTCCACGATCCCGAGCGCAGGCCCAGCCTGACCCCCGAATATAAGCTGGGCTTCTTCTTCCTCCAGGACGCCGCCTCGATGCTGCCGGCCGAGCTGTTTACGTGGGATGAGGTCGAGCAGCCGCTGATCCTCGACCTGGCGGCGGCTCCGGGGGGAAAATCGACTCACCTGGCCAGCCTGAGCGGCGACCGCGGTCTGCTGCTGGCCAACGATAACAGCTACAGCCGCATCGCCGCCCTCAAGAGCGTCCTCCAGGATTGGGGCGCGTTCAACGCGCTGGTCACCAACCTGCCTGGGGAGAAGATCGGCGGCTGGCTCCCCGAGCAGTTCGACCGCGTGCTGCTCGACGCGCCATGCAGCATGGATAACCTCCGCCTGGCGGGGAAGCATGCAAGACGGCCTGTCTCGGCGCGGGAGCGCCAGGGGTTGGCCCAACGCCAGGTCCAACTGCTGGCCAGCGCGATCCAGGCCGCCAAACCCGGCGGGCAGATCGTCTATTCGACCTGTACTCTGGCCCCGGAGGAGGACGAGGGGGTGCTGGATTCGGTCCTGCGCATGCTGCCGGGGATCGTGGAGATTGAGGAGGTTCAGGGGCTTCCCATACCGGCTCCGGCGTTGAGCGCCGCGGGTGGGCGGGAGTTCTCTCCCCAGGTGCGCCGCGGCCTGCGCCTGTGGCCGCACCTCTACGGCACCTCGGGCTTCTTCGCCGCGCGCCTGCGTAAGCTGGGAAGCACCGGAGCGCGGGGTGATCCGCGGCCCTACCGGCCGTTTGAGAAGCAGGGCCTGACCCGCCTGGGGAAGTCCGGGCAGGGCGCGTTCCTCGGGCGCTTCGCGGAGCAGTACGGCCTGGACCTGGGAGCAGTGATCGAAGACCATGCTCTGACCCTGTGGAAACGCAGCGAGGCGATCGTGGCTATCCCGGAGGCATACCTGGCCCGTTTTGCCGACCTGCCGGTCGAGATGGCCGGGCTCCTGGTCGGCGAGGAGACGCGCGATGGGCTGGCGCCCTCCCACGAGCTGGTCGCGCGGCTAGGGAGACGATTCACCCGCGGCAAGGTCCGCATCGCGCTGGCCGAAGTCGATCGCTGGCTGACCGGCATGGACGTGGAGGCGGAAGGGGAGGGGATCGGGAAGGTGCTGGCGGTCGAGGACGAGCGCGGCAGGCTGCTGGGGAGAGGGAAGTTGCACCAGCAGGGCAGGCTGAAGAATATGCTACCGCGCCGGTTAGTCGTTGGCTGATTCTATTCCATCTCACCAACCTGGAAGAGGACCAGCGCGGAGGCTACCACGGCGGCGGTTTCGGCGCGCAAAATGCGCCGGCCCAGGGTAACCGGCTGGATGCCCAGGTCGCGGGCGACGCTGGCTTCTTCGGTGGTAAAGCCGCCCTCGGGGCCGATGAAGAGGGCCAGCGTGCGCAACGGGCGCTGCGCCTGAGCCAGCGCCTGCCTCATGTTGAGAGAGCGTTCTTCCTCCCAGGGGATCAGGCACAGGTCGTGCTCGCGGACGGCCGCGGCAGCGGCCTGCGCGAAGCTCTGCGGCGGCCGCAGACCCGGGACCTTTCCGCGGTGCGACTGCTCGGCGGCCTCCTGGAGGATCCGCTCCCAGCGCGGGAGCTTTCTGGCGTCGTCCGGGTCCCAGGAACGAAGCAGGCTGCGCTCAGAGAGCACTGGCACGATGGCGGCGATCCCCACTTCGGTGCATTTCTGCAGGATCCACTCGAACTTTTCGCGCTGGACCAGGGACTGGTAGAGGGTCAGGCGCAGGCCAGGCTCGCTCCGCGCGGGCTGTTGGGAGAGCACCCGGGCGACGGCTTCCCCCGCGTTCACCAGTTCCAGCTCGGCGGTGTATTCGGTTCCCGCCGTGTCGATGACGACGATCTGGTCTTTGGGACGCAGGCGCAGGACGTGCTGGATCTGGTGCGCGACCGGGCCGGTCAGGGTCACCTGCCCGGCGCGGATGCAGTCGGCGGAAACGAAAAAGCGATGCATGCTGGGATTATAGTATATTCGGGTAAAATAGGCGCTGGTCTAAATGCAGTTGCCTGGTGATCAGGCAACGAGATGCGCCTGATTTTCTTCCCCCAAAATCCTGCTGTGTGGATTATGGGGGAGTGGGGTCTGGATCCGGGCAGGAAAACAATGAGAGAAAATCAAACAAAAGTGAATCAAACTTCAATCCTCGAAGGCCAGCGAGTTTTTCGCTATTTCGACCTGGTCATGGCCCTGTTCGTGACGGTCTTGATCGTCAGCAACATCGCCTCTTCGGCCAAGATCATCGATTGGGGGGTGAGCATTTTCGGTATCCGCCTGGCTTTCGACGGCGGGACGCTGCTCTTTCCGGTCTCCTACATCTTCGGCGACGTGCTGACCGAGGTCTACGGCTACCGGCGCTCGCGGCGGGTGATCTGGACCGGCTTCGCCTGCCTGGCTTTGAGCGCGGCGGTATTGTGGGTGGTACGCATCCTGCCGGGCGAGGCGCACTGGCAGAGCTACGCCGGCCAGGCGGCCTACGACGCCATCCTGGGCGGGATGAGCACCGGTGGGATCGTCCTGGCCAGCCTGGCGGCCTTCTGGGCGGGCGAGTTCTCCAACTCGTACGTCCTGGCGAAAATGAAGATTGCCACGCGGGGGAAATGGCTGTGGACGCGGACGATCGGCAGCACTCTGGTCGGCGAGCTGATCGATTCGGGGATCTTTATCTTCGTCGCCAGCCTGTTCGGGGTCTTCCCCTGGGATTTGTTCGTGACGCTGGTGCTGACCAATTACCTGTTCAAGTGCACGATCGAGATCGTGATGACCCCGGTCACCTACGGGGTGGTGAGGGCGCTCAAGCGCAGCGAACAGGAAGATTACTACGATGTCGGGACGGATTTCAATCCGTTTCAGGTGGGAAATTAAAAAGCGAGAACCCACTGTCTACTAGACCGGAAATGACCACCACATATTCCCCCCGCAGGTCGGCGGATTTGCACGCTTCAATGAGCTCGGAGAGGCTGCCGCGCTGGACCTGCTCGAACAGCTTGGTCAGGTCGTTGGCGATGGCGGCAGGGCGGTCGCCGTAAACGGCCAGGGCGTCCTCGAGAAAGGCGACCAGGCGGTAGGGGCTTTCGTAAAAAATCAAGGTGTGCGGCGAGGCGTCGTCCACAGCGAGGAAGCGCCGGCGGGCGCCACTCTTGCGCGGGGGGAAACCGCGGAAGGTAAAGCTGTGCACCGGCAGCCCGGAGAGGGTCAGGGCCACCACGAATGCGGTCGGGCCGGGGATGGCGGTGACGGGGATGCCGTTCTCCAGGGCGCTGCGCACCAGGGTAAACCCGGGGTCGGAGATGGCCGGGGTGCCGGCGTCGGTCACCAGCGCCACCGAATTTCCCTCCTGGAGGAGCCGGACCAGCCTGGGTAGGATGCGCGCCTCGTTGTATTCCTGGTAGGAGATCTGGGGTTTCTTGATCTCATAGTGCTTGAGGAGCAGGCCCGTCTTGCGCGTGTCCTCGCTGGCCACGTAGTCGACGCTCCGGAGCACTTCCAGCGCGCGCAGGGTGATGTCTTTCAGGTTTCCAATCGGTGTTGCAACCAGGTAGAGCATGCTCGCTTCCAGGGGAGAAATGGATTGCAGAGGTTATTGTAGCAGAAGAGGCGAGAAGCGAGAACCGGACCGTAGATGAACGCTGATTTCACAGATCGCGCAGATGAAGACCCCGGAGAATAGATTGATTCCTTACAGTTGCATAACAAGTGTTGTATATGGAGTGTGATTCTATTGGTATAGGGGAATCATCTTCTATAATAAGATAATTGTATTATTTTCTTCTAATCGTTGATAGTTTTTTTATCATCGGGCAGGCATGGACGATAGTACGTACGATTTGCTGTCCAACGGGAGGGCAGCGGCCAAAGCGGGGGATATCGACCAGGCGCGTTTTTTCCTCGAATGGGTGCTGAGGGTCGAAGATTCGCTCTCGGAGGCGCGGCGTGAGGCGCTCTACTGGTTGAGCGAGATCACTGCCGACCTGGAGAAGAAACGCGGGTACCTCGAGGACATCCTTGCCGTGGAGCCGACCAACTCGCGGGCGCGGAGCCGCCTGGCGGTGCTGGATGGCAAAGTGGATCCTCGCAAAATTGTGGATCCTGACCGCCTGAAACAGCCTCGCTCTCGGGATCCGATCCCCCTGGGGGCTGAGGAGGCGCGCAGCTTTACCTGCCCGAAATGCGGCGGGCGGATGACCTTCGCCCCCGACGGCGAATCACTGACCTGCGAGTACTGCGAGGCGCGCGAGCGGGTTAACCAGGGGAAAAACCAGCCGGTCAGGGAGCAGGATTTTCTGCTGGACATGCTCACGGCGAAGGCGCAGTTGCACAGCATGGCGATGCAGTCGATCACCTGCCGGGGCTGTGGGGCGACCTTTTATCTCCTCCCCGAGCAGCTCAGCCAGATTTGCCCGTATTGCGAAACCGCCTACGTGATCACCGCTGCCGAAACCCGCGACCTGATCCCGCCCGGCGGGCTGATCCCCTTTGCCCTATCTGCCCGCGAAGCGCTGCGCGCCCTGGTGGCCTGGCTAAACGGGCGGCACATCCAGTCCGACCATACCCTGGTGCTTCCCCAGGGACTGTACGTGCCCGTTTGGGCGTTCCGCATGGGCGGGCAGGTCAATTGGAGCGGCCTGCGCCAGAAGGGCAGGGAGTGGGTCACCGAAAAAGACTGCATCCTGGTGACAGACTGGGAGGTGCTGGTCCCCGCATCAAAGCGCTACCAGGAGATGCTCATCCGCGAGCTGGTGCGCTACGATCTGAAAAAGGTCGTGCCCTACGATCCCCGCTACCTGGTGGATTGGCCCGCCGAGACCTACCAGATCCCTGCGGCGGAGGCTTCCCTGCTGGCTCGCGAGCGGACGCTGGACCGGGCGCGCGCGGAAAGCCGCCTGGCCTTTTCCGGCGGCCTTCAAGATCTTAAGTTCAGCACGCTCGAAATGAGCGTCGAAACCTACAAGCTGCTGCTGCTGCCGGTCTGGATCGGGCGTTACAGCGAGGAGGAGCAGCGCGAGGAGGCGCTGATTAACGGGCAAACCGGCAGCGTCCTGGGCCGGGCGGGGGAAGAGGGCATCTCCGGCTGGGTGGAGAAGCTGTTTGGAGGATAAAAAACCACAGGACCCCGGAGCTCAACTTCGGGGTCCTGGATACAGAGTGTCAGCCTGACCAGGAGCAGCAGGGTAACTGCTGCTCCTGGTTGTTGAAGAAGCCTTAACGCCTGACTGTTGGGAGATAAGTTAAGTAGGTGGCTATCACATTGACCACCTCGGCATGGTTTCCCGTTCCATTGTGGTGGTGCAGCAGGAGCACGTCGGGAGATCCCTTCGCGTTATAGTTGAGATTCACGGCGACAGGGACAACATCTGTGGGGAGATCCGGCCAACCCGGGGCTCCAACAAACCCACCCGTGGTGTCGATGGCGGGATGCTTGTAGTCGTAGGAGTACGGCGTGCTGAAGTTACCATCCACGAGGGCGTAAGTGTTCGCGTTATGGCCAGTGACGGTGAAATTAAACCCTTGCCCGGGATTCAATCCCTTCCCAATCAAATCTCCCGTATAAACACCCAGAACCATCACGCTGTTGTTGAAGGGAACGGTGTCGATGTATAGGGGTGAAACAATATTGACAGGAGACTCAAAGCTGCAGCCAGTAAAGTTTGCGTTGCAGAGCATGGTATAGAAGGTGTCTTCTGGATCATTGCCGGTGCCGGAGCCCGCGTCATAGTTAAACAATACGGCGTCGGGCGTCCCATCTTTGTTAAAATCGAACGTGACGTCAAACTCGACCTCTCTGGGGGTCGACCAGTTGCCAAAGGTGCTGATCCCAAAGTATACCTCGGCGCAATTGTCGATTGGGATGGGATTGCCCCCGTTATCCTGGCACTGGCTCGGGTCGGCCGCATAATTCAGATAATCGGTCATGACGCCCACGTAGCGCAGGTCCGCGTTTTGATCCAGGCCGGTCGCGTCTGGCGCATCATCCTTGTAGGCCAGCTCAAACGCGGAGACGAGGGAAAGCTCTTCGTGTGGGTCTGGAATGGAGGCGCCAGGCGCCGTGTCCACTCCGGTACCTGACAGATTGAGAAGTTTGAACCCTGACCCGACATTCACGTTCAGGTTGGAGGAGCTGGCATGCATGTCCGATTTCAGGCGCGGGAAAGCGCCCACCTGTAAGCGTAGCGGGGTGGGTCCCACGGGCGTCGGGGTCAGGGTCAGGTAGCCGTTTTCCTCGCTCATCCAGGGGCGATAATCGGTCTGCACTTCGCTGAGCGTCGCATCGTGGGGGTGCTTCATCAGGGTTGGGTCGAAGTGCATGGTGACGTCGAATGTCACCACGCCATCGGTGCTGCCTGATTTCGCGGGAACAGTGATGGAGGGCGCGCTGAGGGTCAGGGTGACTCCATCCATGTCGACAATGGGAGCATAGGCCAGGTTGTAGGTCACCGGCGAGAGGCTCTTATTGACCAGCTTGACCGATTTGGTCAGGGTAGGTGGTGTTCCGCTGGTGGGGATTTCTGGCGCGCCAAAGGAGACGCTGACGGCACCCTCGTCCGAGGTGTTGGCGGCATCGAGAAAGGCGACGACCTGGAACTGGCTGGCCAGCAGCGCGTCGACGCGGCCCGCGCCGATCCGGCCGACCCCGTAATTATCCCCCGTCTGGCTCGGACCATTAAAGAGATCGTGCTCGGCGGTGTTCATCACCAGCGCTTTGAGCTCCTCGACCGTCCAGGTGGGGTGGATCCCGCGCAGCAGGGCCATCACGCCGGCCACGTGCGGGGAGGCCATCGAGGTGCCGCTGAGGGTCTGGCCCTGGTTGCCGGAATGATTGAAAGCGGAGAAGGTAGTCATGCCAGGGGCGGTGATGTCCGGCTTCAAAGCCGAGCCGTTGCGCCTGGGGCCGCGCGAGCTGAACGAGGCGATGTCGTCGATGACTGAGTTGGTGAAGACCTTTACTGAGCTGTCGTGGGCATCGGTGATGGTCACATTCACGGTCTGAGTGGCCAGTTGGGCTTTGATTAAATCGCCGGTAGCCTTGGTTGTGATCGTCGAAGGTATGTCCGCGCTACCCGTGATGGCAAGGTCCAGGTAGGGCAGGTCATAGGCGATCAACACGCCTTTCGCGCCTGCCGCGAACGCGTGCCCGGTGCGGGTTACAGATCCGCACTCATTGGCCGAACCGACGTGGGTCCAATCCAGAAGGGCAATCTTGTTGGTGAAGGTTCCTGCCGCGAAAGCCGCGCAGCCCCCCTGGTTCGTGTTGGGATAGAGCAAATCACCGGTGGCGTCTGGTTTATTGGCCCAATCGTAAGCCACAGCGTTGCTTGAACCGTAGGTGCCTTGAATCGCCCCGGGAGAATTCACATCGAAGCCGTCCATCACGTCGAGGGCATCCATCGAAGCGGCGGTGCTGATCGCGCGGGTGGCCGTGCCCGGGCTGCCGTTAACATAGAAGGTATCGCCTTCGTTGCCGGCCGAGGTAACCACGATCACGCCAGCCTTGGCCGCATTATCGCTGGCGATGGCGTCCGGATCGACGTCCGAGCCGTAGGGGGAGCCCAGGGACATGTTGATCACGTCGAGATGGTCGGAGGGATCGCCGTCCCCGTTGGGGTCCACCGCCCACTCGATCGCTTCGGTGACCACGTCGGTCGAGCCCTGGCAGCCGAACACGCGCAAAGCCACTAGTTGCGCCTTGGGGGCCACGCCAGGGCCAACGCGAAAGGCATTAAAGTTGGTGCTGGTATCGTACGCTCCGGTATACGTCGTGCCATCCGCATTGACGCCGTACCCGGCCGCCGTCCCGGCCACGTGCGTGCCGTGGCCCACGGTGGTGGGGTCGCTCAGGCAGTCGCTGGGATCGGGGTCCGGATGGGGGGTGGGTTGGTAGGCGGGATCATAGGGATCGGCGTTGTAGTCATCGCCGACGAAGTCGTATCCGCCGACCACCTTACTGCCGGGAAAATCGGGGACGTCAATCTTAGTTGTGTCATTACTTGCGTAGTGGGCAGGATCACCTCCAAAATCGGTGTGCAGGTAATCGATGCCGGTGTCGATGATCCCGATCTTCACGTTTTCTCCATGATATCCCACGCCGGATTGCCAGACCTGGTGGGCGTTGATCAGCGGTACGCTGCTGGCGTTGTCTATCTTTTTACTGACAATCGGATAAACCTGCTTGACACCGGGAATACTGGCGATCGCATCCTTTTTCGCCGGGTCGACGATCACGGCGATGCCGTTGATCACCCGTTGGGCGCTGTAGATCACCCGCGCGCCAATCGCCTGAGCGGTAAGGGCGGCCTCGACCTGCTGCTGCGCGGCTTTGATCGCCTGCAATTGAGCCCTGGCGCTGGCGACTGCATCGGCCTGGGACGCGCTCGCGGAGAGAGCGTTGGCGTAGACCCGAGTCGTCGGCGGAGCAGTCAGCTCAACCATATATGGAGAAGGTTTTCCAGACTGGCGCCAGGTGCTGAGACTGGCATCATCGACCTGTCGTTGCAGCTTCTGAGGAGCTGGAAACGTTGGCTTTTCGGGATTTTTTCCCCCATTCTGAGCGATCACCGAACGGCCGCCCGTGGTCGCCAAGAGAAGCACGATGAGGGTAAAGAGATAGAGAACCTTGCGTTGCATTGTATCCTCCTGTAGATAGTTACTGGCGAACTGCATCGGTAGGTAGAACATCTACATAGAACGAACAGGGTAGGTTACGAAATAGATCGATTTACCTCCTTAATAAAATATAAAATGTGCTGATTCGAATCCTGAGTTGTAATTCTTTGAATAACCCGGATACCAGGGCCAGGTTGGCGTACACATGGGAAGCCAACAGATGGATTTTCGCGATCCGGATGGTCGATGGGTGCATTGATTGGCGACTTTAGCCCCCTTTGGATGCCAGGAAAAAGGTCCCCACCAGGCCGTTGGTCCGCGTGCCAGAGTGGGCTGAAAATGTATTAAATCACTAAACTTCCGCTGGTCTTCCCCAAAAAACAACAAACCCAGGCTCATACTCCCGGGATCTTGCTGATCAATCAGATTGCTGCCGCCGAAATGTCGTCAATCTTGTCAGGCGAGGAAATGTGAACCATCTGACAAAATGGATTAAATCAAGATTAGTATACGGAACTCAAACAGAAAAGTCAAGTTTGGGGAAAAGCAGTGTTTGTCCCAAGATTGGTAGGCGAATTTGGAAAAATCGCCCAGGCAGTTTTTCTCCAGGAAACAGGATGGTGAGCTAAGCCACGCCTACTCCCGCTACCATCAGGCCGCTGGTCATTCCCGGCCAGGTTTTGTAGCCC
>DATKLX010000248.1:0-18159 GCA_035542155.1 Anaerolineaceae bacterium
TCCAGACCCCGGTCATTTTGTCTAAAGCAGAATTATTCAACACTCTTCCCAGAAGCTGGTCTTTTTCCAGGTCGTTCGATGGAAAATGGACCTGCAAGGAATCCAACAAATCCGAAACGATGACTACACGACTTTTCGTCGAATGGCAAATGGACATAGTTCGCTGCTGTTCCTCCATTGAGGAGGAGGAAAGCGCAAACAGGATCAAGCCAATATCATATTTTTCCACGACATCGGGAATATCTTTGGATTGGCAGATCACCCGAAGCCCGTCCACCTGGGTTCCCACTTTCCGGGGGTCATCATCCACAAGGCCCGCGATAGAAAATGCGTTGACGAAATTCCCTTTGTGGAGCAGCCAGGCTGCAAAATCTGCGGCGTCGCCTGAGCCAACGATCAGAACGCGCTCGCCTAACCCGTGAATCGATCCCATCCGCAGCCGCATCCAGCGCTCACCCAGTCCGGTGATCACCCGCAGGCGGTATCGCGCGATGACGAAACCCACGAGTGAGAACGTCCCCGCCACTACGACCATCGCAGGAGGCACCAGAGGGTTGGGTTTCCAGAGAAGATTTGCCAGAAAAAGGAAAAACGTTACCAACCCGGTCGAGATTGCCAGATCCAGGGCGTCACTGGCGCGGGCGCGCGACCAATCGATCCGGTTCAAGCCAGCCAACGAATTGATCACGCTGAAAAGCAACGCCAACAGCAAAGAAATCCCTGCCGCCAACCGGAAACCCAGGTTCAGAGGGTCACCAAGTCGCCAAATCACCCCCGCTGTGCCAATCGCGCCGAAGGCGACAAACACATCGATGATGAACCAGCTCAGGTACCTCTGGAAAAATAAGGACAGCGGTCCCCAATAGAGGAGGTGCTCCGGTACAGAATAACGTTTCAATCTGGGGAGCAGGGCAATGCCT
Source organism: Anaerolineaceae bacterium (assembly GCA_035542155.1). Lineage (GTDB taxonomy): Bacteria > Chloroflexota > Anaerolineae > Anaerolineales > Anaerolineaceae > DATKLX01. Next base: position 921 of record DATKLX010000248.1, read on the forward strand.
GTCCACAAGATCACATCCAGATCGGTAACCACGGTCCGGTTGCGTACATAGAGTTGGTCGAAACGCAGCTTGCCCGGCAATATCTCCAGGAGATATTTGTCCATGACATTCTTCGATTGGAGCAGCTCCTCTTCATTGCGGTAAAGGACAGATGCCGGACTGGTTATCCCCGGCCGGACAGAGAGCAGCTCTCTGCGCTGAGCTTCTGGCCACCGTGCGGCGATCTCTGGATCTTCAGGCCGTGGCCCAACAATGCTCATTTCTCCGCGCAGCACGTTCCATAGTTGCGGCAGCTCATTTAGCTTGGTGTCCCGCAGCCACTTCCCCAACGGGGTGATCCGCCGGTCACCCTGAGCGGTGACCTTTGGGCCAGCGTAGCTTTCCTCTTTTTCATACATCGTTCTGAACTTCAAAATCTGAAAGAGGGTGCCATTTTTCCCTGCGCGCCGTCCCCGGTAGAAGACCGGGCCTGGGGTGTCTCGTTTGACCATATAAGCCAGTAATAAAAAAAGAGGAGAGAGGGCGATCAATCCAATCACAGCCAGGATAATATCCAAGATCCGTGAGATTCCAGAATCGATTCGCTTGATCCACCCCCCCTGATAATGATTCCGATGGTCTGAGGCCATGTGCTGCGTTGATTTCTTCGGTCTCGGCATGCTACCCCTTCTTTCCCTAATAAGAAAACATGGAATGATTCCATTGGATGAATTCGCTGCGATGCTGGCAACCTCAAGATCGATAGGATTTGATAGCGCTCTCGTAGACCGAAAGCACCTTCCTGGTCAGCAAATGCTCGTCCAGATCCTTCACCGCGTCGCGGATTTTCGGTCGGGGATGGGTTTGGATCGACCGGGCCAATAAGCCAGCCAATGTTTCCGGCCGGTCATCGGAGCTGATAAAACAGCCCGGAAGATCCTGGATCCGCTCGGCGACATCTCCCACGTTGGTCGAAACAACCGGTAAATTGCAGGCAATAGCTTCCTTCACCACATTGGGCGACCCTTCGTGGATCGAGGTGAGCAGCAGCGTATTGCAGGCGTTCATAAAAAGGGGGATTTGTGTGATAGGCACATCACTCGCTACAACCAGATCCGTATCCAGGTAGCATTTCAAATGGTTCACTGTTTTTTGGGCCAGATCCAGGCGCTTGCGCGGGTTTTTCGCCGCCCCAGAAAACAATATCAGGGGCTTGTCGGTGGTTATTCCCAACGCTAATCGGGCTTCCATTCGCGGGATTGGCCGGAACAATTCCATATCCAGACCGCTGGGAATCAGATGATAATTTCTCCGGATGTGGGAAGGGATCAGGCTTTTGGAAACTACAATCACCTCATCCGCGGTCTTTGCCGCCCAGAGTGATATCCAACGGAGAATCTGCCCCGCCAGGGTATGGCGCCCGTTTCTTCCAATGATGCCTTCAAGATCGTCGCCCCTGAATGTGACTACCAGGGGAAGGTTCCGAAACAAAGTTGGCAGCGTGCTTTGTCCCCATTGAGCATGAATCAGGTCATAGCGTTCCCTGCGAAGCATTTTATGGACAGTAGCCCAGGCTTTCATGTAGTTGAGGGGATTCTTGGCACCCAAAAATGGATGCAGGGTCACGTCTATGCCCGCCTTCTGCAGATAACTCGCCTGACGGGTGATAAATGGAACCCGGTGGGGAAATTCTGGCGTGGGCCATTCGGTTGTGATCATTAAAATACGCAGTGCATTACCCATAGTTGTTCAGGCAAGTTTCCGGCTACCCCATTGGTTTTTTTCTATATTCCAACATCTGGCGAACTTCACTAATCCAACCAGAAATCCCAGGCCGTAACTGTAGTGGAGAGTCGCGAACGCGGCCGGAAGAACGAACCAATTACTCAGGCCTGACCGGGCAGCGGTCAAAAGGCTGGCGGTCAGATTGGCAGCCGCATAACCGCCCAGAACAACACCCAGGAGATATTTTCCAATACCCGGGAATACCAGGGTAAACAAGGCGGATCCGGCCGTACCGAGCACAAAAAGGGGCGGTACGTACTGGCGCAGCTTCACCTGGCGAGGGTGTTTTTGCATCACCCGAACCTTCCAGAATCCATACTGGAAATATTGGCGCCATAAACTGCGCAGCGATCCCCGGGAATAGTAACGAGAGTGGATATCGGGAGCCAGCAGGATTTTTCCACCCATCTCACGGATCCGATAGTTGTATTCGTCATCCTGGTTGCGGACCAACTCCTCATCGAAAGGGCCTGCCTGGTGAAGCGTACTGGCTTTATAGGCAGGGAAGGCAACCGTTTCAACAAATAGCTTCTGATCTTTTTTCGTCCGGAAGGCAGATCCCCCAACGCCAAAAGAAGAGCTCATCGCGGCCGCTATGGCAGCGGAGACCGGGGTTTCTCCAATCGTCTCCATCGGCCCACCTACTCCTGATAACTGCGGGTCGTGTTTCAGGTAAGCGACGGATTTGCGCACGTAATCTCGGGCGATCACGCAATGGCCGTCCACCCGGATGATGATTTCACCCCTGGCCTGTTCGATCGCCTTATTCAATCCGGTCGGGACGATTTTTCCCGGGTTATCGATTAAAACGACCTGCGGAGCATCCTTGAAGAAAGATTGGACCACTTCACGGGTTCCATCTATTGACATCCCATCCGCAACGAGCACTTCAAAGGCATCTGCCGGGTAATCCTGGTCGAGGACCGCTTTGATCGCCTTTTTAATGTATTGGACCTCGTTACGAACAGGCATTACGATACTGACGAATGGAAACAACTGCTGCTCTTCCTGAATGGTTTCCTGAGAGTGAAGAATCGTTGTAGACATGAATTGACCTGTTTACAAAATAAAGAGGTTCTTTAGGAATCTCCGCGGGAGGGTGATCCACCACGGGAGATCCCAATGAACCAATAAAGATTCTCCACCGCAGAAAATCATTTATGATAAACTTCAAATGACGATCATACCTGTCAACCATTTAGATCTATTGATTGACTTAATGGTGGGAGATGAAGAACAGAAGAAAAGCGTTCCTGGTTTTATTGGGAATATTTGGACTCATATTGCTTGGTTTTTTGGTCGCCTATCTGGTCCGTACGCGATTCGCCCCTGCGCCAGAGCCACCTTCGATTAACCTGCTCCCTGCCTCTGCTCACACCCCCGTTCTTACGACAGCGCCCGCGGTCTCCACTCCTTCCGCATCTCCATCCCCTACCCCGCTCCTGATACCAACCCGAAGCACCTCGCTGACCTATTTCGTCGCGCCGGATGGAACTCCCCAGGGAGACGGAAGCCAGTCGAAACCCTGGGACTTACAGACCGCTTTAAACCAGCCCTCCGCGGTCCTACCAGGCGATACCATCAGACTGCTGAGCGGCCAATATACGGGGTCATTCACCAGCCACCTGAAGGGAGCACCCGGTCACCCGATTATTGTTCGCCAGGCTGCTGGAGCTCGCGCCACACTGAACGGGCCCGGCCCTATTTTAACCATCGCAGATTCACAGTGGACTTACTTTTGGGGTTTTGAAATCACTCAGCCAAACCCAATCCGGACGCGCGATCCAAAGCCCAACCAGGAAACAGGCATCCTGATCCACAGTATTGCCCAATCCAACAACATCAAATTTATTAACCTTGTGATCCACGATATGCCTGGGACCGGACTCTCCTGGTGGAAAACAAACTCAGATTCAGAACTATACGGCTCTTTGTTGTACTATGACGGCTCAACCACCTTGGATCATGGGATTTATACGCAAAACCAGGTTGGGAACAAGAAAATCACCGACAACTTCATTTTCGATAACGCCAGCCATGGGATTCACGTCTTTGGTTCAAAGTCAGCCTTTCTGGATAACTATGTCATAACCGGCAACACGGTATTCGACAACGGCACGATCGGTTTTAATCCGGCAAACCAGAGCGTGGGTAATTTGATGCGAAATATCCTGGTAGGCGGCAATTCAATGGCGCACAATCCCGTGGTAGTCTCGAATTACACCTACTATCCTGCCAATGGTGGGATTGCCTTTACCCTTGGTTACAACGCCGGCAGTGAAAACGCAGTGGTCGAAAATAACTATTTTGTCAAAGGGAGGGTTATTCTCAGCGGCTTGAACCAGGGCTTGATATTGACAGGGAATACGATCTTGAACCGCGCCATCCAGGGGCTGACCCGGTATACCAGCCCGGATAATAGCTGGTTGAACACAGACCCTGACCAGAACGTCATTTTTGTCCGCCCCAATCGATACGAGCCAGGTAGGGCGAATCTGACCATCTACAACTGGAGTCGCCTGTCGGAAGTCACTGTCCCCGCCGCGGATCTTTCACAGATCGAACTCAAAACCGGGGATCATTACGAACTGCATAATGTCCAGGACTTTTACGGGGATGTAATCCAGGGAGTATACGATGGCAGTGGGATCATAATCCCCATGGAAGGACGGACGGTTGCCCAACCCGCAGGTCTGAATTTTAAGCCGCCATCCACATTCCCGGAGTTTGGCGCCTTTCTGTTAATCACTTTAAAGTAGATCATTGATTGTAGTTGAGTGACCGCAGCTGCCAGGAGAGGTAAAAAAGCAAAAATCAACCAGCCTCCGGGTAAGCCAGCATGCTTAAAAGTGATGAATTTCTTAGCCTGGCGGCGATCTCACGATAGATCCTTAGCAATTGACCGGCTAGCGTTTCATAACTATAGTGTTGTTCCACCAACCAGCGGCCGGCCTTGCCCATACTTCTACGCAAATCCTCTGAACGAGAGAGGCGAATCATTCGGGCAGCTAGTTCGGCGGTATCCTCGAAGGGAATGACGTAGCCATTAACCCCTTCTCGAACGATCCTGTCGGCTTCCCCAACCGGGGTCGTGATGACCGGAAGGCTGCCTGCCATTGCCTCCAGAAGCACATTCGGGAATCCCTCGAAATCAGAAGTGAGCGCCAAAGCGTCTGCCATCGCCAGGAGCCCGGGGATATCGTTCCTTGCGCCGGTAAATAGAAAATCTTCGGGGGTGAATCCCTCGTTTTTGGCAGTTTGCATCAAAAACTGTTTTTCCGGGCCATCGCCGATGATTACCCCACGGATGCCCGGCTCCTCCCGCCGGGCCAGCGCAACCGCCTGAATGAACCGCTCCAGCCTCTTCACTTGGGTCAACCGCGCAATTGCAACCACATTGAAATGATCGTTTCGTCTGAATAAATCGGGGGACCTGTTTGCCTGCAGGCGATCAAAGGCAGCCAGATCGATCACGTTGGGGATGACAAAAAGTCTGTTTGTGGGAAAGCCCATCTCAATTATTTTCTTTTGAGCCAGAGTTGAATTCGCAATTATTGCCGAAGGGGTGCGCAGCAAGGCATTTCCCCAGATCCCATTCAGGCGAAGTGCTTCTCGAATATCGCTGCGAATGCAGCCGATGGAAACAGAGTTCAGCATCTTACCAAGAATGCCGGCATACAGGTTCGTGAAAAACTGGGCGGATTGAATGATATGCGGCCGAAAGGTCTTTATCGCCCCAAAAAGGCTGCTCAGTCGCAGCCCCGGATTCCCCCATCTCCCCGACCACTCAAGCTGAACACCCATTTTTTCCAGCTCGACCTGATAGTATTCTCCCTGTGTGGAACAATGCACCCGTACCTCGATCCCCCGCTCGCAAAGCGCCCTGATCATATAGACCAGTTGCTTTTCAGCGCCGCCTTGAGCCAGGCTTCCTGTTATGAAGGCAATCCTCAGCCGCTCGACCATATCCTTTACCTGTACCAATGACGATCCGTTCTGAAAATATATTTTTGCTGAAAGCGCTGGAAGATTTTTCCTTCGAAGGTTTGGGTCATCTCTTCACGGTGAAGCAGGAAGATTCCCCCGGCTGCCAGAAACCACAACCCTTTTCCCTGGAATTCCTTGGAGATGAACACTACCGCAAAAGAAAGTCCAACCAGAAGTCCGATCAAAAAAAGATCCTCCTTCCTTTTTTTCCAACCAACCACAACGAACGAAAGGAGAAAAGCAACCATTAGGAAGATCCCGAGGACCCCATTTTCAGCCAGGACTTTTACCCAGGCCGAATGAGCTGGTTTGATTCGGGAGTAAATATCGATGTTGGCAAATTCAGACTCAAAGCTTCCGGTGCCTACCCCGAGAGGGTTTTCGAGAAACAACTGGATTCCCCCGGATGCCAGATCAGATCGCTGGCTTGTGCGCGATGCCAGCGACAGGTTGGGATTGAATAATCTTTGTACCCTTTCCAGGGTATGAGTTTGCTCTTCCAAATACTGTGACGAGACAAATAGAGCGCCAATGACCACCATACCAACCAATAAGACTGTCCACGAAAAGCTGCGGGATTTGATGATCAGGAATAAAAGGCACCAGAAGCCGGTGAGGAGGTTTCCACGGCTGCCGGAGAGAAAAATCCAAACAAAATTGATCACCGCGAGAGCAAATAACACGAACTTTTGCCGGCCGTTGCGGGCAAAAGAGAAACCCAGGCAGATCGAAAAAAGCGCCGTCACCGGAAAGAAAGCCAGCGAGTTCGGATTAATGTATGGAAGCCTGGCAGATTGCTGGTAGTACACCATCGTAATCAGTGCCCCCAGAACCCCATTCACGATTCCTAACCAGTAGAAACTTTTCTCGTTGTCTTTCACCGAGCGAATGAAATAAATCAGGATCCCAAAGGTTGTTACCACGTTCAAAACATCCTGGATCCCACCGGCCAGATTGGAACTGTAAATCAGCTCCACAGAAATGACAAAAACGAAGAGCTGAAGAATGCGGCTATGAATATCGTTGATTCGAATAAGGAATCCCAGATTCAGAACCATGACGATCAGAAGCCAATAATTCAATGTATTCCAGCGAAGTACCCCGCCGGTCAGCAGGAAATTCCGTGTGACCGCATCCAGAGTACATAGCAGCCCAATCCCGAGCAGCCCCACGACCGGCCAGACTATTCCGACGATTGCCGCCGCAAAACCAAATACGGTCAGGATGGTTATGGCTGTTTGAAATCCAAGCGGATAGCTTGCTGCAGTCACCGCCGCAATGACCAGGAGGAAAACCCAACCGATGATTTGGACCGAGTTTCCCTGCGAAGTGGTCGCATATTCTTTTCCAGGCCCGGGAATGGCCTGTTGAAAATCTTGAATGGTCCTCATAAACTTTTCGTCTCACGAGTGATTTGCTTACTGAGCTGCCTGGAATGGTACAATGACAAAATAATCTCCTCCTGCCTGCGGACATAATCGATACCCGCGAAAGTTACGCCTATTTTTTCCCTGGCAGCGGTCGCAAGGCGGGTTCTCAGGAAGGGATCTGCCAAAAAACAGCAAATCCGGTCAGCCAGGAGGCTGCTGGCGTCTGCCCCGCTCGTTGGAAACAGCAGCCCTGTCCGCCCGTCTTCAATAATCTCAGCCGGGCCGCCCCGATCGGAAGCGATCACCGGACAGCCGATGATATTCGCTTCCAGGATCACCCGTCCTAATGGCTCCCGGTCTGAGGTGAGACAGGAGATGGCCAATTCTGTCGTGATTTCGACGACATCCTGCCGCTGGCCCAGGAAAGTTACCTGCCTTTCCAGCCCCAATTCGTGAACCAGCCTGTGGAGAGATTCCTCATAAGTTTTTTCAGTCTCCCGCGCGCTGCCAACAATGACAAATCTTGCTTCGGGGAATCGCTCCAGCACCTTTGGAGCTGCTTGGATGAGCAGGTCTTGCTGCTTGAACGGGGTAATTCGCCCGACCAGGCCAACAGCCGCATGATTTTTCTCGAAAGGAAGAACACGCTTTCCGCTTGCCCGGTGAAGCCGGGCTCGTTCCAGAATGGGGGCTGGATCGATGTAGTTGTAAGCCAGAAATAATTTCTGTGGGTCGACCAGGTGGAACAGATACTCCTGGAGATCCCTGGAGATTGTCATAATACCGTCGGCTCGCTGTAAAATTTTCCGGTTTAGCGGCCTGTCAGAGATAAATTCGCGGATATAGATTGCATTGGGAATCCCAGCTAGGCGTGCAGCCGTTCCCACCCTGCTCGCGGCTGAGAAAGTATTGCTCATGACAAAATCGACCTCGAGCAGTTTTAACCGCGCCGCAAGCCAGAGCGATTGCGCCAGATGGAGGCCCGGATATTTCCTGCGCGGGGTTTCGATGTGAGCAGTCCACACGCGAAAGCCGCGCCCAAGATAAAAATCTTCCAGGCTTCCCGTTCCGGGGGTAAGCATCACACATTCCAACAAAGATGGGTCGGCATTTTGCACGAAATCGGCGATGGACCGCTCTGCGCCGCTGACCACATCGGGAAGATAGTGGGCAATCAGTACTCGGATTGGCGTTTTTCTATCATTTTGGAGCATGAATATTGGATCTTGAGTGGAAGAATTTCTGGGTCTACGCCAGGAGTAATTTCGGAGTCAGGCCAAGCGCTCGTAGCCTGGCTGATATTTCATCCCTGTAGTTGGGGTTCATCACAATCACCGCGTCGGGCTGGTACGCGCACAAAAATTCGGGAGCCACCACTTGCTGGCCACTGGCAGGCATATATTGACCGGTTTTCCTGGGATTGATGTCGACCACGAATTCAATGGGCGTATCTTCTTTGAGGAGATTGAGAAAGCTAACGCCCTTTGAACCTGCTCCCCAAACCACCACTTTTTTCCCCTCTTCCTGCAAGGCTGCCAGGCATTTCTTCCACTCGATCAATTTTTTCTGATAATTGTCAGCAAACCGCGAGATGGCTTCTCTGTACCGCACATGAGCTTCATTCGTGCTTTGGCCCAAACCTTCCGCACACCCATCTGGGTTGGCTTCAATGCATAGGAATTGACCCGCATAAGTCTCATAAACCGAACAAAATTGAAATCCATTCTCCTGGATCAGCCTGACCAGCGATACCTGGCTGAAGTAAGAAAAATGCTCGTAAATAATGTCCCAGATCGAGAGGGCTTCAAAAATGAGTGGAGCATTCGGGACCTCCAAAAATAAAACAGTTTTTCCCGGGTTATCGATGCTCTCGCGGACCAGGCGGACAAAACCAGCCGGATCAGGAAGGTGTTCCAGCGTATGGCGGGAATAGACAAGGTCGGCGGGGTAATCCAATCTATGGGGAGAAAATAATCCCTTCACCAGACGAACCCGGCCGTCCTGCTCCACCAATTCGCCCTGGACCGGAAAGCTGGGATCGTATCCGGTCCCCCAGTTCCTGCCCAGCTCGCAAAACATGCGTAAGAAATCCCCCTTTCCACTTCCGATCTCGATCAAATTTTTCCCATGAAGATCGTAGCGGGTGATCAGCTCATCCGCCAACCAGCGGGCATAGTTTTGAAAAAAGGGGGAAAAATGAAGCGAGTTCTCATATCCCTCGGAGTATTCGACGAGCTCAGGCTGGAAGGACCGATTATAAATATGCGTGCATTGATCGCAGTACACCAGGTCGATCTTACCCCTTGGCGCATCCACCGCCGCTGGACGGCTGGCGCTGAGAACGTTACAAAATATTAGTGCTTCTCCTACGTTAAGGAGTTCCTTCACGTCATTTGAGCCACAGACGGGACAATTCTGGAATCTGTTTTGAGCGGAAGCTTCTGGGAGATTCATATCAGTTCGACGCATTATGCGACAGCTATCAGTTCTGGGGATAAACCCAACTCGTTTAACTGGTGCCGCACTTCCACCTCGTAAATGGGATTCATCACCGCGACATAATCCGGCCGGTACATTTTTAAGAAATCAGGACAAACCACTTTTTGGCCCGTTCCGGCCATATAAGTCCCCTCTTTCAAGGGATTGATATCAACGGTATATTCAATTTCATCAAACAAACCCAGGGTGGTCAAGAAAGCCACTCCCTTTGATCCAGATCCCCACAGGACGATCTTTCTGGCCTGTTCTCGTAAGGACCGGATTCTTGACCGCCATTCTTGAACCTTTTGCGGTGCAGCCTCCGCAAACTGGTCGACCTCAGCCGCCGCTTTGGCCAGATCATCTTCCTGAGACAGAAATGGTGTTCTGTAGCCATCTCCGGGCATGGCGGTGATCATCAAGTACTGATCCGCATAATCTGTCCAAAGATCGATCACGTCAAAGCCTGCCCTACGAAACAACCTGGCCAGGGATCCCTGGCTGAAATAGGAGCAGTGTTCGTAATAGACATCCCAGAATGCTATATTTGTCAGGATGTGCCTTACGTTTGGGATCTGGAAAAAAACAACTGCGTCTGGCTGACCTTCGAGCGTATTTCGAATGGTGAACAGAAACTGCCGGGTATTCTGAATATGCTCGAGGGTCATTTTGCAGCAAACAAAATCAGCCTGAATATTGGTGTATTTTTCGGAGTAGTAATCTGGAAAAAAAGTCAACCGCTCCGGTACAGGTGTTTTCAAGCGGCCTTCCACATAGGCTGGGTCGATTCCCACGCCTTCATTCTCCCCCAACTCGCACATTAAGGATAAAAACTCACCTTGCCCGCATCCGATCTCAACGATTTTCTTATTCTGCAGGTGATAGGCCCCAATTAGCTGATTGGCGAGACGGCTGGCAAAAGCGTTGAAGGTGGATGAATATGCTTGGGTCGATTCATACTGGATGGCATAATTCTCAAGGGCTGGATCGAAGAGCCGGTTGAAAATAAATCCACATTCCTGGCAAAAGGTAAGCAGGATATCTCCTTTTGGAAATTGCAGTGCTCTTACACGATCATAAATCAACTGGACGCTTTGGACGGGGACTCCCACCAACTCATAAAAAGGCTTCAAATTTGTTGATCCACAGCTAAGACACTGAGCCAGTGATGCCATCATCGAATCCAAATGGTAATTAGCGGTTGACTACAGGCAAATAGATCTTTTGGGTCTGGGTCGCACAATTAATTGGAGTGTCTGGCCCCGCTGGAGAATCCAGATTCGAGAAATAGTCGAATATCGCCGTATGTGCCGGAGCCGTGTCTCCTGGGTGAACGACTGTATTTCCTCCATAGAAACCGACCTGGGTCACAGTCATCGAATACACGATGGGATTCGTCGGTCCCGCGGTCCAGTTTGTCCCACTCGTTGAATACGATTGAGTCCACTGGTTTCCCGATGATCTTTGCACTCGCATATAGAGCGGTGAGATATTTCCCACGCCAATTTGTTGTCGATAGTAGGTTGTAGGGTTTTCACCCGTTTTCAACCGGGCGGCGAACATAATTGTGTTCGTGCCGTCGCCATAGAATTCAAACCGCAACACTGTATCGGGATCTTGTTCTATGAGTATTCCCTGGGTCTGATAGATTGATGATACCCCTGAATTCATCTTTACTTCGATCGTAAAATTGTCATCCGCGGCGTTCATCATAAACCGCGGGGCATTGATGGAGACAACCCTATTGGTCGCCCAGATGTCATGATCGTTCACGCCCTGGGGGACGGAAATGGAAACTGTGCTGCCATTTACAGAATAGGTTGAAGTATCATGTAATGGGTTAATAAAAGTACCCCACTGCGGTTTTATTGAGCAGGTATTGAAGTTATCTGATGGAAATGAGCCAGCACTCGCAAAAACTGATCCGCCGCTGAATGCCAGTGGAATAATCCCAACCAGGAAGAGTAAAGGTATCCTCAGGATAAGGCTAAATCGAGATATCATGATATTTTTCTCTCCATCATAGAACAAAGCTCCCGGATGAAAATCCAGGTATGATCAGAATCGAAACGTAATATCTGGATAAATCCCAACACTATATTTTCGATTAAAGGTCGGATGAAATCTTGGCGCACCTCCTTTATCCTAAGGTTTTTCAGGATTGATCATCGAATCACGAGGGGAATGAATACCCTGGGCTGATTGGTTACGGTGTTCAACGATGTCACGCTGATATTCCCAAAGGTGGCATCGACATAATGGGCAACCAGGATTAACGAACCGGTCGCCTGGTTGCTTAATAGGACGGCCCGCTGCAAGGTCCAACCGGAAGGCTCAGGCTGGCCATCGCCCCATACTTTCAAGTAATAAGTCCTTACCGAGCCGTCGGTTTGGACGCGGGCGCGGAGCCAATAGCGATTGGGGCTGGTAAAGCGGATGGCGAATCCTGTGGAGGTTGTTCCACTTGGAGGAGTCTCGATCGATAAAAGGTCCGATCCATTTTGTTTCCATTCATACCAGTTCGATGCTCCGATTGGCAGCCAACCGCAGTGAGGCTGCGAGCACACTGCCGGGTCATTCGTGTGCCCGGTCCAATGGAGATTGACCCCCAATCCCGGGCCGGTGGCATTTGGGGCAGTGTAAGCACGGGAATCCACCGCGTTGATGGTAACCGGGAATAGGACCTCATAATCTCCCCAGGACATACTTCCAATTGCCACAACGCGGTCATATCCAACCTGGACGGTACGAATACCGCTTGCGTTCCAGTACCAGTTACCATCCACAATTTGAAGCACATTCTGCGGGTTAGAAACACTGGACCAATTGATTGAATACGGGATGGGCCAGGTAGTGTTAGCAGAATAGTGGACCGTTACATTATAGGTGCTGGTAAGGTTTGCAGTGTTGGTCGCAAATATAACAACGGTGTTCGCTCCATTGTTCAGAGACGCTTGATAGATTTCAATGTTAAAGTCGCCTTTATCCTGCAACCTGCGCCCATCCGGACCAATACTCAGTGTTTGCGAGGAACCTCCATTCAGACTGAAAGACAGGCTGAGATTATTTGGACTTTCCAGGTCATACACATTTCCCAGGATATTGACCCAGGTTTGCGGGGCTCCCTGGCTTCCAAAAGTCTGGTTGTTCCCATACCATACCGTAATGACCGGGGCGGTAGTATCCGCTGCCGCTTGCGGAGCAAAAGTCGATTGCGCTTGAACAACAATTGCATGAGAAAAGAATACACCGATGATTAGAAACCGGACGATATACCGCTGAAGCCTGAAATGAAACCTCATTCTACCGAATCCTCTCTGCCATAACCGAACCAATTGAGGCAAGTTATAAGACCGGTGAGAACTGGCTGATCTTAAAAACCTCGCGATCCTGGAAAAAATAGTTCAGAAACTCCCCACAGGCGATATCACCCAAGGTAAGCCAGTTGGGATCCGCGACAAGGCGGGTCATTTGTGAGCGATACTGGTTGATGGCTTCTTTTTTAATTTCCAACGCATCTGCGATGGGAATATAGGATTTGAAATCCTGGATTAATTTGAACCCTAGCCCGGTCGATAGAACCTTTGAGAAAAAGCTACGCAACCCACCCTGATAAAGATCACGATCGATCCAGGGCCACTGGTCCCAATACCAGATTGGATATTCATAAACTGTCGCTACATATCGCAATTGGCGCATCGCAGCAATGAGGATGCGATTGGTCGATGCATGGTCAGCCGGAGGCTCCTGCGCGTATGGGATCAAGATTTGTTCAGGACGGATCCGCTCGAGCAAGGATTTTGCTTTTTCTACCGCCTCTCTTTCAAATAACTTTAACCGCCCATCTGGATATTCCCAGAAATGAACCTGTTCCTCTCCCAGACCGAGCTTCTTTGAGGCATTCTTCGCCTCGGCGGCCCGGATCAGGCTCATCACTGTTTCAGGCATGAATTTCCGGTGAGAGCTGCTTCCATTGGTCATGAAAACCAGGATCACCTGCGCTCCAGCCTTCCGCTTTTTATAAATCGTTCCCCCGCATCCCAACACTTCATCATCTTCGTGGGGAGCGAAAACCAGGGCAGAGCGCCCCATTTCAGACTCAGAGATGGGTTTCATCACCCGGCGATGAATCGATTTATACGTGCTCAGCCACAATTTTCTTATGGACGTCATGTCTCTGGCTGGAAAGATTTTTCTCATAACCAAGGAGTAATTGCGAAACGATATTTTCCCAGGAGAACAGATCGTTTGCCCGAATCTTTCCCGCCCGGCCCATCTCTTCGCGTAAGGCTGGGTTTGACATCAGATCTGATATCGCCTGAGCCAAATCCTGCGGAGCGTCGGGGGGAACTAGAAAACCGGTCTTTCCTTCTTCCACCACATCGACCATTCCCCCCACGCGCGTTGCCACCACAGGCACACCACAAGACATTGCTTCGATCAGGCTCATCCCAAAGGATTCGCTGAGCGATGGGTTTACCAGAATATCGGCGCTCTGATAATGTGGGACAAGCAGATCGTGACCAATATAACCCTGAAAATGTATCCGCTCGTGCAGTTCTTTAGGAATCATTTTTTTAAGCGTTTCGAAATAATTCCCCTGGTAAAAACGCTCCAGCCCACGAACGGTCGGATCGTCACTGAGTTTCACGATGTAATCGACCGGGATCACCCCAATCGACCCGACCACCTCCAGCTTCAATTGCGGATATCTTGGAGCAATACGGACATAAGCCTCCACCAGCGTGTGGGTACCTTTTTCTGGAGAGACTCGCCCAACCATCAGCAGCTTATCAGTCTGCGCATGATTGACCCGAGAAATTGGGCTGGAGAACAACCGGGTGTCAACGCCATTGTAAATTGTCTGGCATATGGCAGCGTACTCGGGAAATTGGCGCTGGATCGTTTGGGTAATATAATCGCTGCATCCCAAGATGAGGTCGACTTTACGGAGCCGCTTGGCAATCATCTCTCGGTCAAGCTGAGTGAGCCATTCGCAATGCATGTGCAAGGCAATCTTGGCTCGAGGATTCAATGCGCGTATGATCGGAACAAATTGGGAGATATTCTGGATGTGGATGACATTGCAGTTCCTTTGGCGAATATCCAGAGCAACCTGGAGGGCGTACTCAAAATGATACAGAGGGCTGGCAAAAAATGGCCGCTTGTGCGTGGACAACCACGCCGCCCGGCTGGATATCCTTCGTAAAGTCCGGTGGCTGGCGGCTGGCTTGAATTCAAAAATGAGTTTTCCCTCATGTTCTCTTTTCGCCTTCCACTCTTTTCCACGTGCATAGACAATTACATCATTTACTGCCGCCAGGCGGCGGGCTACCTCCGTGGTCCAGATGCCAATTGAGTTCGAGGATAGTTTGGAAACTGAATCCAAAGGTTGGCTGACAAAGGCGATCTTCATTTTTTCTCTTTCCGGTCAGGATAGTAGTCTCAGACTATCCCTGGATCCGGTATCGGGATAATAAATTTCCCGCCGTGTTCTCGAAACCTTGCTTGCTGGCGAATGATTTCATCCGCAAAATTCCAGGCAAGCAACAAGACATAATCAGGTTGGTCCTCCAGCAGCCTGGTCGGGGGTAAAATTGGCAGATGATTTGCGCCCATAAAGCGACCATGTTTGAATGGGTTCAGATCGACCACGTAATCCACGAAGTCTCTTCCGATCTGGCAGTAAGCCAGCAAAGTCGTAGCTTTTGCGGCCGCCCCATACCCGGCGATCCGTTTCCCACTCTGTTTGAGATTTTCCAGGATTTCTACCAAAGAAGCCCGGATGTTATTCACGCATTCCGCGAACGAACTGTAATACTCAAACTGGTCAACCCCCCGGGCCTTTTCCTCGGATAACAGCCCAATCACAGACGATTGAACATTTTCGATCGGCTCAACATACAGGCGCAGCGAGCCGCCGTGGATTTTGATCCGCCGGATATTATTTAAATACAACCGGTGGTTGCGGAACAGGTGATCCAGGGCAGTGACTGAGAAATAACAGAGGTGCTGGTGATAGATCGTGTCAAACTCGCTTTTATCGATCAAATCCACCAGGTAAGGCATCTCAAGCACAGCCACTCCATCTGGTTTCAGCAGTGTCCGGATTCCCTCCACAAATCCATTCAGATCTCTGACATGAGCCAGGACATTATTCGCAATGATCACATCGGCCCGTATATCCTGCGCAGACAATTCACGGGCCAGATCGAGCGTGAAAAAAGTATTCAATGTGCGTACGCCAATTTTCTGCGCCGCCTCCGTGGGTCCTTTGGCCGGGTCGATCCCCAGAACCTGTACGCCTGCATTGACGAAATTCTTCAGCATATAACCGTCATTGCTGGCAGGCTCGATCACCAGGCTGGTCGGGCCGAGATTTCTCCTGCGGATCAGCTCCGCGGCGTTCTGGCGCGTGTGCTCCATCAATGCGGGTGAGATGGAAGAAAAATAGGGATAGTCGGCTCCGAAAAGGATGTCCGGTTCAACCGTCTCTTTGATTTGTACCAGGGAGCAATCTGCACAGAACGCCAAGGTCAGCGGCACGATGTGCTCTGGTTGGGTTAGCTGCTCTTCGGTGATGAGACGGTCCGCGATGGGAGTATCGCCGAATGAGAGAATATCTCTGAGATTTGTGCCGCCGCAAGACCGGCACCGATCAATCACCTCAAATACCATTTGTCCACCCATTTTGTTACCAGGATCTAGCCTTGCTCTCGAACCATCCACCTGAGCGATGGATCCAGTTGGCCATTTTCGAGGAGCAGCTTAATATGAGCGATACGCTTGTATCTGGGCCCTTCAAAATCCTGGTTCGCCAGGCCAATCCGCTGGTATGCTTCGTAGAGCTCTTCAACGCCCTGGCGGGCTGTCCATGCAGGCTGAAAACCTGGCAACACATCGATGATACGGTCGCAGTTCACCCGGTAATTGCGCTTGTCCGGACTTGCATCCGGCGCATATTCGATCCGGCAATGCGGCAGAATCTCTGCCACCAGCTCGGCCAGTTCGCGGATGCGGTAATTCTCGCTGGTGCAGCCAACATTAAAAGCCTCGTTATGAACCAGTTCTCGCGGCGCAGTCATGGCAGCAAGAAAAGCCGCTGAAATATCCCGAATGTGAACGATGGGCCTCCAGGATGTGCCATCACTTTTCAGGTAAATGAGGCTGGCTGTAAACGCCCAGGCTACCAGGTTATTCAGAACCAGGTCGAAGCGTAGCCGGGGTGAATATCCGTACGCGGTTGCATTGCGCAGAAAAATGGGAGAAAAATGCTCATCCGCCAGGAGGCTGACCTCTTGCTCGACCATGACCTTGGATTTCCCATACGGTGTCACCGGGTTGAACGCTGAATTTTCGTCCAAAAGGTCATTCCCGGCAGCGCCGTAATTGCTGCAGGACGAAGAGAAAATGAACCGGCTTACGCCTGCCTGTTTACAAAGCTTTGCAAGACGGACCGAGGCCAGATAATTGATCTCATAGGTCAAATCAGGATTGAAATCTCCGAGCGGATCGTTCGACAACCCCGCCAGGTGAATTACGGCATCGAACCCTTCCACATCTTTTATCTCTGCATCGCGTACGTCTTTATGCAGGGTAGGCACATCCGGCAGCCCATTTCCAAAGGTACACGCTTCGTA
>DATKLX010000249.1:0-12032 GCA_035542155.1 Anaerolineaceae bacterium
TTCCATCTGAGCAAAGACAGGTTGCTACTGGGCATCCTATCCGGCGTTCTGCTGGCCTTCCACTTCGCTACCTGGATCACTTCGCTGGAATATACCTCTGTCGCCAGCTCCGTCGTGCTGGTGACGACGATCCCCTTATGGGTAGTTCTGCTTTCTCCCATTTTCCTGAAAGAGAGGTTGAGCTCCTGGACGATCGCCGGCATGGGAGTCGCTCTAATCGGTGGGACCGTGGTGGGATTGAGCGACTCCTGCCAGTTAACCTCGACTGGAATTCTCTGCCCCGGCCTGGACCATTTTCTTCAGGGGAAAGCCTTTTTCGGCGATCTGCTTGCCCTGGCAGGAGCCTTCATGGCAGCGGGCTACCTGATGGCCGGGCGCCGGCTGCGCCCGACCTTAAACCTGATCTCCTATACGTTCCTGGTCTATGGGATTGCCGCGGTTGTCCTGATAGGCTTGATGTTCGCAGCCGGGAACCGGCCTTTCGGCTACCCACCATTGACCTACTTCTGGCTCCTCTGCCTGGCAGTAATTCCCCAGCTCCTTGGTCATTCGACATTTAACTGGGCGCTCCGCCACGTCCCGGTTGCCTACGTGTCGATTTCTCTCCTTGGCGAGCCGATTGGATCGACGATCCTCGCTTACCTCATCTTGAGGGAAACCCCGGGTGTGATCAAGCTGGCCGGCGCTGGGCTCCTCCTGATTGGGATTGTCCTTGCCTCCCGCGTCGAAGCATCCCAATCTGTTCCGGACGTCGAGCCTGCTACCTGAGGTATTATTTTAATTTCTTCGGCTTCCTTTCCTTCATAGAATCTGGAATCCGCCCATACAGGAAATTCATTTCCTTCAGTCGGTTCGCCACGCTCTCGTTAAAGGCGTTTGCCGGCATTCTCCACCTCCAATTGCCGCTGGGCCGCCCTGGGAAATTCATTCTTGCTTCGCTCTCCAGGCTTAACAGATCCTGCATCGGTGCCATGGAGATAATGGCGACCGACCCCCACACTGCGCGGATAAAATCCCAGGAGAGATCGTCTCCCGAGCGCGCCAGGTAGCGGCGGCACAAATCGCGCTCGCTTTCCGGAGCAGTCTGGTACCAGCCGAGCGAGGTGTCGTTATCATGTGTGCCGGTGTACGCCACGCAGTTGGCCGGATAATTGTGCGGTAGGAATGGATCGTCCGGGTCGGTCGAAAAGGCAAACTGCAGGATTTTCATCCCCAGGAGATGGTAGCGGACGCGCAAGTCGATCACATCCTGGGTGATCTCTCCCAGGTCTTCAGCGATGATTGGCATGTCGGGATACTCCCTGGCGATCGCGTCGAAGAATCGTTCTCCAGGCCCAGCCTTCCACTCACCGATTTCAGCGGTCAGCATCCCGGCAGGTACTTCCCAATATCCCACGAACCCACGAAAGTGGTCCAGGCGAATGTAATCGAATAAGTTCAGACAGGAGCGCAGGCGTTCGATCCACCAGGCATATCCGGTATCGTGGTGCACATCCCAGCGGTAGAGCGGGTTGCCCCACAACTGCCCGGTCGGTGAAAAATAATCCGGCGGTACGCCTGCTACGACGGTTGGATTCTCGTCCTCATCCAGGTAAAACAGCTCCGGGTGGGCCCAAACGTCCGCGCTGTCGTAAGCTACAAAGATGGGTGCATCCCCAATGATCCTGACTCCTTTTTGGTTGGCGTATTTCCGCAACTGGCTCCACTGCCGGAAGAATAAAAATTGGCGAAATGTGTGATCGAGGATCGATTTTTCGTGGCCCTTCTTGAACTCGCCCAATGCTTCAGGATCCCGCTTGCGCAACGGCTTGGGCCAGTAGTTCCAGGATGCCCCAGATTCAGATTCTTTAATAGCCATGAACAGCGCAAAGTCTTCCAGCCAGTTGGCCTGGTCATTTTGGAATTTTTGAAATTCTTGCTTCAAATTGGATTTTGGCCTGTCCTGGTAGTGGCACGAGGCGCGGTCGAGAAGCTTGATCTTCCACTCGATAACCGGGCCATAATCGACCACGTCCGCAGGAAAATCCGGCCGGTCCGCCAGGTCTTCTCGCCTCAGCAGACCTTCATCCAGGAGCATCGTCGTGCTCACCAGGTATGGGTTACCGGCAAAAGCGGAGAAGCTCTGGTAGGGAGAATCCCCATAACCGGTTGGACCCAGCGGGAGCACCTGCCACAGTGTAGAACCAGTCCTGGCCAGCATTTCCACCCACTGGTAAGCTTCTGGACCGAGATCACCGATCCCATCCGGACCAGAAAAACTGGTGGGGTGCAGAATCACTCCCCCTGCTCGTTTAAACTTCATAGGGTAATCTCCGTGTTTGAATGTAGTCTCCAGCGCGGATGGTTAGGTCCCCGAAATCCGTTGGGATTACCTCCGTTCCGACCGTTGCTCCTGATTTTAACACGATCCGGGCTGGCAGGATACTGTTTTTTCCCACCATGGCGAGACTGAAATCATTGGGATCCTCCAGGTTGCCGATCCGGGCTTCTTCGCCGACCTGAACCCTTTTATCCAGGATGGCGCGGTGGATGATGCTGCCCCTTTCTATCACGCAGTCCGTCAGGAGGATCGATTCGCTGATCGTGGTTCCTGCGCAAATCTTCACCCCGGGTGAAAGCACGCTGCGTATCACGCGAGCGCCGGGTTCGATCATGCAGCCGTCCGAGAGCATACTATCAACGATCTCGGCGCCGCGGCCAATCCACACTGGAGGTCTTTCTTCAGTCTTTGTGTGGATAATCCAGGAGCGGTTGTTCAAGTCTAAGGCGGGCGGTGTTGTTAGCAGATCCATATGCGCTTGCCAGTATGAGTGGGTCGTTCCCACATCAACCCAATATCCCGAATAGGGGTAAGCATAGACCTTGACTCCTTTATCCACCAGCCTGGGGATGATGTTTTTTCCAAAGTCGTGGTCAGAATCCACAACTAGGTGATCTTCCCACAGTGCCCGGTCGAGCACGTTCAGATTAAAAACGTATACACCCATGTTCGCCATCGTGGATGGCGGTTCTTTCGGTTTCTCGACAAACGAATTGACCTGGTAATTCTCACCGATCCCAACGATGCCAAACCGCGAGGCTTCTTCCAGCGGAACTTCGATTGTCGCGATCGTCAGGTCCGCCTGGTGATCGACGTGAAAGGTGATCATGGCTTCGTAATCCATAGCGTAGATGTGATCGCCGGAAAGAATAATAATGATGTCGGGCTTGTTTCGTTTCACAAAGGAAAAATTCTGCTGGATTGCATTTGCGGTCCCCGAGAACCAATCGGATGGCCGTCGCGCCTTATACGGCGTATAGATCCGCACCCCGCCGGTAAAGTCGCGGTTCAGATCCCAGGGGCCGCCTGCGCCGATGTGCTCGATCAATGATTGTGGGCGATATTGGGCCATGATCATCACATCGAAGATACCCGAATTGACGCAATTGGAAAGCGTAAAATCGATGATCCGATATTTACCCGCGAATGGGACCGCGGGCTTGGTCCGCTTGGCGGTCAGAATTCCCAACCTGGCTCCCTCACCTCCCGCAAGGATGATAGCGGTGGTTTTCATCAATTAGAGTCCCTTCATTTCAAGATAAACGGTAGCATAAGCGATGGCTGATCGATCCCAGGAGAAATCCTGGGCCATCCCATTGCGTTGGATGGTTTCCCAGCTTTTTGGCTCGCAAAACACTGCCAGCGCCCGGCGGAGCGCCTTCGTAAACGCCGCCGGGGTCGCCTTATCGAACAAGAAACCCGTTCCAATCGTGCTCTTGGTGTGCGAGACGATCGAGTCTTTTAAACCACCTGTAGATCGCGCCAGGGGTAAGCAGCCATACCGCATCGCGATCATCTGGGCCAGACCGGAGGGTTCGTACCGGGAGGGCATGACCAGGATATCAGCGCCGGCGTACAAACGGTGAGCCAGGCGGCTATCAAATCGAAGCGCAGCCTTTACTCGATCCGGATAATCATCCGCCAGACGTTGGGCGGCCTGTTCCAGCAGCGCATCCCCGGTTCCCAGGATGATTGCCTGCCAGCTTTGATCCACCGCATCGCGCAGCCCTTCCAGGGCGTAATCGACCCCTTTTTGGGGATCCATGCGGCCGATCATAGTCAGCAGGGGTATTCTTTCCCCCGGTGGCAATTGAAATTCTGTCTGAAGCGCTTTCTTATTCACAGCGCGGACTTCCAGGTTGTCAGCCGAATAAGGAATGTCCAGTGCCGGATCAGTCTGCGGATCCCAGGCGTGGGTGTCCAATCCGTTCAGGATCCCAATGATATCCTTTTCGCGCGTTTTAAGATAGTCTTGCAGGTTGCAGCCGAACTCAGGTGTCAGGATTTCTTTCGCATAGCCAGGAGAAACCGGCATGATCCGGTCGGCTGCAGCCAATCCCATCGGCAGTGGAAGCGTGCGCGCCCAATCCGGCAGCCCGGCATCTTCGGCCGGCTCAATCCCAAACAGCTCCTGGGCTGCCTGGGTGCCTGCGCCCATGAAAGGCAGGTTGTGGACCGAGAGGATCGATTTGGTAGATTGCCAGAATAGATCGGTTTTGCGTAGCTCGCGCAACCGGAAAACCGCCAGGGCTGTGTGCCAGTCATTCGCGTGGAGGATATCCGGAGCCCAATCAAGGTACCGGGCGAGTTCCAGTGTCGCCAGTGAAAAATAAGTGAATTTCGCCCCATCGGCCGGGATATCCCGCGAATAAACCGGGCCTTCTTTGGGGATATATGGGCCGGCAATCAAATAAATGGGCAGCCCATCGATCTCGGTCTGGTAGACCTGTGTTTCCACATCTCCATCCCGGCTGGCGACCGTGAATTTGCCAGCCGGCGAGATTTTCGCCAGGTCAGTCCGGGTCCCCGGGTGGAATGGGATCACCAGGCGCACATCCAGGCTCGTTCCGCCTGTCCTGGCGGGGTCGATTTTTCGTAAAAAGCGCGGCAGTGTCCCGGCGACATCCCCCAGGCCACCGACTTTGATCAACGGGTCAGCCTCGGCTGCCAGGAATAACACTCGGAGATTGGCTGGTTGTGCGTTCATCGGTTGGATTCCTCAAATTCTGTTCAGGTTTCCTCAACAACCTCGAAATAATCTTTCGTCACCGTTTCCTGGTTAGACAGGCCCAAGAGGCTGATTAACTGAGCAACCAGGCTGGATTTGTTCTCTGCATCCTGACGGCTCCACGTGCTGCTTTTAATCTCTACATAATGGCCCAGCTCCGGCTTGAGCACATGGTCTACATTGACGAAGAACTCTGTCCCTTGATAGCGGATTAGGTAACGCATCCGGTCTTTCTCAATCTCCAACTCCGTGTTCGGTTTAAAGTACTCCCGGTAGAAGCGCAGGCTGTGGGTGGCCGGCGCAAGATACCGGCTCCGTGAGAGGAGCACTTCCTGCGGGAATCTGCGCTCTCGCGCCTGGCCGATCAGAGTCAGCCGCGAGCGCACGTTGGTCACCTCGTACTTTTCGTTTACAAAATCATCTTCCCGGTAGCGGAGCCGGCCCTGGTCCGGGTCATCGAATAGAAAATAGGTATCATACTGGTGGTAATGCCGGATACGGACGATTTCCAACCCCTGCTTTTGGATCCCTTCGATTACCGGAGCTGGATCGGGGATGCGCACTTTGACCTGCACCTCGAAGCTCTCTTCCTCCATCGCTCCTCCGATCGCGATCAACTTGGACAGCACGGAGTGCTCCCGTTCGATGAGGAACGCATCGATCTGTTTGGCATAATTCTGGCTGGCGTAGACAAGCTCACTCTCGTCTAACGTGGTGAGCCTGCGCTCCCGCATCAACCAGCGCCCACGGACCATCACGTCGGTGACATCCGTCGATTTTCCGGCGTAAACGATCTGCGAATATGGCCCATTCGGATCGTGGCGGAAGCGGGGTGAATTGTGAAGCCCGGAAAGGTCTACGATAATCAGATCCGCCTGTTTCCCTGCCTCAATCGAGCCGGTCAGGTCGCCGATATGCATGGCCTGTGCGCCCAACCGGGTAGCCATAGCCAGCGCTGTTCTGGCTGGCAGCGCGGTCGGATCGCCGCTGGTCCCTTTTGCCAGGAAAGCTGCCAGGCGTACCTCTTCGAACATATCCAGGTCGTTGTTGGAAGCCGGTCCATCCGTGCCGATCCCCACGTTGACCCCCAGGTCCAGCATCCGTTTGACCGGCGCGACCCCCGAGGCCAGCTTCAAGTTCGAGGATGGGTTGTGCGCCACCCCTACCTTCGAGTGCAGCATCGTCCGGATTTCACCTTCGTCCACGTGAACGCAGTGCGCAGCAAGGACCTTGGCGTCGAACAGATTTTGCTTTTTTACGTAGGGGATCACCGGCATACCGTACTCGTTGCGCATGTTTTCCACTTCGAGCGCGGTTTCCGCGAGATGCGTGTGCAGGGGGACGTCAAACTCCGCGGCCAGGGCGGCAGTCGCACGCAAGATCTCCGCGGTGCAGGTATACGGAGCGTGCGGGGCGACCGAGGGGACGATCAGCGGGTGCCCTTTCCACTTCTGGATGTATTCTCGCGCGGCGGCCAGGGATTCTTCGTACGATTGAGCGTCAGGGGTAGTAAATTTCAGTACAGTTTGCGCGCATAGCGCGCGCACGCCGGTCTCCGCAGTGGCCCTGGCGACGCTCTCCTCGAAATAATACATATCGGCAAAACAGGTCACCCCGCTGCGGATCATCTCCGAACAGGCCAGGAGTGTTCCCAGGCGGACAAAGTCTGGTGAGACGAACTCCCGCTCGACGGGCATCATATATCCCATCAGCCATACGTCCAGGCGCAGATCGTCGGCCAGGCCCCGCAGCAGGGTCATCGGCGCGTGGGTGTGAGCGTTGATCAGGCCGGGCATCACCACCTTTCCACCGCAGTCGATGGTTTCCGCTGCTGTATATTCGCTCCGGATCTGCAGTTCCGGCTCGGCGGCGACGATCAGATCCCCCTTGATCGCTACAGCTCCTGGCTCGTAGATATGGAACTGTTCGTCCATGGTAAGGACCAATGCGTTGGTGAAAATCAAGTCAATTTGATTCATGGGGTATCCAATTTCTGCTGCCTTTTTCTTCTGAATTTCTATTCGGCTTTCATCGTTCTTCGCACAAAATCCATTCCATTATTGGTCGCCCAGATGGTGGCGTTCCCCGGTGCCCCTCCGTAGAAGCGCTGTTCTTCAAGCATGCCGCCTGGGGTGATCAGAGTCAGATGCAGATGCTGCCTGGTACCGTCCGCTTCGAGGTGAATTCCCAGGCCAATCCGCGCCTGGCGGGCCTGCATGAAGCCGTTCAGACGGTTTTTTACCTCTTCGACCCGGGTCGCATCGGGGAGAACCTCTCCGCCGACAAATGGGCCTTCAGCTTGCGCCAGCCGCTGCAGGAGCCGTCCACCAACCCCGGCCTCGACCGTCACCAGCTCTAGGCCGCGGGTCGCCAGGGCTTTGAGCGTCACCCCTTCGAGGGTCTCCTCATCTTCTCCAAAGATCAATCCATCCAGCCTTGCGCGGATGATCTCCACGGTTTCATTGATCAAATCTCGGGCTTCCTGCATTGAAGCCGCTTTCGCGGTCACCCGGATGTCGACCTGACCTGGATGCGCGGCCAGTCCCACTGTCGGGTTGGCCTGCTCCTCCAGATCGGCAACCAGCTCGTCTACGACCGATTCCCCAACGGCTGCCGTGTGGAGCACGCGTGCCTGGATCGTCCCGGCAATCTGGAACCGCCGACGAAGAAACGGGAGCACGTAGTTTTCCACCAGATATTCCATCTCGCGCGGGACGCCTGGCAGCGAGATCACCACCTGTTTGCCGGTATCGAAGATGAACGCCGGTGCGGTGCCGACCGGGTTCTCAACCTCTGCGGCTCCCTGGGGGATATAGGCCTGGCGTTTGTTATTTTCTGAAGGGGTTCGCCCGTAGCGGTTGAACCGTTCCTGGATCTGCTCCCAGAGCTCAGGGCGGTATTCAAGGTCCACCCCCAGCGCAATGGCGACTGCCTGGCGGGTAGGATCGTCCACCGTAGGGCCTAGCCCACCGGTCGTCAGGACGATATCCGCTCGCTGCAGGGCTTCCTGGATCGTTTGCGCGATCCGGGTTGCGTTATCGCCGACCATCGACGCCCGGAATAAATCCAGCCCGGCGTTTCGGAAGGATCGGGCCAGATAACGCGTATTGGTGTCCTGGATCTCACCCAAGAGGAGTTCGGTACCGATGGCGATAATCTCAACGACAGGCATTCTCTCTCCATTCACCTCTCAGGATTGCAAGCACAGTAACCGGGCTCCTTAAACAGGCAAATATCTGGATATTCGCGTGCGAGTATTCATGGGTTGATTGAATATGGGCCTTTTATCTTGCTTTCCCGGATAGAGGCCCCGGGAACCTCCTCGCCGTCTCGCTGTGTTTTCTCCCATGGGTTCCGGACAGCTAGGATTGCAAGTAGTTTAACACGAAATCAAGAATTGTCAAACTTCCTTGACGGATCCCCTCGATCCGCGTAGGATTGATTCGTGAGAAAGACGAAAACACACCGCCAATCTGTTGGCGCCTGGGGAGAACAGGTTGCTGAAACCTATCTCACCAGCCGCGGCTGGCAGATCCTGGGAAAGAATCTGCGCACTCCCTACGGCGAGATCGATATCCTCGCCCGCCAGGGCGATCAACTGGTATTTGTCGAGGTGAAGACGCGCACCAGCGTGTCGTTTGGGCTTCCGGAGGCTTCGATCAACGTCAAAAAACAAATCCACATGATCCATGCCGCGGAGGCATACCTCCAGGCCAGTCCCGATCTGGGGGAGGTTTCCTGGCGGATCGACGTCATCGCCATTTTGGGTAAGCCTGGCGATCCCCTTCCTCCGGCGATCGAGGTTTTCGAAAATGCGCTTTCCTGAGACCCGTTTCCCCCTCGTGGTTGTGGTCGGGCCAACTGCGGTCGGAAAGACTGCGTTATCAATCGATCTGGGGAAACGATTGGATGGAGAAATTGTCTCGGCTGACTCGCGACTCTTTTATCGTGGCATGGATATTGGCACAGCCAAACCTTCTCTGGAGGAAAGAAGTGCTGTCCCGCACCACCTCATCGACGTCGCCGACCCGGACGAGACCTGGAGCCTGGCTCTTTTCCAGAGAGCTGCTCGCCGGGCTATCGCCGGGATCCACGCTCGCGGCAGGCTGCCCATCCTGGTCGGTGGGACGGGCCAGTACGTCCGCTCGGTGACCCAGGAGTGGCGCCTCCCGGCCCAACCGCCCGATCCGGTTTTACGACAGGCGTTGGAAAATTGGGCCGGAGAGACCACCACGGAAGGGCTTCACGCCCGCCTGGCGCGGATCGACCCCCTGGCAGCCGCGGTGATTGAGCCACGCAACCTGCGCCGCACCATTCGCGCCCTGGAGGTGATTTTCCATACCGGTCAACGCTTTTCCAGCCAGCGCCAGCAACTTCCTTCTCACTACGAGCTGATGCAAATTGGCCTCTGCCGTCCCCGGGCTGAGATCTACCAGCGGGTCGACCAGCGCATCGACGCCATGCTCCAGGCTGACCTGGTGGCCGAGGTTGCGGGTCTGATCGCGAAAGGCTATTCGCCGGATCTGCCTGCGTTCTCCGCCATCGGCTATCGTGAAGTCATTGCATATTTGCGGGGAGAGTATTCAATTGAAGAATGTATTTTGTTGATGAAGAGAGCTACCCATCAATTTGTTCGCCGCCAGGCCAACTGGTTCAAAGAAACCGACCCATCCATCCACTGGTTTTCCATCCGTGACGATGATCCAACCACTCTGAACCGGGTCATCGATCAGATCCTTTTGGGCGAATGGCTGGATCCTGCTGATGGGCGCTAATCCCTGGCTGTAATCTTACGACTTTGCCGAAATGGATCGGCTGACCGACTGCATCGCCAGCGGCCTGGTCAGGAAATTAAAAAGACATCCCGAATGCGCGCATTCGGGATGTCCGGATCTTTATGCACTCTGCGGAACCAGCACCGGAGTGGTGTTCCGCTTGGAAAACGGCGGTGGATAGATCTTCTCGAACTCTTCGCGGGAGATCGTTTCCATTTCAAGAAGCCGCTGGGCGACCTGATCCAGAATATCGCGGTGATCCCTGAGGATCTGGCGCGCCTGGATGTAGGCTTCGTTGACCAGCTCGCGCACTTCCTTATCGATCTGCTCGGCGACCGCTTCGGAGTAATCCCGTTGCTCGGAGATCTCGCGGCCCAGGAAGATCAGCTCCTCTTTTTGGCCGTAAACCATCGGTCCCATCCGCTTGCTCATCCCCAGCCGGGTGACCATGTTCCGAGCCAGTTGGGTGACCCGCTCGATATCGTTCGACGCCCCAGAGGTGATATCGTCGAAGACGATTTCCTCGGCGGCACGGCCACCCAGCAGGCCGACCAACTCGGCCAGGATCTTCTTTCGCGGCATGAGGATCATGTCCTCTTCCGGGAGGGAGAGGGTAAACCCGCCGGCCATCCCCCGCGCGATGATCGAAACCTTCAACACCGGGTTGGAGTCGGGCAGGGTGTTCATCACCACTGCGTGGCCGGCCTCGTGGTAGGCCACGATCCGTTTCTCGTCCGCGCTGATCAGGCGGCTCTTCCGTTCCGGCCCGGCGATGACCCGCTCGATCGCCTCTTCGAATTCGGGCTGGCTGATCACCCGCTTGTTCTTGCGCGCCGCCAGGATGGCCGCCTCGTTGACCAGGTTTTCCAGGTCGGCGCCCACGAAACCAGGTGTGGAACGCGCCAGCAAGCTCAGGTCTACACCGGGCGCCAGGGGCTTACCCTTGACGTGCACCTTGAGGATCGCTTCCCGCCCGCGCATGTCCGGCCGGTCGAGCACGACCCGCCGGTCGAAGCGGCCCGGGCGAAGCAAGGCTGGATCGAGGATGTCGGGACGGTTGGTTGCGGCCATAATGATGACGTTGGTGTCGGTATCAAACCCGTCCATTTCAACCAGCATCTGGTTCAAGGTTTGCTCGCGCTCGTCATGGCTGCCGCCCAACCCGGCGCCGCGCTGCCGGCCAACCGCGTCGATCTCGTCGACGAAAACGATGCAGGGTGAGTGGCGCTTGGCCTGGTCGAACAGGTCGCGGACCCGGCTGGCGCCGACGCCCACGAACATTTCCACAAACTCCGACCCGGAGATCGAGAAGAAGGGTACTCCCGCTTCTCCTGACACGGCTTTGGCCAGCAAGGTTTTCCCCGTTCCGGGTGGGCCGACCAGCAGCACCCCCTTGGGGATCCGCGCACCGAGGGAGATGAACTTCTGCGGCTCGCGCAGAAACTCAACCACCTCTTTGAGCTCTTCTTTCGCCTCCTCTACACCTGCCACGTCCTCAAAGGTGACCGTCGGCTGGTCGCCGCTGAACATTCGCGCCCGTGACTTTCCGAAAGACATGGCGGCGTTGTTGCTTCCCTGAGCCTGCCGGAAGATAAACCAAAAAACACCGGCAAGGATAATAAAAGGCAGGATGTATCCTAACGCAGTCACCACACCTATCCAGGCGCTTGGCGGCTTGATCTCGATACTGATTTTATCGGGCGTCAGCTTATCGGCTGTGACCCCGAGGGCAATCAACTGGTCAATTAATGAAGCATTCGGCTCTTTGTGTGAATCCTTTTGATCACCATTTGAATAGGTTACCTTCAGCCGGTCGCCGTCTACCGTGATGCGCTCAACAGTTCCTTTGTTTACATCGGCGGCAACCTGGTTTATGCTCAAGACATCTGGACTGCTGCTCGATTGTCTGAATTGGTACACAACCATTGCGATAATGGCGACAAATAACAGCAGGTAGATCACGTAGGATTGGTTGCGTGAATTCACAAATACCTCCCAAACATTTACCAACATCCCACCGATACATGGGATGATCTTAATTGAATTATACCAATCTTCAAGTTGGATGAGTTAGATTTAGATCGTTTTTTATAGGTATCTAATATAATTCTTATGGTTTTGATAATATTTCCTGTCCTAATCCCCGGATCAGATGAAGCGTTTTGGTTGTCTGCTGCAAATGGGCCCGGTCGTGGGAAGCCATGAAGCT
>DATKLX010000250.1:0-4476 GCA_035542155.1 Anaerolineaceae bacterium
GATTTACCAGTCGGCGTAGGTCTCATGTATTTTTTACAACTAAAGGCATTTTCAATAAATTCAAAAAAAATTGTCTTCCACCTTAACTGATAAACCTAGTTATTGGTGCCTAACTGCTCCTGGCGGGACTATGACCCGCCAGCGCTGGGGTCGCAGACCCCAGCGGAGCGTCCCATTTAACGTTTCGCACAAAGAACTAACCTAATTATACGGGATAAATACGCCTTTTAAGAAATATCACGACCCCCGTTCCTCCCCAACGCTGTCTCCTTTCATTTTTGTTTTGCATAATCCAACTTCGCTGAGTTATTATGATGGAAATGTCATGAAAAAAATCCCAAGAATCTTGAATTTGGTGACCGTACTTATCCTGTTGCTGGCGCTCGGCTCCTCCGTTGGTAATTCAGCTTCCTCGCAAGCTCTCCTTCCGGCTGCGGATATTATTCCCTCTGATCGTCGAATTGATTGGAGTTACGCCGGCATTCCCGGAGGGATACCTGATAGAACCGCCATTTGTGCCACCCTCGCCCCCGCGACTTTCGGTAATGGGACCATCGACGCCGCCGCCGCCATCCAGAATGCCCTGGATAGCTGCCCAGACGGCCAGGTGGTGTATCTCCAGGAAGGGTCCTACCTCATCAATAGCACCGTCCATCTTTATGATTATGACACCCTCCGGGGCGCCGGGCCCGGCAAGACCGTCCTGCACACCGCCAGCTCGTTGAGGTCGATGGTCGATATGCGCGGCTCGGTATATTATCAGATTTCCTCTCTTCATAAGACCCACCCTGTCCTCCAGGCAACCAAGGATTCGAAGGTAATCACCCTGGCGAGTGCTTCAGGCATCTCGTCCGGGGACATTCTTCTGATCAACCAGCTCAATGACAACGTCCTGGTGGATCCGGTCGGTGTCGAGGGAAAATGCACTTACTGTGGCTATGAAAACGGTGATCGAGTCCTGGGACAGCTGGTCGAAGTGACGGCTGTCGCCGGGAACCAGGTTACCCTCAATCTGCCGCTCCATTGGACCTATAGCACTAATTTGGTCCCGTGGGCATATCAGGTCGACGCCTACGCCATGATCCGTAATGCCGGGCTGGAAGACCTGACCCTGACCCAGGATAACCCGGTGGTTGAGTTCGTGATTGAGATGGACGGCGCCCAATACTCGTGGGTTAAGAATGTTGAAATCAAAAATATTCAGCGCAGGGCGATGTGGATCGTTAATTCGCTCCAAAATGAGATCCGAGAATCCTATGTACACGTTGGGATCGACGGTTACGGTCGCGACCGCGGCTACGGAATATTTGTTGACCTCCACAGCTCGAATAACCTGCTGGAGGACAATATCTTAAGCACGATCGATGGCGGAGGAATTATGACCGGGGGCGGTGCATCCGGAAATGTGATTGCCTACAATTACTTCCACGACATCCTCTTCGATGATCCATGGTGGCTGACGGCCAGCCCGTCCATCAACCACAATCCCCATCCCAAGATGAACTTGTGGGAAGGGGACACCGGCATCAAGGCAGAGGGCGACATCATCCACGGCTCATCCAGCCACAACACCATCTTCCGGTCTCAAATGCAAGGTTGGCAGAGCGAAACGACCACGACCCGCAACAATGCCATCGAGTTTGCTGCCAAAAACACCTACATGAACGTTGTTGGCAGCGTGCTCGGCACTCCAGGCAAGTCCAACAGATACGAAGTGCTTCCCGGCCAGCCGTATGATGATTCGACCGACAGCGTGATCTGGGCCCTTGGGGTTGGCAGCGGTGTGGCTGATCCTAATGTCGCCGCAACCCTCCTTCGCCATGGTAATTTCGATTATGTCACCAACTCCGTTGTCTGGGACCCGTCTATACCTGATCACGTTCTTCCGGTTTCGCTGTACCGGACTTCAAAACCCAACTGGTGGTGCCAGGAGACGCCCTGGCCTCCTATCGGCCCGGATGTAACAGGTTACGCCAATGACATCCCGGCCAAGCGCAGATTTGAGGGGCTGCCATGTACCCAGGCGTCGGCCCTGATCTTGAACGGGGTCCCTGCCAACCAGGCCATCTATCTTACCTGGCAGGTCAGCACCTCCCTGCCAGTCACTGCCACCTGGGATATAAGCTATGCCGGCCCGCCCGGCCTCCAGCCCTCACCGATATCCGGCCTGCCCGCTGCCACCCGTGCTTTCACCCTAACGGGCCTTGCGAACTACTTTTCCTATCCCATCACCCTCACCGCCAGGCAGAACGGCTCCCCGCTGTTCACCACCACCATTACCGTCATGCCTACCCCCCTCTCCCTTCACTTGCCCATCATCTTTTGAGGTCCTTATGCAGGATCGCCTGCACCCGCCCCACTTTCCCATCGGTTAGCATCACCTTGATCCCGTGGGGATGGATTGCGCTCTTAGTCAAGAGACGCGCCACCACACCCTCCGTCAGGCGGCCGGTTGCCTGATTTTGTTTTTCCACAATCTGGACCCGCATTCCCGCCTGGATCTCGCTTCGTTTGGGCAAATCGGACATGGCGGTTAACTCCTTTTGAGTCATCATAACCCGCTTGTAAACCTCTTCCCATCCTGGGCGCAGATGTACTGCACTGCGTTTTTCCCTGAGGCCGCCGCCAGCGTTACCGTGCCGCCCGGCTCCACCCACTGCCCTGCCATGCAGAAGTTGCGCAGCCCCGGCAGCGTCTTGGGTACCCCAAAGATCATCATCGGCATGGTCTGTTTGGTCAGCAGCCAGCCGCAGGTGGCTCCCATCCAGTTGTTTGTGTAGCGTTCGTAGCTCAACGGGGTAGCCTCATCGGTGAATTCGATGTCACTGTGAAGCCCGGGCATCCATTTTTCAAGCTGGTCGATGATGATGTCGCTCACCTGGCGCTGCTCGCTGTCATACGGACCGCGCCCGTAGATGTGCTGCCAATAAGCGTAGTTGGTGCGCACGATCAGCTCGATCACCGATTTACCCGCCGGTGCCAGGCTCGGGTCGAAGCAGTAATTCTTGACCCCAATCTCGGACCGTAGCTCACCCGCCAGCAAGAGCGGCTCGTCCAGCAGGTGTGTCACCCAGTGCGGCTCGGCCGAAAGATCCCGTCTCACGCCCAGCGAGATCTGCATCATCTTATGAGTCGGCAGGTGACCGTCGTACATGCGCCGGATCCGCCGGTCGGTAAATTCAACCCCCAGCATGTCGAAGATCGTGCCATGCCCATCGGCCGCCGAAAGGATGAAATCCGCCCGGTAGATCTCATCATTGTATAGCCTCACGCCCACCGCACGCCCATTCTCTGTCAGGATCTTCTCGACCTGCCCCCGGTAGTAAATCTCTCCACCCAGGTCGAGGTAGCGCTTTTCAATGGCGCGCGCGAACGCCAGCGACCCGCCCACCGGGAAGCCGGCGTTGCCGCTGTGCATGTAGGCCAGCAGCATCATACCCATCATCACCGGGGCCTCGTCCCACGAGAATATCTGCGGCACTGCCCGCCGCAAGAACGGATCCTTGAATTTGCGCCCGAACTCGCCGCACGATAGGGTCGCCCAGCGCGCCAGTGCCGGCGCGAACGGCATCATCTTGAACCCCAGCGTCCGCCAGTCGAAAAGGTTCATCAGCGGCTTGGCCTTGGTGTACATCGCCGCCAGGTCGAATCTCCCCAACCGCCGTATCCCGTCGATGAAGGGCCGGATTACTCCGGCGTCCCCCGGCGACAGCTCCAGCAGGTGCGCTTCCAGCCGGTCAGGGTCCACGTACACGGTCAGCGTTTTCTGCCCGTCGGTCAGCCGCTGGTACTCGCTGTGGTTGACCATGGACCGGTTTTGGACCGCTCCCAGCTCCTTCCACATGCTGTTGAACGGCTGGCCCTCCCCCGAGCCAAAGAGGTAATGGATGCAGCCATCGAAGGTGTAGCCGGCTCGCTCCCAGGCCGTGCACAGCCCGCCCGGCAGGTTGTGCAGCTCGAAAATGCGCGTTTTGTAGCCGTTCATCTGGGCATAGCACCCCGCTGCCATCCCCGCAATCCCGGCCCCAATGATGATGATTGTTTTTTGGGTCATAGGGTTAATTCTGCTTTACTGGCAACCAGCACCGTCCAGGTTCCGCTCCCTATCTGCCCACCTTCCTGGTTGGTGACCTCGATCTGGAACGTGACCAGGCCTCCCTTCAGTCGCGGCACCGCTTTCAGCCTGCTGACATTGATTCTGGCCTGGATCGTGTCGCCGATGTAGACCGGCAGGCTGAATTTCCAGGTCAGCTCGCGCAGGGCCAGCACGGTACCGGTCAGCAGGCACAGCTGTGCCAGCAGGCCGCTGACGATGGACACCTCCAGCATTCCGTGCGCCACCCGCTGCCCGAACCCGCCCTGGCGGGCGTATTCGGCGTCGGTGTGGATCTGCGAAAAATCGCCTGAAAGCCCGGCGAAATTGACGATATCGGCCTCGCTGACCGTCCGCCCGGCCGTTACTGCCATATCTCCCAG